>JBFMEU010000005.1:0-60542 GCA_040753155.1 Bacillota bacterium
CGGTTTATCGTTTATCCATGGCGTTTCCGAAGTATGAGATATACGGTTATTCTGAATCCTGACTCCTGAATTCTGAATACCTGAATAAAACTAAATTACTCACATAAAGCAGCTGCTGCCGATAAATTCCCTGAGAATTGAATTCCTGGGCACCTCATACTCATCAATGGGCACAAAATAGCTCAGGAATTCCAACAGTCGCCGGGCCTCGGCATACTCAGGCCGGTCAGGGGTGATTTCCGCCAGCAGGGGCTCGGCATAGGGCTTGAGCACCGCCAGCTCATAAATCTGGGATGAGTCGAACATGATATCGGCAGTTTCCTGGAAGGGGAAAATATATTTTTCCTCCCCCCGCCGCACCGACGGCCACATCCGGATGGTTTCCAGGGCCGAGTAGCCCCGGCTGCGGTTATCCCGGACAATTCGGCGCAAAATCCGCACGTCGGTGGTGGGTATCCGGTTATAGTTATCCAGGTTCAGCTGGGTAAGGGCGCTGACATAAATCTTATACTTCCGGCCTTTGGGAATGGAGCGGGTTAGCTTGTCATTCAGCCCGTGAATGCCCTCCACCACAATCAAATCCGACGGCCCCAGTTTCATCTTATGCCCGAGCCACTCCCTCTGGCCCGTCTTGAAATTAAAGGTGGGTATTTCCACCTCTTCCCCCTGGATTAATTTGGTCAGATGCTCGTTAAACAGGGCATAGTCCAGGGCCTCCACGCTTTCAAAATCATAGTTGCCGTTCTCATCCAGGGGCGTCAGTTCCCGGTTGACGAAATAATTATCCATGGAAATGGGTACCGGGTGAATATCATTCACCCGCAGTTGGATAGAAAGTCGCCGGGTGAAGGTAGTTTTACCCGAAGAAGATGGCCCGGCTATCAGCACAATCCGGATTAAATCAATGTTATTGGCAATAATATCGGCCTTGCGGCTGATCTTTTTTTCGTGAAAAGCCTCGGCCACCCTGATAAACTCAATGGCCGACCCCGCGGCCAGCTTTTCGTTAAGCACAGTTACGTTGGGTATGTTAATGATCTTATTCCATTTTTTCGACTCAAAATATACGTTGGCCAACTTACCCTGCTCAAGGTACTCCGGCAGCGCCAGGGGTTCCTGCCGCCAGGGAAATTCCAGAATAAAGCCGGGTAAGTAAAACCGCAGCCGGAACACCTTTAAATACCCGGTGCTGGGAACCATAGGGCCAAAGGCATAATCAATGAACCAGCCGCAGGTGTGGATGTCCACCAACTCCAGCTTGCGCTGCTTGACCAGGGCAATTTTATCCACCCGGCCCCGCTCGGCAAACAAGCGGATAAACTCCTCAGCCAGCACCTGCTGCTTGATTATGGGTTCATCGGCATCAACCGTCTCCCGCATCCGGTCTTCAATTTTGACTATATCCGTCTCCTTGAGGGGGCGGTGATAAGTTATTTCCCCATAAAAACTATTGCCCAGGGAGTGCTGGACCAGGCATACGCTGCCGGGTAAAATTTCCCGCACCGACTTCACCAGCACTAAAATAAGGCTGCTGCGGTAAACCCGCATGCCTTCCTCGGTTTCCATGTCCAGGAACTCCACCGTACTGTTTTCCTCCAACAACGTTTGCAAATCCCTGACCACGTTATTTACCTTGGCCGCCACCACCGGAGACTTGCGCTCAGCCTGATCATACTTAAGCAGGTCCTGCACACTAATGCCCCGGGACTTATGAAATTCACCACTGCCGGTTATATTAACGTAAATTATTTCCGGATCCGATGGGTGAACAATAAGGGGATTAAGTTTTTGCATCAGTAATCACCCCCGGCACTTACATGCTAGCAACAATTTCGCCGTAGCAGGCTAAAATCCTGCAACAACTCCATAGCTCCGATTTAATCTAAATTTTTCGTTAACAAAAAGGAATTATAAAAGCCGGCGCTGAAATAAGAACACTTGCAAATACCACAACTATCATAAAAGGAGGTTTTTTATGTCAGATGTACCGCGGGGAGCAATACTGCAGCGTGACAAGGAAACTTACGCCATAGTCCCCAAAACCTTGATGGGCCTGGTTACACCGGACATCCTTGAGAATATTGCCCATGTTGCCAGAAAGCATCAGATACCCATTATCAAGATTACCTCGGCCCAGAGGTTTGCCCTGGTGGGCATCAAGCCGGAGACCGTTGAAGATGTCTGGAACGATTTGAATATGGAGCAGGGCAAGGCGGTTGAGCTGTGCCTGCATTACGTTCAAGCCTGTCCAGGAACCGCCGTATGCCGCTTTGGAGTCCAGAACTCCCTGGGCCTGGGCCAAAAGCTCGACCAACTGCTGGGGCATATGGAAATGCCGGCCAAGGCCAAAATCGGGATCTCCGGGTGCCCCATGTGCTGTGGTGAAAGCTATGTCCGGGACCTGGGTATTATGGGCAAGAAAAGCGGCTGGACCCTTATCTTCGGGGGCAACGCCGGCGCCAGGCCCCGGGTGGGCGATGTGATTGCCGAGGGCCTTACCGATGAGCAGGCCCTTGATCTGACCCAAAAGTGCTTTGACTACTACATTGCCGAAGGCAAGAAGAAGGAGCGCGCATCCAAGTTCATCGAACGCATCGGGCTGGAGGAATTCAAAAAAAATGTTCTCGGCTAACGGCACAGGATTTACAATGACCGCGGGAGTCTCTTCCTGCGGTCATTTATTGGGGCAGCAGTGCCTTACCTTCAAACGTGTAATCAAATCCCACAACTTTAATACCATTATATGCCATTACCTGCAAGTGGTACCTGAATTTCCCCTATCCTGGTCCCGGCCGGCCATAATCAGCCCCCGGCCCAGCCAGGCAACCCCCACCAGCCCTATGGCGGCCCCCAGGGCCAGAGCCGCCGGTGAACCCCAGAGCCGGGAAACGGCGCCGCTTAAAAGGCTGCCGAAGGGCATCATCCCAACAAACAAGAGGAAATAGACACTCATAATCCTGCCCCGCAGATGGTCCGGCACCCGCAGCTGGATAGAAGAGTTCAAGGAGGCCGTAAAGGTAATCATCGCCCAGCCGGTAACCAAAAGCAGAAACAGGGACAGGGGAAACAGCCGCACCGGGGCCAGCATAATCTGGGAAACACACATCACCAGGGCGCCCGCTATAATCAGCGCCCGCTTGGGTTCCCAGCGACTGAAATAAGCCAGGCTGACGGACCCGATCAGCGCCCCGGCGCCCAGGGCCGACATCAACAGCCCAAAGCCCCGGGGTCCCTGGCCCAGCACTTCCCGGGCAAATACCGGAATCAGCACATGAAAATTCATGGCAAAAACGCTCATCACACCCATCAAAGCCAGGCCATATTTAACAAAGGGCGTTTTCATTATATATTGCAGGCCTTCTTTTATTTCCCCCAGCATGCTGCCGCCGTTACCCTGTTTTTTTACAACCTCACCGTTAAGCCTGATCAACCACAGACCTGTCAGAACAGCCACAAAGCTGGCCGCGTTAAGCAGAAAACAGACCGCCAGGCCCACCATACTGATAAGAATACCGGCCACCGCCGGCCCCACCACCCGGGCCCCGTTAAATACCATGGCATTAAGGGCTATGGCGTTCATCAGATCCTGGCGGCCCACCAGCTCAATGATCAAGGATTGGCGGGCGGGCATATCCAGGGCATGGGCAAGCCCCCCCAGGGAAGCCAGCACCAGCACATGCCAGTACTGCACCACCCCCGTCAGGGTAAGCAGCCCCAGGGCCAGGGCCAGCGCCATCATCACACTTTGGGTCACCAGCAGCAAACTGCGCTTGGGAAAGCGGTCGGCCAGCACCCCGGTAAACAGGGAGAACAATAGAATGGGGGCAAACTGCAGTGTGCCCACCAGCCCCAGCAAAAAGGCAGACCCGGTTAACTCCAGAATCAGCCAGGCCTGGGCCACGGCTTGCATCCAACTGCCCACCAGAGAAAACAACTGGCCCAGCCAGAACAGGCGAAAATTCCGGTGGCGCAGGGCAGACCAGGCCCCGGACAGATTTTTTCCACTTTTCAGGGCCGCTTCCGCTTGTATTCCCTTCACCTCCGGGATAATAGACCCTTGATATTTAAATAAAGGGAAAATCCACTATACCCTTGAAGTTATTATACTATCAGGGATGGTGATTTTCAATGATTGCCACTTTTTTCTAAATTTACGGCTTGGAAGTGGGTATTTCACAACAGTGCGCAGCTTATGAACAAGCGGCAAGCATCCGTCCTCAAGCAAATGTATTTTCAAGACAGGGGTTAAATGGAGAGATCTGCGTGAGGGATATTCTTTTTGCCAAAAAAACTTCGGGCCACCCCATTTATCAGACCCTGGAGGGGCACACCGAGGATTGTGTGGCCGCCCTGGGCTGCTATCTGCGCCACCACCGGCAGCAGGCGGCAAGGTTGGCCTGGGACATCGATTTAGCTTACCGGGATTTTTGCCACATCTTATACCTGGCAGTCTTTTTGCATGACCTGGGTAAGGCCACCGCAGAATTTCAGGAACACATGGCCAAAGAAACCCTGGAACGGCGCCTGGCGCACACTTTTTTCGGCCTTCCCCTGGTTAAAACCGACCTGCCCCCGGAGCACAACCTGCTGGTCAGGGCCCTGGTCCTGTCCCACCATACCCAGCCCTATGACGACATGTACTTCAGCCATGAGCTGGCACCGGAGGTAAATTACCAGTGGGACGGCATCAGGGAATTCATGAGCCGTTACGAGGAGTTCCACGCCAGGTGGCTGGCCGAGGAATTCAGCCTGGCCTACCAGCCGCTGCTGGAAAACAACAACCCGGCTAAAGGCCCGCGCAGGGATCACATCCTGCCCGAGGTGCAGCGTTTAAGGCGGCAGATTCACCGCCTGGAACCCCTTTATCGCACCAAGGCCCTTTATTGCGCCACAATCACCATCCTGAAGCAGTGCGATCAACTGTCCAGCAAAACCTTTAACCTGTATCCGGCCAGGCCGGGACAAATTTACGGCTCCCTGTGGAACCGTGTCCACCCGGGCCATCCGGCCGGCCAGGACAAAAAGTCCCACCCCGCCCCGGCGCCACAGCAGGCTGGCAGGGACACCAGCCAGATCACCGCCAGGGTGCTGGAGGTCGCCCGGAACCGGGGACGCCAGAAATTAATCTGGGTAACACCCGGCCAGTTGGCCTCTATCAGGCGCTGGCGGGACCTGACCGCTCTGTTTGGGGAAGACCGGGTGGGGCTATTACATGCCCTTTCCTATTTTCCAGTTCCCCGGGTATTCTTCAAGGAGCCGGACAACAACAAAGGCAGCCGGGGTAATACCGCCCACCTGAAGTACGGCGATCGCATCTTCTCCCGGCCGGTTACTGTAACCACCATCGACCATCTGATTTTCAGCCTGGCCCACGGCTGCAGGCAGGCGGACTACGCCCTGGGGAATGTCCTTGACGCGGCGGTCATCTTTGACGGCAGGCCGGAGGATTATCCCGGACTGAGCGGCTACTGGCAGGAAGCAGTCCAAATTTTTAACAACCTGAAAGTACCCTGCTACTATTATGACCATGTTTCAGACCTGCTCGAACCGGCCTGTAAAAACAAGACTGCCGCCGGCATTTTGCCCCGGGACACGTTTACCGTCCAGGTAAAGGAAGTCGCCCGGGAAATTGATACCAGCCAGGTGGCAGCTTACGCTGCCGGCGAAGCCACCCAGGTTGTCATCGCCGGCAGCTTGACCCGGGCCCAGGGGCTGTACCTGGCCCTGCAAAAAAAGCTGCCCGGCGTACCGGTACTGCTTTATCACACCCTGTTCACCCGCCACGACAGGTACATTAAGCCCGGCAGTCTGGTCAGCCGGCTGGAGGCCTTTGGCCGGCAGTCCGGGCCGTGGGTTGTGGTGGCCACAGATGCCCTGCTGGACGCGGCAGCAATTAGCTGCGACATTTTACACCTGAGCCGGGCCCCGCTGCCGGCCCTGGCAAGAAGACTAACCCTGCTGGGCCAAAGCAGGCAGAGCCCCGGCCTGGTTTACCTGTATGGCGATCCCGCCGGCAGCAGTCCGGGGGCCGGGCTTCCGGAGACCTTTATCTACCCCCCGCACATCCTGGCCCGGCTGCAAAAGCTGCGGGACCAAATAAAGCCCCGGCCCACCAACCTGGAAGAAGTAATGAACCACTGCACAGTGTTCGGTTACTCCCCCCCCGAGGTTAGATATGCCGGGGAAGCAAGCAAGATTAATTTGTGGCCCTTCGAGGAGCGCCTGATGGACGTTATACCAGCCGTATTCTGGCGTCCCCAGCTTAAGGACGATCCGGTGGCCGCAGAGCAGGTGACCGTTAAGGTGCCACTGACCTGGCACGGCAGATTTCCCCACCTGTTCCGGGAAATTGAGCACCCCCTGGAGACAATTATTATTTGTCACCTGCCCTATCACCTCCGGCTGGGGCTGCTGCTCCGGGAGGGGCAGGATATAGAGTTCTAGCCACTTAAACAACTTTTTTAATTAGCGCCTGCTCCAGCATTGCTTTAAGCTCACTAATTGCCCGCTCTAGAAGCTCAATTTTCTTAACTGCCTGAGAGGGTGCGCAGTTAGCAAAATAGTCGCAGTTGTTACATTGATCCCTGTAGGCCATCGGACAACCGGTCATTTTATACCCCCCTTCACCATTACTGATTACCGTCAACCCTGTACTCTGGCAAACATGGCGTATACCACTTAGCTTGCGCTAATCGCCCCCTCGTACCGGCTCAAGCAACCCTGCCTATTGAACGAGACTTCATTCAGAGGGGGATTCAACCCCCTCTGAATGTTAGCCGAGTCCAGTGATGAACCCATGCTTGCAGGAGAATACTTAAACAAACACAAAAGGCCCGTACCGTTTCCCAACCGAAAACGCGCAGGCCTCATTGCCATTCACCGTCACCATTGACGTAATATTCTTATAATACTATTATATTGCCCCGGAACATAATTGACAATAGCAATGGCTTGTTATTTTGCCATGTAAAAACATCTTACCGGCCCTTGAAATTTGGCTTTCTCTTTTCCACATAAGATAACACGGCCTCTTTTTTGTCCTCAGTGTTCAGGCAGTAGGAGGCCGAGAGCTCTTCAAACATCAGCCCGGCGGTAAGGCTCACCTCGCTGGACAGGTTAATGGCCCGCTTGGCAAATCTAACCGCCAGGGGGGCGTTGCCGGCAATTTTGGCAGCCAGCTTAAAGGACTCCTCCATCAACTTGTCCCGGGGCACAACCAGGTCCACCATGCCCAGTTCCAGGGCCCGGGCGGCGCTGTAATTATCGCCGGTCAGAATGACCATCTTAGCCCGGGCCGGACCAACCAACCGGGTCAGTCGCTGCGAGCCGCCCAGGTCCGGGGCCAGGCCCAGGCGCACCTCGGGAATGGACAGCACCGCGGTCTCGGCGGCCACCCGCAGATCACAGGCCAGGGCCAGCTCCAGGCCGCCCCCGACGGCGGCGCCGTTAATGGCGGCGATAACCGGGCGGGAATGCCTCTCCCAGCGGTTGTTTATTTCATGAAACCAGCCCAGGGAGCGCTGCGCAAAGCTGCCATCGGCCGCGCCCAGCACTGATAAATCCATGCCGGCACAAAAGGCCCTGTCCCCGGCCCCGGTTAAAATAATGACCTTGACGGTATCATCATGATGCAGCTCCTGCTGAACCTGCTCAAACTCCCGGTATAGCCCGGCATCCATGCAGTTGGCCTTCTTTGGCCTGTTGATGGTTATAACCGCAATGCCGTCCTGCCGGTCCAATAGAATCTCCTGATAACTCATGCTAATTACTCCTCTCCCGAATACAGGTTATTTTTTCTACTCCCCTCATATTATCACGCTTAGCAAAATGAATAAAGATTCATTTAAGGACCACAGAACTGGCCATACTACCGGGGCCGACCTACAAAACTTACCCTCAAAGCTGGCCCCGGTGGTGTGGCCGACATACACAGAATTGCCCCCCCACCAGGCCTGCATCCGGACAAGGTGCGACCGGCACTGACCCCAGAGCTCAGCCCCAGAGGCCGGGCGCACTTTAGATCCCGATACCTTTTCCCGCTTGCTCAAGCCAGCACCTTTGCCAGTGTCGCCACTTACTTTTTCCCATGCTCTCATAACAAATCAACCTCCTCATGCATTTCAAAGAAAAGGTATCCAATATCAAGATTACGGAAAAAAGTCTCTCTGATGGCAATTAGCTCACCCATTAAAAACTCAGTCCGGCCACTCATACGATTGCTAAAAGCCTTCTCAGAAATTCCGATGGCAACCGCGATCTGCTTACCGGTCAAACCCTGGCGAGCCATTTCTGCTTTGAGATTTCTAAACATTATAAGCCCTCCTGTCTCTCAAATTATTATTGACAATCTTCCAGGGAGGGTTTAGTATTTAAACTGTAAAAAGGCAATAGAAAACCCGCCCTTGGGGTAAGGGGTTTTGAGAAGCCGACAACTCTTGGCGGGGTAGCGGCTTCTTTAATTTTTACTATTCTTTTGTTCTAACCATTTTAGGACCTGTTGCTTATCAAACCTTACACTTTTGCCATGCTTTAAAAAGGCATCCCCTCTTTTCTCCAGCGAAGGGCCGTTGCCGGGCTAATCTTTAGCCATTGGCAAAGTTCCTGCTGAGTTAAAAATTACCCCATACTTCACCCTCTCATATACAATCATATCCTATCATTCATCATCATATATAAACATTAATTTACATTTATGTTTATATATGCTATATTATAACATATGCCTAAACCAAAAATAATCTAGCCATCATAATGCCGCCCTTGTCCCCGTTAACATCTCCAAAAATGCGGCCTTATTGCTTTCCGGCTATCCACTATTGGGATATAATAACTATAATTAAACTGCAAAGCAAAGCACATTGCCCATCATGGCACCGTTAAAGGAGGTTTGAAACAGCTACAAAATAATTGGACATAATTATATAAAAATGATAAATCCATTGACACCAAACATGTGTACATGTTAAACTGTTGGCAGGAGATGATGTCAATGGAAAAATTACTGACCACTAATCAGTTAGCTAAACTATTAAATGTTTGGCCTGAAACATTGCGCCGGTGGGAAAGAGAAGGAAAATTAAAACCTTTGCGCACACCCGGCGGCCATAGGCGCTATAAAGAATCACAAATAATGGCTTTAATTGGCGAAGAGATAACTGTGAATGAAACAAAACAATGCGCTATTTACGCCCGCGTATCTACTGCCAAACAGGCTGAAGCCGGGAATCTCCAGCGGCAAAAAGAACGCTTAATAGCTTATGCGGTAGAAAAAGGTTATCAGGTTAAAGCAGTATATACCGAAATCGCATCCGGTCTGAACGAAAACAGGCGGGAGCTTGCTAAATTAGCCAAAACAGCCACAAAAGGCGAAATAGACGTAATTGTCATCGAATATAAAGACCGGTTGACCCGTTTTGGCTATAAGTATTTGGAGCAGTATTATCGGTCATGCGGTGTTGAAATCGACATCATAGAATTGGACGAAGAAAAATCGCCCCAAGAAGAACTGGTAGAAGACATGATCGCCATTGTAACCAGGTTTTCCGCCAAGATATATGGCAAACGAGGCGGGCGTGTGGCAAAAAAGCTAACTGAATTTATTGAGCAGGAGGTGGAGGCCTACGAAAACCACGGTTAGAGGCATCATCCTCCAGTTAACGGACGTTCAGAAAGACTTCCTCGACAACCTGATGGACTGCTATTGCGCTGCCGTAAGGTGGTCATTTAAAAGATTACTGGACGGTTGGAAAACCCAGGACATACGACTATCCGCCCAAAGCAAATTTAACCTAAATTCCCGCCAATCCAATGATGCGGTTCATGACGCCCGGGCAACAATAAAATCACAGATCGAGCTGGTTAAACTAAATCACGCAGGCGCCGCAAAGAAAGTGGAATTTACCCAAAAGCGCCTGGCGAAAGCCAGGTCTCCCGGAAAAAAGGCCAAGTTAAAAAGACGCCTGGACAAAGAAGAAAGGAAATTGACATTTTGGCAGAAACACCTTGATGCCGGCACATTTCCGCCAGTGGTGTTTGGCGGTAAAAAACTATTCCATGAACGCTGCAAGGGTAACATAACCCGTGAAGAATGGCGCCAAGCCCGGAGCAACCGCTACCTTTCCAGAGGTGACAAAACCAAGGGCGGCAACCTGAACACAAGGCTACACACCAAAGACGGCAACATCTACCTGGACATAGTCGCAGAACCGGTCGAGACTGAAAAGTCCGTCCGGTACAAACGTATCACAGTCCCGGTCTACCTGGCTCATAAACCTTCCAAGAAAACCGGGGAAATCAACGGGCGCAACTACCGGCAAATGGTTCTGGACCATCTCAAAACCGGCAGCGCCTATCAGATAGAGCTCCTTCGTGAAAACGGTCGTTATTACGTCCACGTTACCATCGAAGAAGAAATCCCGATCCCGGTTATCGCCCATAATGGAGCAATCGGAGTTGACACCAACCCGGACGGACTGGGCCTAGCCCGCACAGATTACCTGGGACAATTCAAAGAAAGCCTTTGGTTGTCACAGGGCGAGTGGACATATGCCCGGAGCAACCGGCGGGACAACCTGATCGGCGAGGCCGCGTCACTGGTGGTGAAAATGGCGAAACAGCTGAATTGCGCCCTTGCTGTTGAGGATCTGGAGTTAAAAAACGACAAATCCGTCACAGCCAAGTTCAACCGGATGAGTCACGGCTTCGTTTGGTCGAAATTTTTGCAGGCCATAGAGCGCAGAGCCGCCCGCGAGGGAGTGCCCCTGGTAAAAGCGCCGCCGCCGTTTACCTCAGTCATCGGCATATTGAAATATCAACAGCAGTACGGGATCTCAAACCACGAAGCAGCGGCGTATACCATAGCCCGGCGCGGCCTGGGATATGGAAATGAAAAGGTGCCTAAAAAGTTGGTGCAAAAGTACGTCAAGAAAAAAGAGGCCTTCGCGTTGTTAACCAACTGGAAGCAATGGAGTTCAGTTAAAAAAGCGGTGATTGCCGCAATAAAAAAACAAATCAAACGGGAGGTGAAAGGCCTGGTTTCCTGGCAGCACCACAGAAAACAACTGATAGCGGGTTAAACCCTTGGCCATAAAGTTTGCGGCGCGGCACAGTACACGCAGTGAAAGGCTGTTGTCGCGAGTAACGACCAGGCGGTGGGTAACACCCCCTTCCGGGCAGAACTGGACGTCAGACATCAGGCGTCAGACATCGGACCTTTGGGGTCAGGCTAACGGGGTCAAAAAACCCGAAAGACAAACCACAAAGAAATCCGACGGCCGACGCCCAACGACCGACGACTGTAAAGCCAGGCGGCGTTTGAAGCCACCCGGAATATGGACGAAAGTCCATAGCTCAGCAGTTGAATCCTGTGACACTGCCTCCCGTTAGTCGGCGGGAGAGAAAACTAAATATATCTGGATTATCCTGTATAAATCAGATTTCTTTAGTTTTCAGAAACCAGGTCTCCGCCAATGCCGCGCAAGTTTAAAGTTATCCTTTCCTGGGATAATGAAACGCAGGTCTATGTTGTAACCGTTCCCGCATTGCCGGGCTGCGTTACTCAGGGGAAAAACCGTAAGGATGCCCTGGAGCGGGTCCAGGAAGCTATAACGGGCCATATTGAAGCCCTGAAGCTGATCGGCCAACCGGTACCGCAGGGAGATGTTGAGTTTGCCGAAGTGCAGGTAAGCGTTTCATGACCAGGATGCCCAGGGTCACCGGCAAGAAGGTTGTATCCGCCCTCAAAAGCGCCGGCTTTATCGTGGTAAAAGTAACCGGTAGCCATCACCACCTGCACAAGCCAGGCAGTAGACTGGTGACCGTACCTGTTCATTCAGGGGAGACTACTAAAGATGAAATCCCTGTATTACAAACCCTTTGTGAAGCTATTTTGGAATACGTATATCAGGCCCCCGCACTGGTTGAGCGGATGGCTCTTAGAATAGAAGAGTTAAAATTAAAGACAAAGGATTAACTCCATCCCGGCCACAACGCCGGGATTTGCTTTTCCTGGCCTTTTATGGAGCATTCAAGCCCCCCATTTACTTGCCGCCTAATTACAGCCGCTCCAGCGGGCTTCTGCACGGCCAAATTCGCCACCGCTGGAGAATTTCAAACCCAACAACGTTGATATACTGAACCCCCTGCATCAGGAAATCCTTTACAACATTGGCCGTGGGATACCGCTCTTCATCGGGGGGTGAAGGACAAAGCCGGCTTGTCAAGGCCGAAGGTAAAGCTGTCTTGATACCCCCCCCATTCTCTCGTCGATAGAAGTCCGTCCCCTTGGAAGTCTTGCCCAGCAGCCGGCGTGGTGTTAGCTTGGGGCTAAATTCAAGATCTTTGCCTGCCGGCGCCCACTTCTTTAAAAACTCCTTGAGGATCTCATCATCTATGCGTACGCCCAATTGCTCATCTTCGGCCACAGCCAGGCGGTATAGCAATAGTTTGCCCTGCTGGGAATCTATAACGTTACCCATGTCCAGCCACAACTCAATTTCAATGGGGTCACCCTGCTTCATAAATGTAAGGTCACGGAATTCAGGTGCCCGTTTCTCCACAGCTTTCCGGGGCCCGTGTTCAAGGCAGTCCTTAACAAACTGTAGGGCATCCAGAAAAGTGCTTTTACCGCTGGCATTTGGCCCGACCAGGACATGGAATCTGTTCAGCGACAGATTCTTCAGGAATTTTATAGCCTTATAGTTTTTGACAGTTATGCCGGCAATCATAGATCCACCCCCCTGCTATCATTCTGACACATCAATTTAGTTTGCTCCATCACAACATCCACTGCTTTAGCCGTTTTATCAGGCGGGTAGCCGTATTTTTTAAGCAGCCGCTTAATGATCATTTTCATTTTTGCCTGGACGCTTTCCCGGATAGCCCAGTCAACGCTAATGTTATTTTTAATGGCCATGGTTAGATCCCTGGCAATTTGCTTGAGGATTTCATCACCCATAACCTCCCTGGCCGATTCATTGTCCGCCAAGGCATCATAGAAAGCTAACTCGTCCGGGGTAAGCCCAGTTTTTTCACCCCGTTTTTCAGCTTCACTGATTTCCCTGGCAAGCTCAATCAGCTCTATGATGACCTGGGTTGTCTCCACAGCCCGGTTTTGATACTTTCTGATGGCCGCCTCCAGCATTTCTGAAAATTTCCTGGACTGTACCAGGTTGCGCCTGGAGAAAGTTTTGATGCTGCCCTTTAACAACCTGTTTAACAGCTCAACAGCCAGGTTTTTCTGCTTCATGCCTTTAACTTCATTGAGGAACTCATCAGAAAGAATGGCTATATTAGGCTTGGAAAGGCCAACCGAACCCAGAATATCCACCACTTCATCGGAGGATATGGCTTTGGAAATCAGCTGGTTGAGCTCATTGTCCAGCTGGGAGGTGGTTTTCTTTTTACTGTCATCGCTAATCATTTTAACCAAACAGGCTTTGACTGCTTTATGGAAACCCACTTCAACATTGAGGCTTATGGCAATATCAGTTGTGGCGCACAGGGAATAGGCCCTGGCCATTTCGGTGACCAGCTTGATATAGTCGTTCTTCCTGTCCTCACGGAGCCCGATGATATAATCCATAGTCTCTGCAATCGCCTGCATTTTAACACTGGGCTTGCCGGTGAAGAATTTGCTGTAGTCGTGGCCGTGGAGCAGCTCTTTAATCAGGTCGTACTTCTCCAGGAGAACCTTAGACGCCACTTCCGTATCCACACCGGTGGTCTTCCGGTCACTTTCCGTATACTGGGCCAGGGCTGCCTTCAGGTTTTCGGCAATGCCGATATAATCAACCACCAGGCCGCCCTGCTTATCCTTGAAGACCCGGTTCACCCTGGCAATGGCCTGCATCAGATTATGGCCGCCCATGGGCTTGTCGATGTACATGGTGTGCATGCTGGGCACATCAAAACCGGTGAGCCACATATCACGCACAATGACCAGCTTTAGTCCGTCATTCCGGTCTTTCATTCGCCTGGCCAGGGTCTCCCGGCTGGCCTTTGTCCCGATAAATGGCTGCCAGTCTGCGGGGTCAGATGAACTGCCGGTCATAACCACCTTGATCTTACCGGCCATTAATTCATCACTGTGCCAACCCGGGCGCAGGGCAACCATCTCTTTGTACAGGTCGACGGCAATCCTGCGGCTCATGGTTACGATCATGCCCTTACCGCCTTCGTTCTCCTGAGCCTGCTCCCGTTTTTCAAAATGCTCCACGATATCCCTGGCAATTTGTTTAACCCTTTGCTCGGCGCCGACGATGGCCTCCAGCCTGGCCCATTTGCTCTTGAGCTTTTCCTTTTGGCTTTGCTCCTGGTACTCGGTTATTTCCTCATACTCAGTGTCCACCCGGGGCTTCATTGCTTCCGGCAGC
Source organism: Bacillota bacterium (assembly GCA_040753155.1). GTDB lineage: Bacteria > Bacillota > Desulfotomaculia > Desulfotomaculales > JBFMEU01 > JBFMEU01. The sequence continues at coordinate 14,373 of JBFMEU010000005.1, forward strand.
TCCAGTTTGGCCAGCCTGCTTTCGTAAAAGATCTTAACCGTTGTGCCATCTTCAACTGCCCTGGTCATGTCGTACACATCAATATAATCCCCGAATACGGCGCGGGTGTTTTTATCGGTAAGTTCAACCGGCGTCCCGGTAAAACCAATGTAAGAGGCATTGGGCAGGCTGTCCCGCATGTACTTGGCATAACCGTATTTAACATCGGCCTCTGTTTTACCCCTGACCACTTCCGCCCCAAAGCCGTACTGGCTGCGGTGGGCCTCGTCAGCAATGACAATGACATTTTTCCGGTCGGTGAGCACCATGTTCCGGGCATAGTCAGGGGATTTTTCGGCAACCTTTAAAGCTTCATAAGGCTGTGTGCCCTCTTTGATTTCATTAGAAAACGGTGCGAACTTATGAATGGTTGTGAAGATGATGCCGCCGCTGGTCCGGCTGCTCAGCAGTTCCCTTAAATGCTCCCGGTCCCCGGCCTGCACCGGCGTGCTTCTTAATAAGTCCTTGCTTTTGAGGAAAGTGCTATACAACTGGTCATCTAAATCATTGCGGTCCGTGATGATCACTATGGTTGGATTCTCCAGCTCTTCACTGATCACCAGTTTCCCCACGTAGAACACCATGGACAAGCTTTTGCCGCTGCCCTGGGTATGCCAGATGACACCGATCCGCCGGTCCCCACTCTCCATGGTGGCCCGCCGGGTACTGGCCACAGCTTTATTCACCGCATGGTATTGATGATACCCGGCCAGAATTTTTATCGTATCTGTTCCATCGCTCTGGAAAAGGACAAAGTGCTTAATGATGTCCAGAAAGATGTCCCGCTGGAACATACCCTTGATTAACACTTCCAGCTGGGGAATGAACTGGGGTGCCACATCGTCACCGTCAATGGTGCGCCAGGCCATAAACCAGTCTTCATCGGCAGTCAGGGTGCCGGCCCGGGCATTAATCCCGTCACTGGTGACCATAAAGGAATTATAAGTGAACAGGGAGGGGATGGCCGTCTTATAGGTCTGCAGCTGGTTATAAGCATCGGTGATGTCTACATTTTCATCACTGGCGCTTTTTAGCTCGATGACCACCAGGGGAATCCCATTAACCAAGACAATCACATCCGGGCGCTTTTCCACGCCATGCTCCACCACGGTGAACTGGTTGGCCACTACGAATTCATTATTCAGGTAGTTATCAAAGTCAAAAACATAAGCCTTGGCAGTCCGGTAGCCCCCGCCGGCCTGTTTCACCTGAACATCGATGCCGTCGGTGATCATCTTTTGGAAGGCCTTGTTGTTCATGATCAGGCTGGGGCTCTGGGGCATTATGATTTGCCTGAAGGCCTCCTCAATGGCTTCATCCGGAAGCTTGGGGTTGATTCTCACCAGGGCTTCTTTTAACCTTTCGGCCAGAATAACATCGCCGTAATCTTCCCGTTCCGGATACTCTCCATCCGGTGCAATGTCCGGGGCAAAGATAACTTCATAGCCCAATTCCTCAAACCATTCCAGGGTTGCTTCTTCTAAATCAGACTCGTAGAAGTTGCTTTTGGCCATCTATTGCACCTCCTCAATGGGAACTCGGATTTCGCCAGACATTAGTTTTGGTAATAAGGAATTCCTAATCTCTTTTAGCGTTTTATTTTGCACACTAATTTCTATCATTTGTTTAAACAGGGGATTCATAATATTACTCAATATCTTCATATCAGCATCTTTCGGAATCAGCACCTTGGACTCAGTGAGATGACTTCTCTTTATATGTCCCATTGTTGTAGCTTTATCTTTAGCAATGGCTTTAAAGTTATCAAGATGTTTTAATGTCCATAAATAAAAATACCACTTTTCATACTTCTCTGAGGTAACCTTAAATAAATGTTGGTTCAATCCTCCATGGCCACCTGTCCAAATTTTAACCATTAGTGTTCCCGACCAGGAGAATATTACGTCTCCATCTTGAACAATATACTGTTCAGGTATATTAATACTTGCCTTATCACTATTACCATCTGTAAAACCTTGATTTAATTCTTTAATTTTAACCACCGGCAAAAACTCTTCTGTCTCAGGCCGATATTTTTGCATTGCAAGTCCATTAAGGTAGTCTGCAACACTATCTAAACTGTCTACTTTCCACCCTTTAGGTATCATTCCTAACTCGCTATCTTCAAACTCTCCATCCTGAAATGGCTCAAAATCCACAAACCAGCTTTTAAAAATAGCCTGGGCCATTTCCTCAAGGGTTTTGTTGATACGGTTGTTGAGTTCAATTTTATTGTCAATAGCGGACAGAATTTTTACAATTTCTTGTTGATACCTTTTTGCAGGAACTTCAATTTCTAAATTTTTTATAGTATTAATATCAAACTTGCCAGCACCTATACTTGTGTGCTCAAGTTTATTAGAAAGAAATGTTTTATTTGTTTGAAACCAATAAAAAAGAAAATACGGCATGATAATATTAGAATCAACTTCAATGGCTTTAATATCTTGATTAAATGCTACTGGATGATCAACAATTCCTATTGGAATATTATTAAAAAGGCCGCTTCCACGAACCAATAAAAGGATGCTGTCTTTTTCAGCAATCCTCGAACCCCTATCAAGACCTTTCTTAGTTATTTTAATATCTGAATCGTATATTCTTCCATCTTTAAGGGTCTTAGCACTAATCCATGGTATAGATCCACCCCAGTATTCTTTAACAGACTTTGAAGGAGTGCCACCTGACCGCCAAACACTAATCTCTCCAATTCTATATATTGTTGATCTTTTAGATATCAAAACCAATCGCCCCCAATCGATGCTTAATTTCCTCCTCTAACTTACGAGATTTAGCAAACAGCTCAGCCAGTTCTCCTGTCAGCCGGGTCATCTTTTCATCGAAGGGCTCCCCGTCATCTACGGCATCTTCAATTCCCACATATCTTCCCGGGGTCAGGATGTACTCATGATCTCTTATCTCTTCAATTGTTGCGGATTTACAAAAGCCCTGCACATCCTCATATTCCTCTTTACAGTCTCGCCAGCTATGGTAAGCAGCACAAATTTTCTTAATCTCCTCATCGGAAAGCTCGCGGTGCTTGCGGGTCACCATGGCGCCCATCTTGCGGGCGTCAATAAAGAGGATTTTATCGTTCCGGTTATCTCTTTTTTTAGCAAGAAACCAGAGGCATACCGGAATGGTTACATTGTAAAAAAGGTTGGGCGGCATGGTGACGATGCAGTCCACCAGCCCCGCCTCAATGATGTTTTTTCTGATCTCCGCCTCCGCCTTTGTAGAGGTGCTCATGGATCCATTGGCCAGGACAAAGCCGGCCACACCCTTGGGCGATAACTTGCTGATGATGTGCTCGATCCAGGCGTAGTTGGCATTATTAGCCGGCGGTATACCATACTTCCAGCGGGCATCATCCTGGATCAAGGTGTAATCGCTGACGTTAAAGGGAGGGTTGGCCAGGATATAGTCGGCCCGCAAGTTTTTGTGCAGGTCATTGCCAAAGGTATCGGCATCCCTTCCCCCCAGATTGCCGTCAATGCCGCGGATGGCCAGGTTCATTTTGCAAAGACGCCAGGTGGCCGCGGTGTATTCCTGTCCATAGATATAAATATCATCTTTGCGGCCCTGGTGCTCCTCCACAAACCTGGCCGACTGGACAAACATGCCCCCTGACCCGCAGCAGGGGTCGTAGACCCTGCCCTTATAGGGCTCGATCATGCCCACCAGCAGCTTTACGATGGACGGCGGTGTGTAGAACTCCCCCTGGCTGGAACCAAACTTGCCCAGGAAGTATTCGTAGACCCGGCCCAGGATATCCTGGGCTCTGGCCTCTTTATTGCCCAGGTTAAAGGAAAACAAATCAATGAGTTCTCCCAGCTTGGTTTTGTCCAGTTCCGGCCTGGCGTAATTCTTGGGCAGTACCCCTTTCAGGCTTTTATTCTCCCGTTCTATGGCCATCATCGCTTCGTCGATAATTTGCCCGATGGTGCTTTGTTTAGCGTTTTTTTTGATAAATCCCCACCTGGCGCCGGGCGGCACAAAGAAAACATTTTCTGCCACATAGGCGTCCCGGTCTTCTTCAAACCCTTCGCCCTCGGCCACCAGTTCGTTGTATTTTTCCTCAAAGCTGTCGGAGATGTATTTCAGGAAGATCAGCCCCAGGACAACATCCTTATAATCGGATGGTTGAATGTTACCCCTTAGCTTGTCCGCCATTTCCCACAATTTGTTTTCAAACTCCAAGTTTACGGCCATTGCTTTCCCTCCTGGATTAACTGGTTATAAATATTGTCCTTTACCTGCGCCCACCGGCTTTCGGCCTGTTTAACGGTGTTTTTGTAAACCGCCAGTTCCTCGTTGTACTTATCGATCATTTCCTGTTGTTTGTTTGCCGGCAATACCGGGATTTCTATTTCCATAATATCAGCGTGGTTGATATTCATGATGGTGGTACCCCGCTGAAAGCTCTTAATAAGGGCCATTCCAACGGGACTTTCAAAAAAGATCTTGATATATTCACCCTTGACCTTTTCCTTGGGCCGGATCACAATCAGGTTGGCAGAGGCAATAATCGTTTGCTCCCGGGCTTCAAATACCGCAGTTTTTATGGCCGTTCCCCTGCACGACAGGACCACATCGCCGGTATACAGCTCATACCGCTTGATTTTCCGCTCTTCTTCATTGATGCTGTCCATATCCCGGTAGTTAATCGCGCCATCCTCGATGTTGGAGATGTTAAGGATAGCTATGCTGCCCAGGGAAGTGTCCTTTTTCAGGATGGACTTTCCGCGGAAAACCTCGGCCACATCTTTCAGCTTTACCTTTTGGAGGCTGGAGCTTTTGAACCGCTGCACGTTTTCATCGTCACCGGCCAGGAGCAGCTCAATGCGCCAGTCCTCCTGGGAAAGAAACTCCCCGGTGGGGATTGCTTTTTTGTCTCTTAGTTCAAAGTCTGTTTTTTTAAGTTCAAATGTTCCAATTTCAACCTTCGCCCTGGGTTTTGTTGTGATTGAGCACAAATAAGTTTTAATGGCTGTTGACGGTCTAAAGGTTCCTTCAGGTAACATATAAATGCTTTCCACATGGAAGTGTTTGGCCATATAGGCCCTTAGTTTTTCATAACCCATACCGGCAAAGGTGATCTTGGCGGGCACGATGATATCCAGCGTGCCCTTAATATCCAGATGTTCAAGCATATTTTCCATAGCGATGCCATCGCTGTCCCTGGTTAGAAACTTTTTGCTTATCTCATCCGGCTTATGTCCAAAGGCCGGCAGGGAGTAAATGTAATCATATTTTTCATCCTGCAGGCACCCCGTATAGATGGATTCAAAACGGATTTTAACATGTTCATACTCACCAAAAGCCATTTGCAACAAAATGTACATTGGCTTGAGCTGGGTCGTCAAGGTGATTTCGGATCCTGAAAAGCGGTTGACTATATCCTTGAGGCCGGACAGGTGCTTTTCTGCTTCCGTGATTAGTATCTTTTTCGGTTGAAGCTTCTTAATCCTGTCGCTGATGTAAGAGCTCAGGTAAACTGGCGAAATGACTGTGCCCAGGCGGTCGTTCTTATAGATACCAATGGTAAACTCAAGGAGATCAAGGTCTTTTAAAGCCTCAAAAATATTCCAAAAGTCATCCCTGTCTGCAGGGAAGAAGCCCAATTCATCTTCAGTGGTTTTTTTCATGAACTGAAACAGCTTTTCCTTGTCGCTAATCATATTCAAGTTGTCTTTTAGTTTCTTTAAGGTCATCTTGACGCGGAGCATTTCATTCAGTAGTTGCTCCCGGGAAGATATCTGCCGCTGGTACAGCATGTTTAAGGCTAAATCTATACTGGTACTCACGGTTATCCTCCTTTCTGCGGTTCTTTTTGACAACTTAACTATATATTAGACTATTTAGTATGTCAATACTAAATAGTCTTTATGCCCTTATAGCCAGAAGCACCCCTATCAGGATGCTTCTTTATGCTTGCCTAAAGAAATCGGCCCTTGAACGAGACTTCATTCAGAGGGGGATTCAACCCCCTCTGAATGTTAGCCGAGTCCATACTGGACTTAACCGCCCTTTGAAACCCGCCGCCTACAGAGGCGGGGGTCTTAGGGCGGATTAGTTCAGTGATAAAAATAGGCATCTGGCAAACGGCAAAATTTTAGGTTCAGGCAGTCAATTCAGAAAGATTATTGACTGTCGTGATATATGTGCAGTAGCAATTTATTAATAAACCTCTGGTGAATCAATCCTTTACGATATCAGCTAATTGAAAATAGTATTCTTCATTCCAATACCCACTGGCCGCACCGGAAGTGGAAGGTGCTACAAATATTAGTGTTTTACCCACCTTCATATTCTGCAATCCGTAATTTACTTTTTTAGTATCCATAAATACTTGGGCTGCCGTCTTGCCGTTAAAGCACAGAACCTTTGGCCGGTACTTTAAAATCTTTTTCTTGAGAATAATAGCCAGGAAGAACAGGATACCCGATTGAGTAGAGAATAAGAACTAGTAACTTGGGCCGGGGAACCATGACTGCAGTAACGAGACAACAGCTCTAAAACTGTCACTATTTTGCCAGTCAACTAGACTGGCTACCCTGGCAATCTCCTCAAAGTCCTTGGGAGAGATAGTTCTTCTGGCCTTCTCAATACACACATACTCAAAAAGTTCTTTTGGCTGCTCTTGCTTGACTCTAGCCACAGTTGTATTTTTCTTTTTGACATATTCTTCAACCCAAATTTGCAGGTCAGCAGTTGATATGCCTAAACGTTTGCAAAGGGAGGCCTCATTATGCCAGAGCCATTCCTCCAGTTCAGGTACCAGAACCACTGCCCCCGAGTCTCCCTGCCAGGTAACCAGGTTCAGGCGTTCTTGCACGATCTCTATACACCGCCGGGGCTCAAGGCTATCAAATCCGCTTCCGTGATGGTCCCAGATCAGCAGTACCTTATGATATTTCCCTTTATACCTGCGGACAAATACATGTCCATCTTTGACCACCCCGGAATCACGCATTGTATGCCTGTACACATCAAAGGCAACCGGGCGGATGCCAATGAACATATGCCGTTTTAAAACAGACGTCATAGCTGCCATGGCGTCAGCATCGGCAGTTAGCACAAAAAGGTCTTTCATCCAAGCACCCCCGAGGCAAAAACGGTGGCCAGATCAGGGTAGCCGTCCCAATCTTTTAGCTCGGGGTGTTTCTTCCCCGGGATTATATGGGTTCCGTTCTCGTCCCGGGCAAAAATAAGCAATACCTTTCCCTCCACCTGCTGCACCACCAGGGGAGAGTGGGTGGCCACCAGCATTTGCGCCCCCGGTATGGCGGAGAGGGAACGGATGATTATCTCAATGGCCCGGGGGTGTACGCCGTTTTCAGGTTCTTCCACCATGTAAATCCCCGGCTTTGGCGGCAGGAAGGCCAGCAGGGAAAGGGCAAGCATGCGCAGCGTTCCGTCACTGAGCAGCCAATTGGGACAACGAAAGCCGTTTTTATACCTGAGAACAATATATTCGGCATTGTCAGGCTCCCTTTTGGCCCAGCCAATCTCGTCAATATCCTCAATGGCAAAACGCAGGTGGTCTGTCCACCGCTCCAAAGCTTCGGTTCTATTGACCTTTTCCACATTTCTGGACCTGCCGTTATGCTCTCCCCGCAGGTACCCTACAACCCTGGCCAGGTTTGTGCCATCCAGCTTAAGTTCCGTGGAACTGGTGGCGAGGCAGGGCTCACGCATGGCCCTGCTGTTCAGCTGGATATACTGAACCCCCTGCATCAGGAAATCCTTTACGACATTGGCCGTGGGATACCGCTCTTCGTCAGGAGGTGTGAAGGACAAAGCTGGCTTGTCAAGGCCGAAGGTAAAGCTGTCTTGATACCCCCCATTCTCGCGCCGATAAAAGTCCGTCCCCTTGGAAGTCTTGCCCAGCAGCCGGCGTGGTTTTAGCTTAGGGCTAAATTCAAGATTTTTACCCGCCGGCGCCCACTTCTTTAAAAACTCTTTGAGAATTTCATCATCTATGCGTACGCCCAATTGCTCATCTTCGGCCACAGCCAGGCGGTATAACAATAGTTTGCCCTGCTGGGAATCTATAACGTTACCCATGTCCAGCCACAACTCAATTTCTATCGGGCCGCCCTGCCTCATAAATGTAAGGTCACGGAATTCCGGGGCCCGTTTTTCCACAGCTTTCCGGGGCCCGTTTTCAAGGCAGTCCTTAACAAACTGTAGGGCATCCAGAAAAGTGCTTTTACCGCTGGCATTTGGCCCGACCAGAACATGGAATCTGTTCAGCGACAGATTCTTCAGGGATTTTATAGCTTTATAGTTTTTGACAGTTATGCCGGCAATCATAGATCCACCCCCTATCACCACAGTCTTACTGCTTGCTTAAACTACCTGTTCCTCTGAAAATCCACATAATACTATCGTTATGCTTTAATTAAAATATCTGCTCTAAACATGGCCAAATTTTACCGCACCGGCCAGGAGCACCTCTTACAGATCCACCTCATTCAAAATTTTTTTCAGGACCAGCAATTCCTCCCTGGTCAAGGTGACACCCTTGCCCATCTTATTATGATCGGGTGACCACTCCCGGAGATCGAACTTCGGCTCTTTGTCGTTCCAGCTGACAAGGTTAAGCTCCTTGGTCCAGCCCCTTGCTGATTGAGACAGGATGCCTATGTTTTGCTTGATTTCAAATTTTATATCTGGCATGCTTGTGCCCCCCTATAGTTATATCTTAGAATTAACCTCATTCTGACACATCAATTTAGTTTGCTCCATCACAACATCCACTGCTTTAGCCGTTTTATCAGGCGGGTATAAAACTGAAATAAACTCCAGTCGGGCCAGGTCGGAAACATAAACAATGTTTTCTGGATCCGTTATCAGGTCTGTAACTATTTCAGAACCCTGCTCCTCATAAAAGAACTTGACTAGAGCGGAAGTGTCAAAGAAAAGGTTCATACGCGTTCATTTCTCTCTTCTGCGATGCTGTCACTAAGTGATCCTTGACAATTCCTCAACGCATTGCGGGTACGCAAATAACCTTTACTTGTTTTTTTGGGCTCTGCCCTTTCTTCTTGCTTCTTGAGGGTTAGTACAAGATCATAAACTCGCAGAATGTTATGTGAGCCAAGGGATTCTATTTCCTTGATCAACCGCTTTTTAGCATGCATAAAACACACCACCTTAAAACCAATATATCACAGGGTAAACCCAGCGACAAGGATTCGGCTTTCTTAATTGAAAGTCCAACTGTCCGCATTTATATTATCACGCTTAGCAAAATGAATAAAGATTCATTAGCCTGGAGAGTTGGCGACTGGCATGTGACCTTCCGGTACCGTTTTGAAGACCATGAAGTTCACATTGCTGAAGTAGTACACCGGAGCAAAGCGTATCGCTGGTAAAGGAAGAAATCAAAATGTGGCCCAAAAGGCCCAGAAAGAGGACGGAATTAAGGACAAATGAGAACGTATCTAGATACGTGTAAATGGTTAAAACTACCATACAAAAGAGGACAGGCTGCTATTTTCGCTTTGCGAAAAAGCTGCCTGTCCTCTTTTTGGTCTGGCTCAAAAAAACCAGGGCTTTCTGTGTGCTTGACCTAAGCTTGTTTCTCGAAGGCGTCCTTGCCCACACCGCACACGGGACAAACCCAGTCCTCGGGCAGGTCTTCAAAAGCTGTGCCGGGGGCCACTCCGTCGGCGCCTTCCGCCGGGTCATAAACATAGCCGCAAACTGTGCATTCCCACTTATCCATGGCACTGCCTGGTTTCTAAAGCATACGCCTATAAACCAGGAATTTTCACCTCCTTCTTTGTAGATTTTTGAAATAGGCATCTGGCAAACGACAAAATTTTAGGTTCAGGCAGTTAATTCAGAAAGATTATTGACTGTCGTGCCAGCCCCGGGCCACGGGCATCCTGCGCCCCGGCCCGAAGGCCTTGGTGGTAACCCGCAGTCCGGGGGGCGCCTGCATCCGCTTGTATTCGGCCCGGTCAACCTTTTTTGCGATTTCCCCGGCTATAGACGGGCTGCAGCCTGCAGCAACAATTTCCCCCGGACCCCGGCCCTCCTCAATGTACGCCTGGAGCACTTCATCCAGCAAGTCATAGGGCGGCAGGGAATCACTGTCCTTCTGGCCGGGCCTGAGTTCCGCCGACGGGGCCTTGTCAATACTGCTGCGGGGAATTATTTCGCCGGACTGGTTAATGTGGCGGGCCAGCTGGTACACACCGGTTTTGGACACGTCCGAGAGCACCGCCAGCCCGCCGCACATATCGCCATACAGGGTGCAGTAGCCCACCGCCAGTTCGGACTTGTTCCCGGTGGTTAAAACCAGGTGCCCCTCCCGGTTGGAGATAAACATCAGGATACTGCCCCGGATCCGGGCCTGGATATTTTCCTCGGCCAGGTCCTGCTGGGGCTGCCGGCTGCTGTTAAGGGTGCCCAAAAAGGCGGCAAACATACTTTCAATGGGCACTTCCCGGTACTCGATGCCCAGGTTTTGGGCCAGGTCCCGGGCATCGGCCAAGCTGCCGGGGGAGGAGTAGCGGGACGGCATGGCCACCCCCAGCACCCGGCCGGGGCCCAGCGCCTCCACGGCCAGGGCGCAGGTTACGGCAGAGTCAATACCCCCGCTCAGGCCCACCACGGCACTGCTAAAGCCGATCTTGCGCAGGTAGTCCCGGATCCCCAACACCAGGGCGCTGCGGAGCCAGCCCGCATCTTCCGGTCCCTCGACCCCGGCTGCCGCCAGGCCCGGCTCATGGCCCCCGGCCAGCACATCCGTATCCACCAGCACCAGGTCCTCCCTGAATGAAGCGGCCCGGGCTACTACCGCCCCTGAGGCGTCCAGAGCCAGGCTGGAGCCGTCGAAAACCAAATCATCGTTGGCCCCCACCTGATTCACATACAAAATGCCCCGCCGGTGCTTCCGGGCCAGGCTGCCCAGCATGGCGGCCCGGACCGCATACTTGCCCAGGTGGTAAGGGGAGGCGGAGATATTAATGATTAGTTCGGCGCCCCCGGCCACCAGTTCCTGCACCGGGTCAACCTCGTACCGCGCCCGGCTCCAAGAGTCCTTGTCATTCCAGATATCCTCGCAAATAGTCAGGCCCAGCCCAATGCCCCGCCAGGGAGTCACTTTTCTTGAACGGGCCGGCTTAAAATACCTGGCTTCATCAAACACGTCATACTCGGGAAGCAAACTCTTGCAGCCCCGGGCCCGGATCGCATCATCCTCCACCAGCAGGGCCGCATTATACAAGACGCCGTCATCCCCCCGCGCCGGCGCCCCCACCACCGCCGCCACACCCCGGCAGGCCGGCAAAATCATGGACTGCAGCACAATCTCCGCCGCATCCAAAAAATCCTTGCGGCACAGCAGGTCCCGGGGCGGGTACCCGGTTAGAGCCAGCTCCGGAAACACGGCCAGGCCTGCGCCGGCAGCTTTGGCCTGCTCCAAGCAGCGCGTAATCAGGGCGGCATTTCCCCGCAGGTCACCCACCGTTGGATTAATTTGGGCCAGCGCAATTTTCATAGACAACCCCCCCCGTATTCTCGGGGCATTCTGACTCCTGACTCCTGAGTAGTACTATTCTCCAATTATTATAAAGCAGACCCGCCCCAGTGGCAACAGTCCGAAAAAGGCTGCTGCCGGCGCCTTTCCACGGGGGCCAGGCGCCGGCAGCAGTAACCCTGCCTCAATTATAGAAGTTAGATCGCAGCCTCGCCCCTTTCACCGGTGCGAATGCGCATGGCATCTTCCACCTTGCTCACAAAAACTTTTCCGTCCCCGATATCCCCGGTCATGGCCGCGGAGCGGATCAACCGCAGCACATCTTCCGTGAGGTTATCACTGATTACAATCTCCAGCTTCACCTTGGGCAGCAGGTTAATGCTGTATTCCGTACCCCGGTAAACCTCGGTGCGGCCCTTTTGCAGGCCGCAGCCGATCACCTGGAATACCGTCATGCCCTGGATACCGAACTTGCTCAGAGCATCCTTTACATCTTCAAGCTTCCCCGGCCTGATAATACACTCAACCTTGGTCATCTACCTCACTCCTTATAAAATCTTTTTTCAGGGGTTTATCTTCTTTATAATTCCGGCTTCCGGGCGGACAGGGAGGCCCCGGTCAGCACACTGCCATCCAGGTGGCCCAGGCCGGTGACGTTGGCCGGGCGCAGAATAAAGTCCCCGTAAGCCTCCATACCGTGCTCCGCCAAGTCCAGGCCTTCCAACTCCTCCTCGGCCGGCGCCCGCAGCCCCACCACCAGGTCAATGGCCTTGAAGACAATGAAGCCAAGGGTAAGGGTCCAGACCAATACCGCTGCGATACCAATCAACTGCACCCCCAGCAGGCCCGCGCCGCCGCCGTAGAACAAGCCGCCGTCCACAGCCAGCAACCCAACCGCCGCCGTGCCCAGGACACCGCACACACCGTGCACCGAAATAGCGCCCACCGGGTCGTCAACTTTCAGCACCTTATCAAAGAACTCCACCGCCAGCGGCAGGATACAACCCGCAACCAGCCCCACCAGCAGTGCTCCAATGGGGGCCAGAGCCGCCGCGCCGGCGGTTATACCCACCAGGCCGGCCAGGGCGCCATTGAGGGTGATGGCCATGTCCGGCTTGCCATAGCGCAGCCAGGTGAGGATCATGGTGGCCACAACACCGGCTGAGGCTGCCAGCATGGTGTTGGTTATGATCAGGCCGGTGCTGAGGTTGGTGCCGGCCAGGGTGCTGCCCCCGTTAAACCCGAACCAGCCAAACCACAGGAGCAGCGTGCCCAGGGTGCCCATGGCAATGCTGTGGCCGGGCAGTGCCCGCACCTCACCGTTCTTACCGTACTTGCCCAGGCGCGCGCCCACCAGCCAGGCGCCCACCAGGGCTGACCAGGCGCCCACACTGTGGACCACCGTGGAGCCGGCGAAGTCAATAAAGCCAAGGTTGAACAGCCAGCCATCACCGTTCCAGACCCAGTGCGCCACCACCGGATAGGTAAGGGCGGTGACAAATACCGTGAAGAGCAGGTAGGCCTGAAACTTGGTCCGCTCGGCCATGGCGCCGGACACGATGGTGGCGGCGGTGCAGGCGAATACAGCCTGGAAGAACCAGAAGGCATGGAGCGGAATACCGGTATCCCAATTCTCAATGCCGGCCAGGGCAAAGCCCCTGGTGCCGAAAAAGCCGGCAAAGCTGTCTCCGAAGGCGATGGCGAACCCCACCAGAAAAAACAGGATAGCGCCTAAGGAAATGGTGGATAAATTCTTCATCATAATGTTAACGGTGTTCTTGGCCCTGGAAAAACCCGCCTCCAGCATAGTGAAGCCGGCGTGCATTAAAAATACCAGGCAGGCGCACAGGAGAACCCAGATTGTATCAATGGCCAGGGCGTTGGATTCGGCGGTGGGACCTTCGGCCAGGGCCGCCCCCGGAAAAATCATGGTCAGCCCCAAAGCCATAATAACTGTTAAAATTCTCAACATAATGGCAACTCCTTTCAATATCCAAATCTGCTTATCTTTGTTTGACATCTATACTAAACACCTGGAGACCGGCCGGCACCATGCCGTTAACCAGGCGATTCCACTCCAACAAATAAGGGCGCCGCGGAAGTTCAGAAACTTCCGGCGGCGCCCTCGCCCTTCAAGTACAGTCGTTGTACAATTCATTTAACGGTATCCACCCGGGGTATTTCCGGGGAGGTTAAATAGCCTCGTCTCCGGACTCGCCGGTTCTTACCCGCACCGCGTTTTGCACATCGTACACAAAGATCTTGCCGTCTCCCACCTCACCGGTGCGGGCGGTGTCGGCAATGAGCTGCATTACCTCATCAACCAGGTTATCCCGGATGACCAGTTCCAGCTTCACCTTGGGCAACAGGTTGATATCATACTTGTGCCCCCGGTAGACCCCGGTTCTGCCCCGCTGCAATCCCGCGCCCATGACCTGGCTCACCGTCATCCCGTGAATCCCGAAACGCCCCAGGGCTTCCTTAACCACTTCAAATTTAGCCGGGCGGACAATGGCTTCAATTTTCTTCATTACTTTCCCTCCCAAAATATATAAAGCCCCACCCGCAAAGCGGAAGTGGGACTTCATTGCCCAAGTGACACATCCTTGTGTCACGTCTTTAATTACTGTACACTATACTCTATTAACTTCCATAAATCAATACCCTGGAAACTAATTTTTTACTAACGATAACGCCGTGCCTCCACCTGACTCCTGACTCCTGACTCCTGACTCCTGAATAGTTACATTTTTTATACATAAAGCCGGGGCACCCGGTAGCTTACCATACACAGCACCTCATAATTAATAGTGCCCATCAGTCCGGCAATTTCGTCCGCCGAAATCTCTTCGCCGCCCTGCCGTCCCAGCAAAACCACCTCGTCCCCCGGGGCCACGCCGGCAATGTGCCCCACGTCAGCCATGCACTGGTCCATGCACACCCGGCCCACAATGGGGGCCCTTTGCCCCTGCACCAGTACACTGCCTCTTGATGACAACAGCCGGCTGTACCCGTCGGCATACCCGGCCGGCACGGTGACAATAACCGTTGGCCCGGGGGCGGCATAGGTGCAGCCGTAACTGATCCTGGCCCCCTGCTCCACCGGCTTGATGTGGGCCACCCGGGCCTTCAGGCTCATGGCCGGCTGCAGGCTGACCCCGGCCAGGTTAACCTCCGGCGACGGCGGCAGGCCGTACAGGCTGATGCCCGCCCTTACCAGATCCAGGCGGGTTTCAGGGTGCTGGATCAAGGCGGCGCTGTTGGCGCAGTGGCGGACGGGAAACTCCAGCCCCCGGCGGGCCAACTGATCCAGGATCTCCAGAAAGGTGGCAAACTGATAGCGGGTGTAGGTGTCATCAGCTGCATCGGCCATGGCAAAATGGGTAAAAACCCCCTGGGGCTCCAGGTTGGGCAGGCGGGCGCAGCGCAAGATTTCATCCACCAGATTGTCCCCGGGCCGGAAACCCAGCCTGCCCATGCCGGTGTCAATTTTAATGTGCACCGCCACCCGCTTTCCGGCCAGGCCCGCCTGCCGGCTCAGTTCCTCAGCGCCGCCCGGGCTGTACACCGTCTGGGCCAGGCTGTAGTCAGCCACGTCCCGGAGGGCCTCGTCAGGTGTATAGCCCAGCACCAGCACCGGGCAGTCAAAGCCGGCCCGGCGCAGGCTGACCCCCTCATCCGCCCTGGCCACGCCCAGCCAGGTGGCTCCGGCGCCCAGGGCGGCCCGGCTGACCTCCAGCATGCCATGGCCGTAAGCATTGGCCTTAACCACCGCCATCAGGCCGGTTCCGGGCCGGCACAAGCGGCTAAGTTCAGCGGTATTGTGGGCAACCGCCCCCAGGTTTATCTCAGCCCAAACGGGATATTTCATTGGAAGCACCCCTTGGTTTTCTCTTATGCACACCGGTTTCACTGAATGCATACTATTACAGGCAAGATTAATGGCGTCGTCAAGCCGGCAGCCGTCACAACTTCTGATATCCGACGCCCGACGTCCGACGGCCATTTACTCCAGTTCTTTTAGTACGCCCGGCAGGGCGTCCAGAATGTCTCCGGCAATCATACCCAGCAGGCCCTTGATCCGGGCCGCCTCGTCACCGGCCCGGCCGTGGATGTAAACTCCGCAGGCGGCAGCCTTGACCGGCTCCAGACCCTGGGCCAGCAGCCCGGCAATAATGCCGGTAAGGACATCGCCGCTGCCCCCCGAGGCCATGCCCGGGTTGCCGGTGGGATTGATATAAGTTTTACCCCCCGGCCCGGCAATAACCGTGCCCGCCCCTTTGAGCACCACCACCTTGCGCCAGTGGGCCGCCGCGGCCTCGGCCTCTTGCAGGCGGTTGTCCTGGATCTCCGCCGGCTTTTTGCCCACCAGCCGGGCCATTTCACCAGGGTGGGGGGTAAGCACCAGGGAGGTTTTTATTTTCTTTATGCCCTCCGACTGGCCCGCCAGGGCATTCAGGCCGTCTGCGTCCACCACCACCGGCACAGTCAGCTCCGGCAGCAGCTCCCGCACCAGGGTCCTGGTTTCCGGGTGTGTTCCCAGGCCCGGGCCCAGGGCCACCACATCAGCTTCTTCAACCAGTTCTTTTACTTCCTTCTTGCCCAGCCTGGTCAGGGTGGCCCGGGAGGTTTCCGGCAGGGGTGCCGTCATAACCTCGGTCAGCTTGGCCTCACAAATATCATGTAATGATTCCGGCACCCCCAGGGTAACCAGGCCCGCCCCGGAGCGGGCCGCAGCCAGCGACGCCAGGCAGGCCGCCCCGGTCATGCCCCGCGACCCGGCCAGCACCACAACCCGCCCGCAGTCACCCTTGTGGACACTGAGGCGCCGGCGAGGCAGCCACTCCCGCACCAGGCTGTCACTCAGAAGGCTTCGCTTCAGGTTCGGGTCCCGGGTCAGGTCGGCCGGGATGGAAATGTCGGCAACATACAGCCGTCCGGTGTAATAGGGGCCATCCCCCAGCACCAGGCCCAGCTTCGGCAGGGCAAAGGTAACTGTGTGATCGGCCCTGATGCAGGGGCCGTTCACCCGCCCGGTGTCAGCCTCCAGGCCCGAGGGGATATCCACCGCCACCACTGTCTTGCCGCTGCCGTTAACGGCGTCAATCACCGGCGCCAGATCATCCCGCACCGCCCCGCGAAACCCGGCGCCGTATATGGCATCAACAATCAGATCGGTATTGATTAACATCAGCCGCACAATGTTTATTTCATTACTCTGCTGCAAGGTGTACACCTTCTGGCCCATCTTCTGCCAAATCTCAAAGTTTACCCTGGCGTCACCCTCAATTTCCTGAGGATTGGCAATGAGCACAACCTTGACCTCGGCCCCCTGGTTAAGCAGGTGGCGGGCCACCACCAGGCCATCTCCGCCGTTATTACCCTTACCCGCCAGGATGGTAATGACACGCCCGCCAACATCCCCCAGCAGACCGGAAATAACCTCTACCACCCGGCGCCCGGCGTTCTCCATCAGTACCACACCGGGAATGCCAAATGTCTCCATGGCCCCCCGGTCGATTCTCCGCATCTCTGCAGAGCTTACAATACGCATGATAATTCATTCCTCCCCGCCTATTGCTATGGCAAAGGCCACAGCCCTTCCCCGGTCATGGGATATTGAAATCAGCACCCGCCTTACCCCTAGCTGCCTGGCCACCTTCAAGGCCCCCCCGGACAAATGCGCCTGCGGGGCACTGCCCGGCCCGGGCAGCACCTCAACATCAGTCCAGCGACAGCCTGCCAGCCCCGTGCCCAGGGCCTTCAGAACAGCCTCCTTGGCGGCAAACCTGGCGGCATAACACCCCCAGGGATCCCTGCGGCTATGGCAGAACTCTATTTCGGACGGCGTGAACAGTCTTTCCAAAAAGCGCCGGCCATACTTTTCAGTGCCCTGTCTCAGGCGGTTGATTTCTATGATATCGGTTCCAATTCCCAGCACAGCATTTATCTCCCGGTTAATCTATTGAACGAAACTTCATTCAGAGGGGGATTCAACCCCCTCTGAATGTTAGCCGAGTCCATACTGGACTTAACCGCCCTTTGAAACCCGCCGCCTACAGAGGCGGGGGTCTTAGGGCAGATTAGTTCAGTGATAATCTGGATAGTTCAACAAAAAACTCCAAAAACCTCCCGGGGCCGGCAGTTTCAACAAAGGTCTTTGGAAAAGCTGCCACTTAGCTTGAAATTAACCCACTCCGGAAAAGGAATGCCCGATCGGGCAAAAAACTCACTCTCCCTGGCCTTTTGCTCATCCTGCCAGGCCAAAAACTCCCGGACCGCCTTTTTGGCCTGCTGGAACAATTCCTCGTCAAGCGCCTCACTCTCCATCAGCAAAACCCTCAGGGCCAGGTTTTCTTCTTCCAGCACCTTCAAGCGGCTAAACAACTCAATTAACATCAGCCGGTTCACGTCCTCATCCACCGGCCTGCTTACATCACCCAGCAAGTTCCAGATTTTACGGTCGCTGAGCATATCCCAGACAGCTTGCAATTAACACCACTCCTTACATTAATATGGTGTTATTGTAAACAAGTACCTGAACCGGCTATACATGGTAAAAAGGGTCCAGGCTACTTTTTTGCATTGCGAAAAAGTAGCCTGGACCCTTTTTACCTGTATCACTGATTGTCTAGAAACCAAGGATTTTTCTTAGTTTTTTGGCCTGGGCGCGACTTACCGGCACTTCACTGTTTTCTTTGTCCTCCACTACCAGATTGTAGGTGCCATTGAAAAAAGGAATAATTTCTCTAACTTTATGCAAGTTAACCAGGTAACACCGGTGGGTGCGGAAAAAGACGGAGGAATTAAGGCGGGCCTCCAGTTCCTTGAGGGTAAACCTGGTAAAAAGTTTGTCGTTGAAGGTTTTGACGTAAATATAGTCCTGTTCGGTGAAGGCGTAAAAGATGTCCGACTCGGCCACCAATACGGTTTTACCCTGTTTTTCAGCAGGTAGGCGGTCGATTTTGATCTGGCCCTGGCTGTTGGCGGCGGCCCTGACCTCGCCGTTGCCGTTGGTTCCCCTGGCGGTCGCCTCATCCGCAG
Organism: Bacillota bacterium; assembly: GCA_040753155.1. GTDB lineage: Bacteria > Bacillota > Desulfotomaculia > Desulfotomaculales > JBFMEU01 > JBFMEU01. The sequence continues at coordinate 32,953 of JBFMEU010000005.1, forward strand.
CCGCAGCACTTTCCTGGCATGCCTTCACCACTTTGTCAATGGCCTTCTTCAGCCGCCCCGGCTCTACCGGTTTTAGCAGGTAGTCCACGACACTAACCTCAAAAGCCCGTACAGCATACTCATCATAGGCCGTAACGAAAATTATGTGGGGCTGGCGGGGCAGTTCCTGAATTACGGCGCCAAGATCCAAGCCGCTCATGCCGGGCATGGAAATGTCCACAAATAAAACATGGTAGTCCAAGGCCTTGACCAGGGCCAGGGCTTCCTGGGCGTTGGTGGCCTCCCCCACAATTTCTATGTTATCAAAACCACTAAGAGCAAAGCGCAACTCCTGCCGGGCAGGATATTCATCATCCACAATCAGTGCCTTTAACTTCACCGGGCCACTACCTCCCTTGTCTCACTATTTTTCATCAGGGGTACCCTGACGTAAACCGAAGTCCCCTCCCCTGGAACACTCACAATACGCAGGCCGTACTCCTCGCCGAACAATCCCTTCAGGCGTTCATGAACATTGCTCAGACCAACCCCATTACCCGAACCGTGGCCAGGCTTAAGCACTTCCGGTATCTTGTTCCGGGGTATCCCCACCCCGTCGTCCCTGATGACAATCAGCATTTCCTCATCATTCGGCCGGGCTGCAATGTGGACGGTGCCCACCCCCGGTTTGGGCAGGATGCCATGCTTGATGGCATTTTCTACCAGGGGCTGTATAGTTAGCACAGGTACATGGTATTCCAGCAGGCTCTCATTTATTTCCCTGACCACCCGCAGCTTATCCCGAAACCTGGCCTTTTCCAGAATTACATAGGTGTTCAGATATTCTATTTCCTCCTTGAGGGTGTTAAAGTGACCGTGCCGCTTCAAGGCGTGCCGGAAAAAGGCAGCCAGCCGGATTAAAAGCCTGCGGGCCGTCTCCGGATTGGTACGGCTAAACATAATTATAGTATTCAGGGTATTAAAAAGGAAGTGCGGATTTATCTGGGCCTGCAGGGCAGCAAGCTCAGCCTTGGTAACCAGCTGAACCTGGTGGTCCAACTCGGCCAACTCCATTTGCATACCCAATAGCTGGGCCACGCCCACCGCCAGGTTGACCACCTGGGACGGGATCTCCCCCTTCACCGTCTGGTAAAGCTTAACTGCGCCAGCTATTTCCTCCTTGCACTTGAGGGGGGCAATAACCGCCGACTCCAGGGGGCAATCCTTTTCCAGGCAGTTGAGCCCGTAGCTGGACTCCACGATCTTCAGTTCCCCGGTGGCCAGCACCTCTCTGGTTGCGTTAGTCATGATAGGGCCGCCGGGTTTGTGGTGGTCGGACCCAACCCCTATGTAGGCCAGCACCCGCTCCCGGTCAGTAATGGCAACCGCCGAAACTCCGGTTAACTTTTGAATAATTTCTGCTGTTTTGGAGGCTGTTTCCTCGTTTAGCCCCCGCCGCAAGTAAGGGAGAGTCTCGTTGGCGATACGCAGCGTCGGCGTCAGGGAGTGCCCCTCCATTTCTATTTTTACTACCTTGTGCCGCCGCAGGTAGTCACTGACCAGGTATGCAGACAGGGCATTGATGGCCAGCATTACCAAAGCCAGTTTCCAAAGGCCGGGGTCCCAGGCAATGATAAAGATCAGGGCAAGGGCATGAATTAGAACCCAGCGCAAAGTTACATTGACAAGTAATTCCTTTTGGAATCTCATAGCCTTCCCCCCGCCATGAAAATAACATAATTTTCGAAATAATTAATATAAACTACAAGTAATGCTACTTCGACAATTAATCTGCCAGATCCTTTTATTAAGCTGATAAAAATGCCAGATAGCTTTGGAAAAACCAAGGCTATCTGGCATTTTGAACGAGACTTCATTCAGAGAGGGATTCAACCCCCTCTGAATGTTAGCCGAGTCCAGTGATAAAGCTCTACTCTGAAAACACATTTGCTTCGGGACGGATGCTTACCGCTTGTTTCCACCATCATTTCGCAATTCCCAATCGGCCTCAAACATACTGGCTTTTAAGCTATTCACCACACCGGGGTCAGTCAGGGCGGTGGTGTCACCCAGGGTTCTGCCCTCGGCAATGTCCCGCAGCAGCCGGCGCATGATTTTGCCGCTACGGGTCTTGGGCAGCTCTGAGATAAAGATAATGTCATCCGGTCTGGCCAAGTTGCCAATTTTCTTGGCCACGTAAGATTTCAGCTCCACCACTAGCTCCGGGGTTCCCTCATAACCCTCCTTAAGGGTGACAAAGGCGCTTACCGACTGACCCTTGATTTCATCAACCTTGCCAATTACAGCGGCCTCGGCCACCGCCCGGTGATCCACCAGGGCACTCTCAATCTCCGTTGTGCCCAACCGGTGGCCACTTACGTTAATAACATCATCCACCCGCCCCATAAACCAGAAGTAGCCATCCTCATCCCACCTGGCGCCGTCACCGGTAAAATAAATATTTTCGAAGCGGCTGAAATATTGGGCCACATAGCGCTCTGGATCCCCGTAAAGGGTACGCAGCATGGCCGGGCAGGGTGACTTCAAAACAAGATAGCCGCCTCCGCCGGGCTGCACCGGGTTGCCCATCGTATCCACGATCACAGCTTCCACTCCCGGGAAGGGCCTGGTTGCCGATCCGGGCTTGGTGGCGGTAATACCCGGCAGGGGGGAAATTAAAATCATGCCTGTCTCAGTCTGCCACCAAGTATCCACAATGGGGCAGCGTCCGCCCCCGATGTGCTGGTGATACCAGATCCAGGCCTCGGGGTTAATGGGCTCACCCACCGTGCCCAGCAAGCGCAGTGAGTTTATATCCCGGCGGGCCGGCCACTCCGGCCCCCATTTCATGAAAGCGCGGATGGCCGTGGGAGTAGTATACAAGATTGAGACGGCGTATTTTTCTATAATCGCCCAAATACGGTCCCTCTCCGGCCAGTCGAGGCCGCCCTCATACATGACGGTGGCGCATCCATTGGCCAGGGGCCCGTAGACAGCATAGCTATGGCCGGTTACCCAGCCGATATCCGCAGTACACCAGAAAACATCATCATCCTTAATATCAAAAACATAGTAGTGGGTTGCCGCGACTCCTGTAAGGTAGCCTCCGGCGGTGTGCAGCAGGCCCTTGGGCTTGCCGGTGGAGCCGCTGGTATAGAGAATGAAAAAGGGATCCTCGGCATCCACCTCCACAGGTTCGCAGAAAGCAGCTGCATCAGCCATCAGTTCATGATACCAGTAATCCCTGCCCCCGACGAAATTCACTTCCTGACCGGTATATTTAACCAGAAGCACTTTTTCCACCAAGGGGCATTTTTTCAGCGCCTCATCGCAGTTATCCTTTAAAGGAATGATTTCTCCCCGGTGCCAGCCGCCGTCGGCAGTTACCACCACCTTGGACTGGCTGTCGTTAACCCGGTTAATAATGGAATCGGGGCTAAAGCCGCCGAAAATAACACTGTGGGGGGCGCCAATGCGGGCACAGGCCAGCATAACCACCGGAAGCTCGGGAATCATGCCCAGGTAAATGGTAACCCTGTCCCCCTTTTCTACCCCCATTTTTTTTAAGACATTGGCTGTTTTGTTTACCTCACGGTACATGTCCTGGTAAGTCAGAACCCGGCTGTCTCCGCCCTCGCCTTCCCAGATTATAGCCGCCTTGGTTTTCCGCCAGGTTTTCACATGCCGGTCAACACAGTTATAAGCGACATTCAACTTGCCATTGACAAACCACTTACAGTAAGGCGGCGTCCCCTCCAGCACCTGGTCCCACTTCTTGAACCAGTCCAGCCGCTCAGCCATGCTGGCCCAAAACTCCTCCTTATTGGCCGCGGCTCGCTCATACAGGGAGTTATCCTTTATATTGGCCTGGGCGGTAAATTCCGGCGAAGGCGGAAATAATCTGTCCTCTTTCAATAAAACCTCCAAAGCCTTGTCACGCTCAGCCATATAACCAACCTCCATCTCAGGTTTGCCGGTACAGAAAAAACCATATTCAACAATGTCTTCTCCGCATCTCCCTCGCATGACAAGTATAACAAAAATGCTCATCATATTATCATAATACACTTTTGCTGAAATATTAAGAATTTTTACTTAAATGGCTCTATAAAAAATTTAAAACTAATTGCTGCAGGCTAAGCGGCAGGGCTAATTGGCAGTGTCAGAAAGCTGACATGCAGGTTCTGCCGCGGCATAACCTCCCCCCCCCGCGAGACACCAAACGCTACCGCTTAAGCGCAAAAAAGCTCCATTCGGCAGCTCAACATAACCATTCACCCAGCAAACCAACATCTATACGAATAGTTGCCCGACCAATGCCGTTTCGAACAAACTCACTGATTATGTCAATACTAAGTCAAACAGGGAGCAAGCGCCATTTTCAAAAAAGAAAATTGGAAAAATGATTGTGAAATAGATATTAATATATAGCAGCCATTTCCAGAATTAATCTGTTAAACGGTTATATGTGACTCTAAGCGGTTATTTTTCAACTTGAACAGTTGAAGAATACTTTTTAGAAGAATGTTCACCTCTTAAAGCCGTGAATCCCTAATTTTCCGTAAGCTGCCGAAAACCTAACCATTTAGTTTTTCTGCATGGAACTTAAGGCCGGATTTATGGCCTTTAGGCTGAAAATTCTTAATTTTTTAGGCAGTATTGGATTATCATATTATAGAATACATCGATCCTATCCAATATCGATCCTATCCAATCAGGAACAGCTTTAATAATAATTTTTAAGGAGGGGGAAAAATGGCCGACGAAAAGGGCAGTGTGAAGAATTTGATGAGTGAGACCAGGGTTTTTTACCCGTCTCAGGACTTTGTGGAAAAGGCCTGGATTAACAGCAGGGAAATGCGGGACGAAATGTACATAAAGTCCATTGAGCAGCCGGAAGAGTTCTGGGCTCAGATGGCCGAGGAGAATGTCGACTGGTTCAAGAAGTGGGATAAGGTGGAAGAATGTGACTTCGTCAACGGAATAATAAAGTACTTTGATGGAGCAGAGCTTAATGTAACCTACAACTGCCTGGACCGGCACCTCAAAACCTGGCGCAGAAACAAGGCGGCCATCATCTGGCAGGGCGAACCGCAAGATGAAAGTCGCATTTATACCTACGACCAGCTGCACCGGGAAGTCAGCAAGTTTGCTAACGTGCTCAAAGGATTGGGCGTGAAAAAAGGGGACCGGGTCTCCATTTACCTGCAAATGATTCCTGAACTCGCCATTGCCATGATGGCCTGCGCCCGGATTGGGGCCATCCACAGTATCGTTTTCGGCGGCTTCAGCGCCGACTCCCTGGCTGACAGGATCCTGGACTCCGACTGTCAGACACTGATCACCAGCAACTACGGTTACCGGGCGGGTAAATTGCTGCCCCAGAAAGACAATGCCGATGCTGCCATGGCCAAGTGCCCCAACGTAAAGAACTGTGTTGTTGTTAAAAGGGTCGACAAGGAGTGCGCCATGGTCGAGGGCCGTGACCACTACTGGAATGACCTGATGGCCACCGCCTCCCAGGACTGCCCGCCGGAAAGCATGAAGGCCGAGGATCCCCTGTTCATCCTTTACACCAGCGGCTCCACCGGCAAGCCCAAGGGGGTTATGCACACCACCGGCGGCTACTTGACTTATGTAACCACAACATTTAAATATATCTTTGACTACCGCGATAATGATGTTTTCTGGTGCACTGCGGACATCGGCTGGGTCACCGGTCACAGCTATATTGTGTACGGCCCTCTGTCCAATGGCGCCACCTCAATGATGTTTGAAGGGGTACCCAACTACCCGAAGCCGGACAGGTTCTGGGAAAACGTTGAGAAATTCCGGGTCAATATTTTCTACACCGCACCCACCGCCATCCGGGCGATGATGCGGGACGGCGTGCAGTGGCCGGCAGGGCGGGATCTAAGCAGCCTGCGCCTTCTGGGCACCGTGGGCGAGCCCATCAATCCCGAGGCGTGGATGTGGTATCACACCAATATCGGCAAGGAAAGGTGCCCCATCGTGGACACCTGGTGGCAGACAGAAACCGGCGGCATCCTGATTACCCCGCTGCCCGGCGCCTATCCCACCAAGCCCGGTTCGGCCACCCTGCCCTTCTTTGGACTGAAGCCGAAGGTTATCCGCCAGGACGGCAGCGAGGCTGACATCAACGAGGGCGGCTACCTGGTTATTGAAAAGTCCTGGCCCGGCATCATGCGCACTGTGTACGGGGATCATGAGAGATTCCGGATGACCTATTTCAGCCAGTATCCCGGTTTATACTTCACCGGTGACGGCGCCCGTAAGGACGAGGACGGCTACTTCTGGCTGATGGGCCGGGTCGATGACGTTATCAACATCTCCGGTCACCGCTTGGGAACGGCTGAAGTGGAAAGCTCCCTGGTTTCCCACCCGAAGGTGGCGGAATCAGCGGTGGTAGGCTTCCCGCACGACATCAAGGGCGAGGGCATCTATGCCTACGTTACCCTGAAAGAGGGATTCGAGGCCAGCGAAGAATTGAGAAAAGAGCTGGTGACTCACGTCCGCAAGGAGATTGGCCCCATTGCCACGCCGGATAAGATTCACTTCACCCCCGGCCTGCCCAAGACCCGCAGCGGTAAAATCATGCGGCGGATCCTGCGCAAGATTGCGGCCAATGAAGTTGACCAGTTGGGTGACACCAGCACCCTGGCCGACCCCACTGTGGTCGATTCCCTGGTGGCCAACAGGCTGTAATTTCTAAAGCAAGTTAATTAATGTATATTGTGAGCCAGGTTTAACCTGGCTCACTCACTTTTAATCAGACCGGGTTGAGGATGTTACCGGGGTCCAGGGCCTGCTTGATGGCCCTGGCCATTTTTTGTTGCACCGGGTCGGCGCCGCCGGGTAGTTCAGTTGTGCTCGTAAAAAGCTGCCCCCCCAGGGCCCGAACAGCAGAACCCAGTTCCTCCAGTAAGTGCTCCCGGCCCTGCCAGACTTCCTCCGGCAGACTCTCCCGCAGCAGCACGGCATGCAGGTGACCGTCCCCGGCATGGCCGCAGCAGGCTATTTTAATGCCATACTTTCCGGCCAGGCGGTCAATTTCCCGCAGCACTCCGGGTACCCGGGCCACCGGAGCCACTATGTTCTGAACGCAGCAAACCGGGCTCATAGCCTTTAGTGCCCGAATGTGGCAGTGCCGGGGCCGCCAGATCCGCTCCCGGGCACTGAGGCTGTCACCAACAAAAATCTCCACCGCTCCGTGCTCCTCACACAGCCGGCCCAGGGTCTCACATCCGCCGGCCGCCCGCTCCTCGTCAGTATCTTCAATGCCTACTATCAAGCAGGCCCCGGCCTCACCGTGAGGCAGGCGGCAGTTGAGGTATTGCCCCGCCGCCCGGAGAGTCAGTCCATCCATGTACTCCAGGCAAACCGGAACCGTCTCCCCGGACATAATCCGGGGCGCCAGCCTGGCGGCCGTCTCCCGGTCCGGGAAAACCACCAGCAAATCAGCCTCGTACCCGGGCAGGGGCGTCAGCTGCAGGTGAATTTTGGTAATCACGCCCAGGGTATCCCGGCTTCCAGCCAGCAGGGCCAGCAGGTTATAACCCGCCGCGTCTTCCCCGCCCAGGGTGGTAACCTCACCTCCGGGGAGCACCACCTCCAAACCCAATAGATGACGTAAGGCGCAGCCATATTTGGCCGCTTTACGGCCCCTGGTGTTGCCGGCAATGCAGTTGCCGATGTACACAACCTCCGGGACTTCCGGGTCACCCGCGTAAAACAGTCCCGCCTCCCGGGCCTGGCGCTGGATCCGGGCCACGGTAACCGCCGGCTCCACCACCAGGCGGCGCCCCTCGGGGTCCAGTTCCAGAATTCTATTGAACCGCTCCAGGGAGAGCAGGATGCCCCCATGCACCGGCCTTGAACCGCCTGCGCCCACGGTGGTGACGGCTATCCTTTTCTCGGCTGCCAGCCGCATCAACCGGGACAGTTCGGCGGTATCAGCCGGCCGCACCAGCACCCCCGGGCGGCCTGTTTTTTCCCCGCCGGCGGTACAAGTCCCCGGCGCGCCAGCCTTCTCCCGGCCCGGCAGGCAGAGCACATTGTTTTCCCCAACAAAATCAGCCAACCGGCTGATGATGGCCGCGTCAACTTCCCTGTGCGTCATGACCGAACCTCCCCCCTGGCCGACTTGATTTCCCTGACCGCCCTGATTAATTCGGGAACCACTTCCAGGACATCGCCCACAATGCCAAAATCGGCCACCCGGAAAATCTGGGCCTCGGGATCTTCGTTAACGGCAACCACCACCCCGGAGGTCTGCATGCCGGCCAGGTGCTGGATTTGGCCCGCCACCCCCAGGGCAATGTACAGCTTGGGTGCCACCACCTTGCCGCTAAGGCCGATCTGGTGCGGGTAGGTGGCCCAGCCCAGTTCCACGGCGGCCCGGGTTGCCCCTACGGCAGCCCCCAGTTCCCGGGCCAGTTCCTCCACCAGGCCAAACCCCTCGGGGCTTTTCATGCCGCTGCCGCCGGTGACGATAATGTCCGCTTCCTGGATGTTGACCTCCTGGGTTAAGTCCGGAATGAACGCCAAGAATTTTTCCATTAAGTTGAAGGTATCTTCAGCGGGCTGCACTTCCACCACTTCCCCCCCGCCATCCTGGCGGGACTGAGCCGGCGCAAAGGCCCGGGGCCGCACCGTGGCCATTTGGGGCCTGGTGTCGGGAGTTTTAATGGTGGCCATGATATTGCCGCCAATGGCCGGCCTGGTTTGCAGCAGCAGCCCCGTCTCCGGATCAATGTCCAGCTCTGTGCAGTCAGCCGTCAGGCCTGTGGCCACCCCAGCCGCCACCAGAGGCATTACGGTGCGCCCGGTGGTGGTGGCCGCAGCCACCATGATTTCCGGCCTGGTTTCCTGTATCAGCCGGATCAGTGCCCGGGCGTAGGGACCGGGCAAAAACTGGGCCAGGGATTTATGCCTGAGATAATACACCCGGTGGGCGCCCCTGGCTAGAATTTCCTCCAGGCTCACTATATTGTCACCCAGAACGGCGCAGGAAAGCTCCACCCCCAATTTATCAGCCAGCTGCCGGCCAATGTTCAGCAGCTCGAAGGTCACCTGCCTCAACCGGCCGTCCCGCTGCTCGCCCAGTACCAGTACGCCTTGATGCCTGATCTCGCTCACCTTTACACCTCTTTCAAGCAAGCCACGCTTTATCTATTCTCATAACGCGCGCCTTTCAGTACTTTAATCCTTAGCTCCGGACATACATATGGCCAGATATTATTAAAGCGAAATAAAGTCCCTTTGGGTCAGAAAATCCGTCAGCCGCCGCACCGTGACGCCGGGTACATAATAGTGCAACTCGGTATCCCGGGACAGACTGGGGCTGAAAACTTTGGTCACCCTGGTGGGGGAGGCCTTCAGACCCAGATCTTCCGGCTGCAGGCTGATTTCTGCGGGGCCCCAGACAGGCACCTCCGCCTTCCGGGCCAAAAGTTTGCTGCGCAGGGTGGGGAGCCGGGGCTGGTTCAGGTCCTTGACCACTGTAATTACCAGAGGACCCTCCACCCTGACCCGTTCAAAACCCTCCTCCACAATCCGCTCTATGGATACGGCGTTTTCTTCCAGCTCAATTTTACGCACGTAGGTCTGTACCGGCAGACCCAGCATCATAGCCACCATAGGACCCACCTGGCCCGTTTCGCCGTCGGTGGCCCGCTCCCCGCACAATATCAGGTCTGCCGGCCCCAGTTTTGTTATGGCGGCAGCCAGGGTGCGGGCCGTGACTATGGTATCGGCCCCGCCGAAGGCCCGGTGGGACAGCAGCACAACATCGTCAACCCCCATGGCCAGGGCATCCCGCAGGGCCTTTTCCGCCGCCGGGGGGCCCATGGAAATAGCGGTGACCCGGACGCCCTTGAACCGGGACTTGATGGCCACGGCCTCCTCCAGGGCGTGCTCGTCCAAAGGATTCACTACAGTATCCTTGCCGGTGCGGATCATGACCCCGGTTTCGGGGTTCATCTTTACATTATCAGTACCGGGCACCTGCTTTACCAGAACTACTATTCTCACTCTTACACCTCCGTTTGAAGCAAGTAAAATGTATAAGGCAACTCAATTTAAACAAGTTTGTTTTGGGTCGTGGGTTAAAAAGTATCTAGTTATGTTGACACTGCAGCAAGTGATATCCCTGGGGCTCATAAGCTGCGCGCCGAAAAGACCAGGGCTCGTCGTTAAGCGGGGCTAAAGGCCCTGCAAATTGTGCGCGGCAGGCTTGCTGCTTAAAAAAACCGACCTATTGGGCAGTTCTTTTTGGCGTCTCACCTGGTGATACCGGCACGTTTCGGCCTTAAGCCCCGCTATACTCCCACGCCGGGTCTTTTTAGCGGCGCTCCGCTAAATCGCCTTACGGGATATGCACCTGCTGCTGTGCATTATTTTGTACGGATCTTGATTACAACAGAACCTTGGTTTTCTCATTCTGACTCCTGACTCCTGACTCCTGAATTCTGAATACCTGAAAACATTGCACATGTGATTAATATACACCGCAATAACTTCCTTGACAACCGTCTGGCTAATGATTACACGTCAGGCGCCTTTTACCGGAGTCTGCCGACCCGGAAGTAAATGATTGAACATTCATTAGCGGAAGATTATAATGGTAATCAGCAACCTGTAAGAAGGTGGTAAGTATTTTTACGATAAAAAACCACGGCCCCATAACCGTGTTCAAAATGGGCCGCAGCATCCTGGGCAGAACCCTTTACCCGGTACATAGCTACCTTATCGGCAGCCTGCTGGTGGACACCGGCGCCCGGGTGGCCGGCCGGGCACTGGCGGGCGCCTTGAATGATTATTGCCTGGACACCATTGTGAACACCCATTACCATGAGGACCATACCGGCAATAACTGGCTCTTCACCACCCGTCCCGGGATCAAAATCTTGGTCCACCCGGGGTCTCTGCCCTACCTGGCCGATCCCCGGCTCATCGGTATGCAGCTTTACCGCCGGATTACCTGGGGCGTGCCCGGGCCTTCCCTGGGCACGCCCATCGGGCGCGAGCTGAAAACAGAAAGCCACACCTTCCAGGTTATCCACACCCCGGGGCACACCCGGGACCACATCTGCCTTTATGAGCCCTCGAAGGGCTGGCTGTTCACCGGGGATCTGTTCTGCAGTGAAAAAGTAACCCACTTTACCCCGGAGGAGGACTTTGCCGCCACCATGAGCAGCCTGGCCAAGGTGGCCGCCCTGAACGTGGACACAGTTTTCTGCAGCCTGCGGGGAATTATTCCCGGCGGCCGCAGGGCCCTGGAAAGGAAAATGGAATACTGGGACAACCTTAGGGAACAGGTCCTGGAACTCCGCCGGCGGGGATTCCGGCCGGATCAGATTAGAAAAGAGCTGCTGGGCTCCGAGGGAACGCTGAATTTTGTCAGCCGGGGCCACTTCTCCAAACAGCGCCTGATTGATTCCATCCTTAAAACAACCAGTGCAGAAAACACCCTGTAAGCCGGACGGTCACCAGGCGCCTATTAACGCCTTGCCCATTGCAGATTCCTTAGTGGCCTCTTCAACCCTAACGAGCTATTTGGTATAATCAGGTGAAAAATCTGATAAGGAGGTTTTCTGGCTATGGGAAAGGACAAAACCACAAAGCCGGATTACTTGATCAGAGAACAACCCGTAACATACGAGGATTACGCAAATCTGCCGGATGACGGAATTCGCTACGAAATAAACGATGGACGACTGGAAGTCATGACACCGAGCCCGAATCCGCTGCACCAGTTTGTAGTGCAGCAGATAGAGCACCGTATGATGCAGAATTGTTCACGGGAATATGTTGTTCTTTTGGCTCCAATTGATTTGATCTTGTCGGAAACGGAGGTGCGCCAGCCGGATATAGTCATGATCCACCGCGACAGACTGTCCATCATCACAAAACGGGGCATTGAAGGACCTCCTGACCTGGTCGTCGAGGTACTGTCGCCCTACTCGGCCAAACGCGACCGACAGCAAAAATTACATGCCTATGCCAAATATCTCATTCCGGAATACTGGATCGTGGATATCAATAATGAGCTGCTTGAACAATATGTCCTGACGGAACAACAATATGCGTTATTGGAAGTCTTTCAGGAAGACGAACCTGTTCATTCCGGGAAATTTCCCTGCATCTCCTTTACAATGCGCGATATTATGGACAATATCCCCGATTTGCCCAATTTCTAATAATTAATCGACATAAGGTGTCCCCTCGTACCGGCAATATTCGAAACTATAGAGACGGCGGCACAAAATCATCCGGAAAGCCGAGTTCATACTGGACTTAACCGCCTTTTGAAACCCGCCGCCTACAGAGGCAGGGGTCTTAGGGCGGATTAGTTCAGTGATGAAGGCATCCGGGAATTCTGACGGCGCATGTATAGTAAACAGAATAACCGGCCATACTGTAATCAAGGTAAGGTCAGGTAAGCTCCATAAATTGTTTTGGCTCACAGCAGCCTCGCATTTTTGGAGATACCGGCCTTGCCTGTTTTTTTAGCTTTTTTTCAGCAACCGGGTATAGCTGGCGGGGAAACCGGTCATACTTATTCTTGGTAAGGTCAGGTACTCCATTGTTGTTCACGGCTCCCTGCGAGCCACGCGGTTTTGGAGGCGCCTGGCCTTACCTGTTTTATCCGGGACAAGAGCCCGGTTTTCGTGTTATATTGAGGGTAACAGGCTTTAATGGCAAAACGGAGGTGTGGTCATGAACCGGACAGTGCGCACGGTATGTCCCCTGGATTGCCCGGACAGCTGCAGCCTGCTGGTGGAAGTGTCCGCCGGACGGGCGGTTAAGCTTAGAGGCGACCCCGGCCACCCCGTGACCAGAGGCTTTATCTGCAGCAAGGGGCAAAAACATTTGCGCCGGCTTTATGACCCCTACCGGCTGCAGACCCCGCTGCTGCGCCGTGGAGATGACTGGCAGCCGGTATCCTGGGACACCGCTTACCAGGTTATGGCCCGGCGCCTGGGCGACATTGCCGCCCGGGACGGGTCCCGGGCTATTTTGCACCATGACACCAGCGGCCACAACGGCCTGCTCAGGGGCCTGGCCGCCCGGTTTTTCAACGCCCTGGGCGGCGCCACCGTCCCCTGGGGCAGCCTGTGCTGGGGCAGCGGCTACGCCGCCCAGCAGCTGGACTTCGGCGCCCTGTACGCCCACAGCTGGGAAGACCTCAGAAATGCCGGAACCATAGTCCTCTGGGGCCGCGACCCCTCCCGCACCAATTTGCACCTGCTGCCTTTCCTCAGGGAGGCCACGCAGCAGGGGGCCGTGCTTATGGTGATAAACCCGGCCTATGTTGAACTGCCGGCGCCCGTCCGCCTGCAGGCCTCACCCCGGCCCGGAACTGACGGGGCCCTGGCCCTGGGGATGGCCGCCGTTATAATCCGGGATAACCTGGTTAACCCTTATTTCATAGCCAACCACACCACTGGCTTTGACAGGTTCAAAGAACTGGCCGGCGAGTTTACCCCGGACCGGGTTGAGGCCCTTACCGGGGTTCCGGCCCGGGTAGTTGAAAGCCTGGCCCATACCTACGCCGGCAATGGGCCGTCGGCCATCTTGCTGGGCTACGGCCTGCAGCGCTACGTCAACGGGGGGACCACGGTGCGGGCCATCGACGCCCTGGCCGCCCTCACCGGCAACATCGGCGTCCCCGGTGGCGGCGCCAACTATGTGAGCCAGCACTGGCGCGGCTTCTTCAATGATGTGACGGGGGCGGAAATGGGCAGCCGGCGCCGGCTCTCCTGGCCCCGGCTGGGCCGGGCCATCTTAGAGGCGGACAGCCCGCCGGTGCGCAGCATTGTGGTGACCAGGTCCAACCCGGTTACCCAGTTGCCGGACACCAATGCGGTGCTGGAGGCTTTCCGCCGGGCCGAGTTTGTAGTAGTGGTGGACCAGTTCATGACCGACACCGCCGGCCTGGCCCACCTGGTGCTGCCCTGCACCCATTTCCTGGAGGATGACGACCTGGTTTACTCCTCCTGGTCCAACTATCTTTTCCTGGCCAATCAGGCTGTGCCGCCCCCGGGCCAGTGCAAGCCGGACTACCGGATTTTCAGCGAGCTGGCGGAGATCATGGAACTGCCCGGATTTCCCCGGCTTACCCCGTACCAGTGGCTGGCCTGGGCCCTGGAGCCGGCCACTGCAAAATACGGAATCACTTTGGAACAGCTGCGGCAGGGTCCGGTGCGCCACCCGGAGATGGGGCCGGTGGCCTGGGCGGATAAAAAGTTTAAAACACCCTCCGGCAAGTTTGAATTTTATGATGGCAGCTATGTAAGCCCCGGGTATCTGACCACGCCGGGCTACCCCCTGTGCCTGATTACACCGCACCACCGGGACTACCTGCACTCCCAGTATTACAACCTGGACCGGGAGCAGTGGTCATCCCTGCCGGAGGTGGACCTCCACCCCGCCACAGCGGGGGCTTTGGGAATTAACCACGGGGACACGGTGGCGGTTGTTTCCCCCGCCGGCCGCATCAGGGCGGCGGCCCGGGTCACCGGTGCCGTAAGCCCCTATATGGCCCGCATTTTTCAGGGCAAGTGGATTCAGCAGCAGGGGGGCGTGAACTTCCTCACCCTCGGGCAGGAGCCCGACCTGGGCCTGGGCACACCGTATTACGACTGTCCCTGCCGGGTTGAAAGGATCTGAACTAAAAAATATATTGGGGATCCGCTAAACACAACAACCCAACACTAATATTCACTATCAGGGGAGAATCGTTATGAACGTTATCGTGGCTGAAAACCTCTATAAAAACTACAACGGCCTGCAGGCCGTGGCGGGCATCAGTTTCAGCGTGCGGGCAAGGGAGAGCTTCGGCATCCTGGGCCCCAACGGGGCCGGCAAAAGCAGCACCGTGAGCATGATTTACGGCTTTTCCCCGCTGTCGGCGGGACGTCTGACGGTGCTGGGTCTGGATATCACCCGGCAGGCCAGGACCGTCAAGGCCCGGCTGGGGGTGGTGCCCCAGGAAAATAATCTTGACGTTGACCTGACGGTACTGCAAAACCTGCTGGTTTACGCCAGCTATTTCAGCATCCCCGGGCCGGCGGCCCGCGCCAGGGCCCTGGAACTGCTGAAATTCTTCAGCCTGGAAGAAAAGGCCGGGGAGAAAGTGGAAAAGCTTTCCGGCGGCATGAAGCGGCGCCTGACCATCGCCCGGGCCCTGGTTAACAACCCCGAAATTATTATCCTGGATGAACCCACCACCGGCCTGGACCCCCACGCCCGGCACCTGGTCTGGCAGCAAATGCGGGCCTTAAAGGAGCAGGGGGTGACCATCGTCCTGACCACCCACTACCTGGAGGAGGCCCACCAGCTGTGTGACCGCCTGCTGATCATGGACCGGGGAGTAATCCTGGACGAGGGGCGCCCGGATGATCTGGTGGACCGGCATACCGGCCCCGAGGTGCTGGAGGCGGGCGGCGGGGCGGCCCTGAAGGAGGAAATACTGCCCCGGATAGCCGGGCTGGCCCGGGACCACCTGGCCATGGGCGACACCCTGTACCTTTACCCCCGGGACGGGCAGGCGCTGCTGGCAGTCTTGCAGGGGTTGCCCCACCGGTTCAGCCGCCTGGTACTGCGGCAGGCCACCCTGGAGGACGTTTTTTTCAAACTCACCGGAAGGGGGCTGCAGTAATGCTTGGACGGCTTAAAATGGACCTGTCTCCCCTGGTGTTCCGGGTACTGCAAAGACACCTGACGGTGTACGCCAGGAACTGGCGGGTCAGCGTGTCCCTGAATTTCATCGAGCCACTGCTGTTCATCACCGCCCTGGGCATCGGCCTGGGGGCCTATGTCCAGCCTATGGAGGGACTGCCCTATCTGAACTACCTGGCCCCGGGGATTATCGCCTCCTCGGCCATGTACGCCACCTGCTACGAGTGTACCTACGGCACCTTCATCCGGCTGGAATACCAGAAAACCTTTCAGGCCATGGTGGCCACGCCCTTGAGCATGGACGACGTAATCCTGGGAGAAATGCTGTGGGGAACCTTTAAAAGTATGCTGTACGCCACCATCATATTGCTGGTGATTACGGTCCTGGGGCTGGTGGCCTCCCCCTGGGCGCTGCTGATCCCCTTGGTGGCGGCCGCGGCGGGGATGCAATTTGCCGTGCTGTCCATGCTGTGGATCGGCCTGGTACCCAACATTGACAGCTTCAACCACTTTTTCACCCTGTTTTTGACCCCGCTGTTTCTGTTTTCCGGCGTGTTCTTCCCCCTCAGCGGGCTGCACCCGGTGGCCCAGTCCCTGGCCTGGCTCAGCCCCCTGTACCATGTGGTCACTCTTACCCGCAGCCTGGTGCTGGGCGATGTCGGCCCGGCCCTGCTGATTCACTTCCTCTGGCTGGTGACGCTCACCGCCCTGCTCTTACCCTTCACCATGTACCTGATGCGCAGGCTGGTAATCAAATAAAGCCAAAAACCCTTTCCGATAATTTCCATAATGAATACCCCCCTATCAAGGGGGGTATTCGCTTCAATTACATTCTACAGGCTTTCCGCCAGGATTTCACTAATGTCCTTAACGGTGATTTCCTCGTCCTTGTTCAGGGTTTTACAGCTGTCTTCCAGCATGACAATGCAGTAGGGGCAGGCTGTTACCAGCAACTGAGCTTCCCTGGCCGAGGCCTCCTTAACCTTTTCATCGGAGAAGCGCAGGCCCGGGGCGGTTTCCATCCAGATGCGGGCGCCGCCGCCGCCGCAGCACATGCTGTCCTGCTTGTTGCGGGTGAATTCCAGGGTTTGCAGCTCAGGCACCGCGGCCATCAGATCCCGGGGGGCCTCGTAGGCTGCGTTATGCCGGCCCAGGTAGCAGGGCTCATGGTAAATGGCCTTTTTTGCTAAGGGTTTGCTGAAGCTCAACTTGCCATCCTTAACTAACTGGTCCAGGAACATGGTGTAGTGAACAACCTCGTACTCCCCGCCAAATTCGGGATACTCCTTCTTGAAGGTGTTGAAGCAGTGGGGAGAGGTAGTGATGATCTTTTTGACGCCTTTGTCATCGAACAGCTTGATGTTGCTTTCGGCCAGGCCGGTAAAGGCATCTTCCGCCCCGATTTTGCGGGTTGACTCGCCGCAGCACTGCTCGTCGTTGCCGATAATACCGAAACTGATCCCGGCCTTTTGCAGCAGATGCACAATGGCCCGGGCAATTTTCTGGCTCCGGCCGTCATAGGCCGAGGTGCAGCAAACAAATAAAAGGTATTCCTGCTCACCGTTGAACACCGGCACGTCCAGTCCTTCCATCCACTTGGCCCGCTCGTCCCGCTCCTGGGACCAGGGGTTGCCCTGGCTGTTGATGCTGCCCAGAACGGCCTTAAGGTTTTTGGGGATGCCGCCGGTTTCGCAAATCACGGTGCGCATGGCCCTTACCACATCGATAATCTCAACTTTGCGGGGGCAGCGTGACACGCAGTGGCTGCAGCTGGTACAGGCGAAAAGAAAATCGTCTGACTCAAAACCCTCGTAGCCAAGCCTGCCCATATGCAGCATATGGCGAATGTTGAACTCCGATTGCCCGGGCATCTTGCCCCAGGGGCAGGTGCCTGAGCATAGGCCGCACTGTTGGCACAAGGTAATTGTTTCGCCGCCGCTCCCCATAATGGCTTCTCTTACTTCATCAAAAATCATTGCCATGTGAATGCACTCCTCTCCCAATGCAAAAAAAAATTATTGCCCCGTTGAAAGCAAGAAACCCTGGAACTGATCCTGTGCCGGGGACTTAATTTATATAAATTATTTTCCGCCTTTTAAAGCAAATTCCTGCTGGTCCTTTAAAATTATTCAAATTATTTGAAGCCTTATCCCGGGGTGTCTTTCCGGAAAAAGAAGGATTATTCTTCAATACCGAAGAATAATGTTAAAATCCGTAAAATGATGACTTGGAGGTGCAGCTGAATGACTTTAGTGACTTGCGATGTCAAGCCTCTTAAGGTTGCTATTCTGGGTGGCCCGGGCACAGGCAAAACGACCCTGTGCAAGCAGCTGGACGTTGATTTCAGTCTGGCCGGCTACATTACCGACGTGTGCATGGAATTTGCCCGCTCGTACATTTCCTGGTACGGGGTGCCAAACAGCATCTTTGAGCAGTTTTTGCTGTATGAGGGGCAAAAGAGGCGGGAGCAGGAATTAAAGTACTGTGACATCGTTTTTGCCGATAATGCCACCATCCTGAACTATGTGTACGGCCTGATGGTGTGTGACTTCAAAAATCCCAAGGAAATGTATGCCCTGATGAAGCTCTACGAGTGGGCCATGAAGGACCTGCCCTGCTATGAAATTTTCTATATTCCCCGGGAGTTTGCCATGGAAAAGGACGGCATTCGCTACCAGGATGAAGATTTTGCCGTTATGGTGGACAATAAGATTAAAAACTTCCTGGATATTATGAATGTGCCGTATACAATTGTAACCGGCGATGTAGATACCCGGGTGCAAACAGTGAAGGATAAGCTCGGCTTTGAAAACCGCCGCAGCCTTCCGGTGAAAAAAGAGCCTGAGCAGGTCGAGTAAAAAAGAGAGCGGGTAAAAGGGGGAGCAGTTTATGGACATTCTATTTCAGCCGGTAAAAATCGGCAAGTTGGAGCTGAAAAACCGCCTGGTGATGCCGGCCATGCATTTGGGTTACTGTGATAACGGCTTTGTCACCGACCGCCTGGTGGACTTTTACCGGGAGCGGGCCGAGGGCGGGGCCGGGCTGATCATAGTGGGCGGGTGCGCCATTGACGACCACGGCTACAATTCCATGATTAAAATCGGGCAGGATGATTACATTCCCGGCCTGACCAAGCTGGTTGCAGGGGTGCATAGCGGGGGCGCGTCCATTGCCGCCCAGCTGTTCCAGCCGGGGCGGTATTCGTACTCCTTCTTTTTCGGCGTGCAGCCGGTGGCTCCGTCGGCCATTCCCTCCAAGCTCACCGGCCAGATGCCCCGGGAGCTGGCCCTGGAGGAGATTTGCGCCGTCATTGACGCCTTTGCCGCAGCGGCCAAAAGGGCCAAAGATGCCGGTTTTGACGCGGTGGAGGTAATCGGCAGCGCCGGCTATCTGATTTCCCAGTTCTTATCCCCGCTGACCAACCAGCGGGATGATGAGTTTGGCGGCGATTTCGAGCGCCGGATGCGCTTTGGCCTGGCGGTGGCGGCCAGAATCAAGGAGGTTGCCGGCCAGGATTACCCCCTGATGTACCGCATAACCGGGAACGAGTTCATGCCCGGCGGCAACACCAACGATGAGATGCGGGTGTTTTGCCGGGAACTGGAAAAGGCCGGGGTGGACGCTATTAATGTCACCGGCGGGTGGCACGAGACCAGGGTGCCCCAAATTACCATGGGTGTTCCCCGGGGCGCCTTCGCCTATCTGGCCAGGGGGATTAAAGAAGCTGTGCATATACCCGTGGTGGCCTGCAACCGTATTAACGATCCGGTGCTGGCCGCAGAACTGCTTCACGACGGAGTGGCTGACCTGGTGGGGGTGGCCCGGGGCATGATTGCCGATCCTGATTTTGCCAACAAGGTTCTGAACGGGTTCCTGGAGGACATTCGCCCCTGCATCGGGTGCAACCAGGGCTGTCTGGACGCCATTTTCTCCGGCGGCAGCGTTTCCTGTCTGGTGAACGCCCGGGCCGGCCTGGAGGCCAAACACCGCCTGGTTCCGGCGGCCCAGCCCAAAAAGGTGCTGGTGGTGGGGGGCGGCCCGGCCGGCCTGGAGGCGGCCCGGGTTTGCGCCGAGCGGGGCCATAAAGTTACCCTGTGGGAAAGGGAATTGGACCTGGGCGGTCAGCTCAACCTGGCGGCCGTTCCGCCGGGCAGAGATGAGTTCTATGCCTTTATTGACTATTTGATTGCCCGGCTGGCGGCTCTGGACGTGGACCTGGAGGTGGGCCGCGAGGCCACGGCCCGGGATATCCTGGACTTTGGCGCCGACGCTGTAATCATGGCCACCGGCGCCCAGCCCATTACGCCGCCCATACCGGGGACTGACGGGGATAATGTGGTGCAGGCCTGGGATGTGCTCAGTCAAACCGTTCCCGTGGGCAAAAAGGTGGTTATCATCGGCGGCGGGGCTGTGGGCTGTGAAACCGCCCTGCACCTGGCCCGCAAGGGCACCATAGATGCTGAAACCATGCACTTCCTGGCCCTGAACGGGGCGGAAACCTGGGAGAAGCTGATGCAGCTGGCCACCAGGGGTACCAAGGAAGTAACCGTGGTGGAAATGCAAAAGTCCCTGGGCACTGACATTGGCATGTCCACCCGCTGGACCATACTACAAGACTTGCACCGCTTTGGCGTTAAAACGGTTACCAAAGCCACGGCGGTAAAATTTGACGGGCAGGGTGTGCTGATTAGGCGCGGGGACCAGGAAGAGCTGCTCCCGGCGGACACCATTGTTCTGGCGGCCGGTTCCCGTTCTGACAGCGAGCTATGTGATGAGATCAAGGAGCAAGTCAAAGAGATTTATCTCCTCGGCGATGCCGTAAGCCCGCGCAAGGCGCTGGATGCGGTGCGCCAGGGCTACCTGGCCGGCGCCTTGCTCTAAGAAGAACAAAAAAGGGGCAGGCTATTATTTTCGCCAAGCGAAAACAATAGCCTGCCCTTTTTTTCTTTTTAGTCCAGAATTGATTTTTGGTAGGTGAGTTCTTCAAAGGCCTTGATATAAGCCGGGCTGACATTTTTGCCAATGCGAACCATGAGCATGTTGGCCTGGTGTTCCAGTATTTCGGGGTCATCTGTACGACGGCGCTTAAAGCCCACCGAGCCAAAGAGTTTGGCCAGCATCTTCTGATAGCCCCAAACATTGAGGCCGGCCCCCTTTAAGTCCCAGTGCCAGTAAAATTCGGTGGTAATAACTACGTACTCATCCAGTACAGGGTTGTCAAATGCCTCGGCCAGCAGGGCCTTGGCGATCCCCAGCTTTTTCCAGGCACTACTGATCTCAATAGCGCCCAGTTCCAGCATGCGGGGGTGCCGGCTCCAGCGGCTATACTGGTTGGGGAAATGAAACATAACATATCCGATAATAGCTTCATTAGCCCGGGCAATGTACACCATACCTTCGGTTGATTCGGCCACCAGCGCCAGGGCCTCTTGCTGCCTGGAAGGGTGACGGAAATTATTTAAATCATTATCCATAGTCAGGGATTTTATGTAATCTTTTGTGACAGGGCCTTCACTTACGATAATGCCTTTTGGGCTTTCCAACTGTCTTGTCATAGTCACCCACCATTTTCAGATCTAATCAATTAAGTTTTAAATATTCTGATAAAATTAGATAATTCCTGCTGCATAGTATTAATTTTATTTTTTAAAAAAATATTTTCGTTAGTTAATTATATCATAGTTTACCTAATACATAAAAGCACCTAAAACATAAAACAAGGACCGGTAACCCGGTCCTTGTTATTACTTCTGTTTGAAGGTTTCGCACTTTGTTTCGTCCGACATGTGGGCGCTGCTTACCTGTTTTCGGGAGACCTCAATCATCGGAGCACGACAGGCAACGTTTTGGTTATAATTGCATTCTGTTACGGAGCATTTAATATTAGGCATATTTAATTAACCTCCCCTTTTGTTTAAACTATGTTTGTATACATTCAGTGAAACCGGTGTTAAGGCACTGCGTTATCACCCCTCACTCCAGTACTTCGCGCAGAGGGTACTCAGGAGTCAGAAGTCAGAAGTCAGAATGAGAAAACCAGCGAAAACATTCCATATTCTCGGGGCATTCTGAATCCTGACTCCTGAATTCTGAATACCTGAATGGGTGCTGTTACCGGCTATGCTGCGTCGCTCGCTAACGATAACGCCGTACCTCTACCGGGTTTACTGGATACTAAACTATGTTTTAATATTGCCCGGAAAAATCTGTTTTTAATCATGTTTCCTTTAAATTTTGCCCGGAATTAAACAGGCTCCGGCGCCGGGGGCCCGGGCTTGCCGTATCTTTCCCTTTTCCTGCCCGCAGGCGCCAGCAGGTCGGCCGCCTTAACCGGGCGGGTAATAATACCCTCCCGCAGCAAAAAGTCCGCCTGCTCCTGGATGTGGGCCATGACCCGGTCGTCCAGCTCCAGGCCGTAATTGAATTTATTTAATATTCCGGTAACAAGTTCCGGGGACATGTTGGTCTCCTCGGCGGCCATGACCACAGCATCGCTATAGTTGTCCCGGATATATTCAAGGCTTTCCCGGTGGGCCGCCAGGTAGGCCTCACCCAGCCCGCGCCGGTATTTCAAAAAGCGCGCCCGCCCGGCAATGACCGTGAGCCCGTCCATCAGGCCCTCGCCGTTGCGCAGGACCCGGATTTTGTTATCTGCCTCCAGGCGGGTGAGCAGGGGCTCCACTATTACGGCGGCATCCACCCGGCATTGCTCCAGGGCGTCTGCCGCATCCGGCACCAGCAGGTTTACCAGCTGCACATGGGCCAGGGTAAGGTTAACCTCCCCCAGGGCTTTGGCCAGCAGGTAATGGGCCTCGGTGCCCAGGGTAACCGCGATTTTTTTGCCGGCCAGGTTGTTAAGATCCAGGCTGGAATCAGCCTGGGTAACCACGGCAAAGGCAGACGGGGCCTGACTGCAGGCAGCCATGATGCGCAAATCCCGGCCCCGGTCCCGGGAGGTGATCAGTGAGGTCACCCCCATCATGGAGGCAATTTCCAGCTTGCCGGCCTCCATGGCCCCGGTCATTTCGTTGCCCACGATGAAGTGGTGGAACTCCGGCGTTACCTTGTGCTGCTCCAGCTGGCGGGCCAGGATGCCCCGGCGCCGGGTCACCAGCACCGGCAGGTTCAGGGGAATTGAGTTGTAGCTGACTCTGAGGATTTTCAGGTTAAGGTACTTGCGCCAGCCCAGGAACAGGCCGCCCAGGGCCAGGATGATGCCGCCGGCGATGCTGTAAGGTCTTTTCATCACACAACCTCCTTATCCTTATAATATAGTAGTGCTTTTTAAGCGCAAATTTTTTAATGCAGTAGTCTTTTGACAGCCCGGCCCCGGGGGGTGTAGCGGGTGTGCAGAATCTCCCTGGCCTTCTCACTTAAAGGATATCCCAGATACTCGGCGTAAATTGACTGCACGGCAGGGTTTTCGTGGGCCCGGCGTTTGGCTTTGCCCAGGTCGATGCCGTACAGGGCCCGGGCCCGCTTCTTGTACACCTCGGCGGCCCTGGCCGGGTCCCGGTGGCCGGGGAAAATGGGCTGGCCGCCGCCGCCTACGCAACCGCCGGGGCAGCCCATGATTTCAATAAAGTCAAACTTTTCTCCGGCCTTGAGCCTTTCCATCAGCTGCCGGGCGTTGCGGGTGCCGTGGGCCACCGCCAGGCGGATTTTTTTGCCTTTGAGCTCAATGGTGGCCTCCTTGACCCCCCGCAGGCCGCGAAATTCCTTGAAGTCCAGTTTGGACGGCGCGTTCTCATCACCGGCCAGGGCATAGGCCGTCCGGATGGCCGCCTCCATCACCCCGCCGGTGGCGGCAAAGATGTTGCCGGCCCCGGTGGACAGCCCCAGGGGCAGGTCAAATTCCTCGTCCGGCAGGTTGACAAACTCAATCCCGGCTTCCCGGATCATCCGGCCCAACTCCCGGGTGGTCAGGACAAAGTCAACATCCCGGGTCCCCCTGGTCACCAGCTCCGGGCGGGCCGCCTCAAATTTCTTGGCGGTGCAGGGCATCACCGCCACCACCACCATTTTCCCGGGGTCAAGCCCCTCCTTGTCGGCATAGTAGGTCTTGGCCAGGGCCCCCAGCATTTCCTGGGGGGACTTGCAGGTGGACAGGTTTGGTACAAACTGGGGATAGAAATGCTCGCAGTACTTAACCCAGCCCGGGCTGCAGGACGAGATCAAGGGCAGCTTGCCCTTGCCCGCCAGCCGTTCCAGCAGCTCGTGGGCCTCCTCGATAATAGTCAGGTCGGCCGCCAGCACCGTGGAGAAGACCCGGTCAAAGCCCAGCCGCCTTAAGGCCGCCACCATTTTCCCGGTTACCACCGTGCCCGGCTCCAGGCCAAAGGCCTCCCCCAGGCTGACCTGGGTGGCCGGGGCTGTTTGCGCCACCACCATCTTGTCAGGATCCTCAATGGCCTGCCAGACCTGGTCAATATATTCCTTTTCCGCCAGGGCGGCGGTGGGGCAGGCCATGACGCACTGGCCGCAGGCAATGCAGTCGGCCTCGGACAGGTCTTTCATGAAGGCCGGCCCGATCACCGTATCAAACCCCCTGTTCCTGGCCGCCAAAACATTAACACCCTGGACGTTCTTGCAAACTGCTTCGCAGCGGCGGCACTTGATGCACTTGTTATAGTCTCTGGTAATATAGGGATTCTTATCCGCCAGCTTGTACTGGCGCCGCTCCCCGGTGAGCCTGATGCGCCTGATGCCCAGGTCGCCGGCCACGTTCTTCAGTTCGCAGTCCCGGGTGCGCACGCAGTTAATGCAGTCCAGGTCATGCTCTGAAAGCAGCAGCTCCACCACCCGCTTGCGGGCCCGCCGCACCCGGGGGGAGTTGGTGTTGACCTTCAGGCCGCCTGAAACCGGATAAACGCAGGAGGCCTGCAAGGTCTTGTTGCCGTTATGATCTATTTCCACCAGGCACACCCGGCACGACCCGGCCTGGTTAATGTCCCGCAGGTAACACAGACTGGGTATATGGATCCCGGCCAGCCGGGCCGCCTCCAGCAGGTTTGGTGTGTTGGCGGGAACGGTAAACTCGCGGCCGTTAAAACTAAGGGTAACAGTTTCAGTGTCTTCTGCCGGCGGTGGTACTTTCTCCGGGGACTGCAGGCCGGGCTGTTCTTGTATAACTGCCAATTTTTTGTCACCTCCCTGTTGTATGGCTGCGCCTTTCCTGTATTGTTTACCTTTTGTAATTTTTAATACAAACTAGTACAACTGGTGCGACACTGCGACTGCGACAGGGGATGTTTCTCTGCCGCAATCAGAGAAATTGGGCGGGTATCCGTTTATGCGTACGCACAAGGGCTTCATCGTTAACCTGAAAATGGTGCGGGAGATTATCCCGGTCAACCGCTGGACCTATGAACTTGTAATGGCCCATACCACCAAAAGACCGTTAATGATGTGGGACAAACTCCGGCAATTGGAGCAAGCTTTGGGTAATAGGAAGCGAACCTGATCTCTTTTGGGAATCAGTTTTCCGTAACTACCCATTGACCCACTGCAATCCTATAATAATTGTAAAAGAGCACAGGCATTATACCATGAGAACTGGTGTATGCGAAGTATTAATCTTCTTTTCGACTACAGTCTTGTGTCAAGTTATCAGAGAAGGATTTTTATAAAATTTACCGTATTTCTTGGTTAAAGCCTTGCTGACAATTAGGATGTGGATAATAATTATGTCTCGTATGAATACTCTCTTAGGACAGATAAGAAAATTTAAAAAAGGATTTCTTTATTTGCTGCTGGTACTTTTTATTGGTTTAATATACCCGTTATGGCCAAAATATGGGTTTATTATCAGTGTTTTGTTTATTTGTCTTATTTCTGGATATGCGGTATATAGATTATTGTTTATACCGTTTTTTTTCAAGCTATCCTTAATAGGAAAAGTGTTTTTATTAGTTATAAGTATTGCAATATGGCTATTTCTTGCTGGGAATTTAGTAGAAATAATTATTAGTAAAAGAACATATGGTTGGTTGATGAGTTACGGTATTAATCCGTACGATGGGTTATTTATCAGTGTTTTGTTTATTTGTCTTATTTCTGGATATGCGGTATATAGATTATTGTTTATACCGTTTTTTTTCAAGCTATCCTTAATAGGAAAAGTGTTTTTATTAGTTATAAGTATTGCAATATGGCTATTTCTTGCTGGGAATTTAGTAGAAATAATTATTAGTAAAAGAACATATGATTGGTTGATGAGTTAACATATTTATAAGTACGAACTATAATCCCTGAGGTGGTACATCTACAGTTTGAGAAACGCTTTGGCCTGGAAATCATTATCGGCAGCCTGATCAAAGGAATACTCCTTTTCGTCCTGGCTATGGCATTGGATATCGTTATTCCGGTCGTAGTGGCCCTGTTGGTGGGCAGTGGTTTTCGATTACTGGCCGGTGGGCACAGTCGGTGATTTGGTGGGTTTTGTGGTGGCCACTTACATGCGGGGCATTGCCTTCGCCCAGTTGCCAACGACACTGCTGGACCAGGTGGACAGCAGTGTGGGGCAAGGTGGGAGTTAAACATCCGGCGGGCAAAAACATTATGGCACCCGGGCGGGTACTGGAATTGCTGCGTGAGATCGAAGCGTAGCTATCTGATCCAGAAGGGATAACACCTTCGCAACCAACCGAGCGCTTTGCAAGTTAATTGACACATCGTGGCCAAAGAGTCAAAATAAACTTGGATCTGCTGATTGCGGCAGCGGAACCGACAATCGGCGTTGAAAAAGTACCCGATCACTTCGCATAGGGAGAGGGCTTGTTCAACGCCTTCTTTATTGAACTCCCAAGTAGCATAACAAAGAAGGGTATTCGCTGTGAACAAAAGCTCTACATGTGCAAAATGAGTTGTTTCAGACTGGCATAGCAAACGATTCAGTGAACCCGGTCAAAATTTGGACTTCCAGGCAGCCAAATTTAGGATTGGCACAGCTTGTGCTGATATACCTGTGTTGGTAAACCCGGTAAATCACCGGGTTTACTGAATGCTTACTTGGATTGTGATATTCTTCACTATAGAAAGTGATTTTTTAGACATTATATATTGCCATTCAGCACCTATATTAAGTAATACAAGTAATTGCTATTTCCAAAACAAAAAAATATCAATATACTTACAATATCAAATAACAAGGAGGTTGCACCATGAAGAGCATTGTTGACGGGTTGCTTAAAATATTAGATCATAGATTGGAAAATTACACAAAGACTTATTAAGGATGCAGCAGCATACAGAGCATTATAGGCGAACTATTTAAAATGTTTCGGAACAGGTTTTTAATAATTCATAGGAGTGTGGAGTGCATAGATGGTAACAGCAATCAGTTAAGGCCCTCACTATAAGCGGTGAGGGCCTTAACTATTTCCAGCTGGGATCAGTCTTCCACATGGCGCCAGTCGCGGACACCGGGACCCCGTAGAACGCGAGCAAGGCGCGAAAACGGCTCCGTGAAGGTGAGGCTTTCCTATGAGGCGACCTACCCGCAAGGTATCTGGCTTGCTCTCGAAGATGCTGATAAGTATGGTTAGAATCATTCAAGCCATACTTATCAGCAGGGGCTGCGGAATCCGGGGGTGTCCACAATGTTAAGCTTATAGGTGCCATAACGGGGTTATCCGGGCCAAGGAAGAAGTGGCCGTAATTGAGCCCGGCGGATCTGTCAAGCGTCGCCGCCCGGCGGGTATTTACGTATTTAGCGGCCTGAAAAAGGCGCCGGTGGAGGAGGCTGCCGCCGGGGAAATTGTGGTGGTATCCGGGCTGGAGGGAGTGTAAATAAATCCGTGTAAACGGTTTGATCCCGCTATAACCGGTTAAGCTATTAATGGCTCTTACCCGTCAGGAGGATAGGGCTCTGGTGGAGACCAACCTGAGCGCCTGACGGGATTCTG
>JBFMEU010000006.1:0-60233 GCA_040753155.1 Bacillota bacterium
GAGACTTCATTCAGAGGGGGATTCAACCCCCTCTGAATGTTAGCCGAGTCCATACTGAACTAATCCGCCCTAAGACCCCCGCCGCCTACAGAGGCGGGGGTCTTAGGGCGGATTAGTTCAGTGATAACAGGGTTTTGGGGCAAGTTTTCAGGCAGCATAATCGTAACTACTCAGGAGTCAGGAGTCAGGAGTCAGAATGAGAAAACCAACGAAAACAGGTGATAGTTGGCGCATCCCGGGAGATGTGGAGCACTGGGCGAATATTATAGAAGACTCGGTGGCTGTGGAAGTATTTGCCCCGGTGCGGGAAGACTACCTTCCATAGAAGAAACCGGCAATGAAAAACCGGAAGGGGACAGGCAACTATTTTAAAATAGCTGTCTGTCCCCTTCCGGATCTTACGGAGTAAGTAAACGGAGTAAGTAACTAGTACATTTTGTTTGCGCGATCTGCTTTAATCTGGTTTGAGCCTCCAACCAAACCATTAAGCCAATAAAAATTTTAAATGCAAACAACAGTATTCGACAAAAATCCCAAAGGGATTTTTCTACATAAAGTCAAAATCTTTTATATGCTTCGCGGAGGATGTGCATAAAATGGAAGATTATTGTCTTGAAGGACGAAAGAATAAGAGCAAGGAGCATTTTGTAGACGAGTTGGTAGAAATAAGCCGGCAGGTTTCTGAATTAAAGGCCTTAGAAAACAGGCGCGCGCAGGCTGAGCAGGCACTGGCCTATATTAAGGAGCGTGCTCTTTTTTTGAGCTGGGCCATGGAGAATTCACAGCCTATTTTTGCCGCCTATCCTGACGGAAGAATAATTGCCTGTAATCGTGCTTTTTTAAGCCTGACGGGCTATATGAAAGAAGAATTAAACAAAATGACCTGGACGGAGGGACTCACGCCTCCGGAACTGCGGAGCCAGGTGGCGTTGGTTTTGGACGAGGTGCGACGCGCCAAACAACCGCAGCACTACCGGCAAGAGTACATCCGTAAGGATGGCATGCTGGTAGAGGTTGAACTGGTGACCAATCAGGCCTGTGATCTTAACGGCAGGTTCCGCTACTATTATTTTATTATAAAGGATAGTCAGCTCAAGCCGGTAAAAAATAAATTATTGGCTTACCAGCGGCAGGTTGCTGAATTCATTGAGCTTGTGCCCAGCGCCACGGCTGTAATCGGTGTGGATGGAACAGTGCTGGCCTGGAACAGGGCCATGGAAAAGATAACCGGGATCAGCAAGGGGCAAATCACCGGCAATAGTTATAGGGACTATGCCCGGTCATTTTATGGAAATACGGCGCCTGCCCTGACTGAACTGGTCTTAAATGGTAATGACGCAGCCCAGGCCGGCCAGGGGCAGGTGGAAAAACTAGGGCATATACTCTGGACAGATCTATTTATACCATCTCTCTCCGCGGGCAGGGAAGCGTTTTTCAGAGTAGCGGTTACGCCGCTGTATGATGAAAGTGGAGAGCTTGCCGGAGTGGTTGAGTCTGTTTGCGATCTCAGTGGGCAAAAGCGGGTAGATGAGGACATAAGAAAGGGCTATGAGGAAATAAAAGAACTGTTTAGTGAGCACATAAATAAGCTGATCGCCGCCAATCTGCTGCTAGAGCAGGAAATCAAGGAGCGCAGGCTGGTTGAAGAGTCCGTGCGAAGGACTGAGCAGGAGCGGGAGTTATTTCTGGGCAGCATCTCCGAGCGCATCGTGTTTTACGACGCAAACATGCGGGTGCTTTGGGCCAACCGGGCGGCAGGTGAAGCCTTTGGTCAGGCCCCGGAGCAGTTGGTGGGCGCCCACCACCATGACCTGGGGTGTTGTTCCGGCCTGGATTGCCCGCTGGAAAGGGCTCTTGAAACAGCCCGGCCTCAGGAAGGGAAAACCATCCTGGACGGCAGAGTGTGGGTTGTGCGGGGATACCCTGTTCAGGGTGTCAGCGGCAGGAACGGTGTTGTTGAGGTAGCCTTTGAAGTTGCCGGGGAGGCCGGCATCCAGAAAGATCTCAGGCTGGCCAGGGACTTTGAGCAGGAGATGGCCCGCCTGGACCGGCTAAACCTGGTGGGGGAAATGGCGGCTGGTATTGGCCATGAAATAAGAAACCCTATGACCGTCGTGCGTGGCTTTCTTCAGTTCCTCAGCGGCAAAAGTGATGCTCATAAATACAAAGAGTACTATAATTTGATGATTGAGGAACTTGACCGGGCCAACTCGGTAATTACCGAGTTTCTCTCCCTGGCCAAAAACAGGACTTTGAATTTGGCGGTCAAAAACCTTAACCTGATTATCAAGGCCGTCTACCCCATGCTCAAAGCCGATGCAGCCATTAATGAAAAATACATTAAGCTGGACCTTAATGATATTCCGGATTTGCTTCTGGATGAAAAGGAAATTTGCCAGCTAATGCTTAAACTGGTTCGCAACGCCTTGGAAGCAATGCCTGCCGGCGGGAATGTTACCGTCAGGACGTTTTCCGCCGGTGATGATGTTGTGCTGTCAATACACGACCAGGGTAAAGGCATGGATAAAACTGCTTTGGAAAAACTGGGCACACCATTCTTCACCACCAAGGACTATGGCACCGGTCTGGGCCTGGCTGCCTGCTACAGTATTGCCAACCGGCACGGCGCCAGCATCGAGGTGGACACAGGCCCCGGAGGGACAACATTTTATGTAAGGTTCTGCAAAAATCAGGTTGAAGTTGGCTGAACATTGAACAGTTGAAAATGGTGGCAGCGGGAAGGCCTGAAGGGCGCCTTTCCCTAATTTTTGTCCGTTCCAGCAAATTAAGGTGTTAAATTATAAAGGAACTGGTCTAAAGAAATTGAATGTAGGATATAGTAATTTATTATTTTTATTTTTTGTGATTTCCCGGATAACAACTTTCAAATAGTACCCCGTGATAACACCAGGGCGAATCAGCAGCCCGGAGCAATGCGTCATAGCTAACCACCTGGTTTTAGCATTTTTAGGGGGCACTACCTAGGGGGTTTTGTATGGGTAGTGGCGGTAAAATAAGTGCCCATCCCGGGTGGGAGCAGCTAGAGCTGGATTTGGCAACTGGGGTAATCTACAATAAGCAGGGACAAAACCCTACGGGCCTGGTATCCGGCAAAAAGAGCGCTGACCTGTGGGGGAAGGCCCTGCTTGCAGATGTGGAAAACGTATACATGGACCCGGCAGAATTGCTCAGGGAAAGTGAAAACAGGTATCGCCTCCTGTTTGAAAACTCCGCTGATGGCATTTGTCTGATGACAGATATTATTTATGATTGCAACAGACAATTTTGTAAAATCCTGGCCAGCAGGCGAAAAGATGTTATCGGGCGCTCGCCGGCGGAACTATCTCCGGTACAACAGCCAAACGGGCGTAATTCGGCTGAATATGCCGCGCATCTAATTAAGGCCGCCCTTGCCGGCACCCCGCAGTATTTCTATTGGCAGCACCAGAGGAAAGACGGGGCGCTTATTGACACGGAAGTATCCCTAAATACTGTAGCCATTGGGGGCCGGCAGTTCCTGCAGACAACGCTGCGGGATATTACCGGGCGCAAGCGGATGGAGGAGGCCTTGCGTAAGAGCGAGGTCAGGTACAGGGCACTGGCTGATTCCTTGCCGGAAGTGGTTTTTGAAATTGATATCAGCGGTCGTCTTGTCTATGTTAACAAAAATGCCTTCGAGTGTTTTGGCTATACCGAAGAAGATTTTGCCCAGGGTTTGCATACTATCCAAATGGTTATTCCCGGGGACCGGAACAGGGTCAGGCGAAACATTCAGCGGGTTTTCAAAGGGGAACACATGATGGAAAACGAATATGTTGCCCTGCGCAAGGACGGCAGCACCTTTCCGGTAATAATTCACTGCTCACCTGTTCATCAGCATAACCGGCCTGTTGGTCTCAGGGGCATCCTTATTGATATAACAGAGCGTAAGAGGTCGGAAAGGGCGCTGCAGCAAGCCCTTGATGATCTTAAGGAAATGGAGTTTATCATTGATAAAAGCCCGGCCGTGGCCTTTTTGTGGCAGGCCTCGCCCGGCTGGCCCATAGAGTTTGTTACCAAAAACATCGGGCAATTCGGTTATGCCCGGGAGGAATTAACATCAGGGCAAATTCCTTATACAAGTATAATCCATCCGTTAGATTTGGGCCGGGTAGTTGCTGAAATGGAGGAGTTTTCCGGGCATGAGGGGGCTAAGGACTTCGTTCGGGAGTACCGGATCTTGACCAGCGGCGGGGAAGTTCGCTGGGTTGATGAGCGGACCTGGATTCGCCGGGATCGGGAGGGCAGGATAACCCACTATCAGGGCATAATTGTCGACATTACAGAGCGCAAGCGGGTTGAAGAGCGGCTGGTCTTCTACAGTATGCATGATCAGTTAACCGGCCTGTATAACCGGGCCTACTTTGAACAGGAAATGCAGCGGCTGCAGAGTGGGCGGCAGAGGCCGGTTGGCCTGATCGTGTGTGATGCGGACGGCCTGAAATTTGTCAACGACACTCTGGGGCACGGTACCGGGGACAATCTGCTGGTGGCCGTGGCCGGGATACTAAGGCAATCCTTTCGGGAAGGTGACCTGATTGCCCGCATTGGGGGTGATGAGTTTGCCATCTTAGTAGCCGGCGGTGACAAGGAGGCCATGGAAAAGGCCTGCCTCAGGATCAAGAATAACGTAGACCGGTATAACGCCGGGCGCCCGGACCTGCCCGTCAGCATTTCCACCGGCTATGCCGTCGGTGAAGCGCCGGACCTGAACCTGCGGGACATTTTTAAAGAAGCTGATAACAATATGTACCGGGAAAAGTTGCACCGCAGTCAACATGCCCGCAGCGCCATTATCCAAACCTTGCTGAAAGCTCTGGAAGCCAGGGATTTTATTGCCGAGGGCCATACTGACCGGCTGCAGAAAATGGTTGCCGCCCTGGGTGCGGAGCTTGGCCTGTCTGAGAGCAGGATGAACGACCTGCGCCTGCTGGCCCAGTTTCACGATATCGGCAAAGTGGGCATCCCTGACCGGATCCTGTTAAAGCCGGGCTCCCTGACGGCGGAGGAATCTGCCGAAATGCAGCGGCACTGTGAAATCGGATACCGGATTGCCCTGTCGGTGCCGGACCTTATGCCTGTAGCAGACTGGATTCTAAAGCACCATGAGTGGTGGGACGGCAGCGGGCATCCCCTGGGTCTAAAGGGAGAAGAAATACCTTTAGAGTGCCGGATTTTGGCCATTGCCGATGCTTACGACGCCATGACCAGTGACCGCCCGTACCGCTATGCCCCGGGCCATGAATATGCTATGGCAGAGCTAAAAGAATTTGCAGGAAAACAATTTGATCCCTTACTGGTGAAAAGGTTTATCAAATTGTTGGAAGAAATATCGGCCTGACAGCAGCCAGGTTGAACGAGACTTCATTCAGAGGGGGATTCAACCCCCTCTGAATGTTAGCCGAGTCCATACTGGACTTAACCGCCCTTTGAAACCCGCCGCCTACAGAGGCGGGGGTCTTAGGGCGGATTAGTTCAGTGATAAAGTACTTGCCTTGCGGTGGGAAAAAGAGTATTATGAAAATGTTAGCACTCACTATGCTAGAGTGCTAACATTTTTGGTTATCGGTTTATATTACTGAATATATAAACTTATTTTAATGAGAAACGGGGGGTATATATGAATTCCGGCAATGAAGCAAAGGGGCGGCAAACCATGGAATTTCAGGCGGAGGTAAAGCAGCTGCTGGATATTGTAATCAATTCCCTGTATACCGATCGGGAAATATTTTTACGGGAGCTGATTTCCAACTCTGCCGACGCCCTGGAAAAGTACCGCTACGAAAGCCTGGTGAACAAGGACGTCGCCGATCCGGATCTGCCTTTGGAAATTAAGATTGAGGCGGATGAGAAGGAAGGCGCCCTGACCATTACCGATACGGGCATCGGCATGACCAGGGATGAGTTGGTGGGAAACCTGGGCACCATTGCCTACTCAGGGTCCAGGTCCTTTTTCCAGCAACTGGGGGAGTCGGATAGGAAGGATCTTAATTTGATTGGCCAATTTGGGGTTGGCTTTTATGCCGCCTTCATGGTGG
The DNA here is from genome assembly GCA_040753155.1 of Bacillota bacterium. GTDB lineage: Bacteria > Bacillota > Desulfotomaculia > Desulfotomaculales > JBFMEU01 > JBFMEU01. Next base: position 6,078 of record JBFMEU010000006.1, read on the forward strand.
CCAAAAAAGTCAGGGTGCTGTCAAAATCATACCGGCCCGGGGCAGAAGGCTGCGTGTGGCAATCTGACGGCCTGGGCGGCTATACCGTTGAAGACGCCCCGGGACTCCGGCGGGGAACCCAAATTATCCTGGAACTAAAGGATGATGCCAAAGAATTTGCCAACACAACCGTTTTAAAGCGGATCATCAAGCAGTATTCCAATTTTGTGCCTTTCCCGATTCTGGTGGAAGGGGAAAAAGTCAACACTGTCCAGGCTATCTGGACCCGAAGCAAGAATGAAATCAAGGATGAGGAGTATAATGAGTTTTACCGGTTTGTGGGCAATGCCTTTGATGAGCCCCTTTACCAGCTGCACTTCACCGCCGAGGCCCCCCTTTCCATCAACGCCCTGCTGTTTGTGCCGGGGGATAATTTTGAGCGTTTCGGCATGGGCCGGCTGGAGCCCGGGGTGCATCTGTACTGCCGGAAAGTATTAATCCAACAAAACGCCGAGGGGCTATTGCCCGACTGGCTGCGGTTCCTGAAGGGTGTTGTGGACAGTGAGGACATACCCCTTAATATCTCCCGTCAAACAATGCAGGACAGCGCCCTGGTATCGAAGCTGCGCCGGGTCATCACGGGCCGCTTCTTAAAATTCCTGGATGAGCAGGCCAGGGCGGACAAGGAAAAATACGCCCAATTCTGGAAGGCCTTCAGCGGGTTTCTAAAAGAGGGTGCGGCTGCCGATCCCGGCCACCGCAACGACCTTGCCAAGCTGCTGAGGTTTGAGTCCTCGGCCTCGGAAGCAGGGGAACTTGTGTCTCTGGAGGAATATGCCGGCCGGATGAAAGAGGGGCAGAAGTATATTTTCTACATTAATGGACCAGACCGCGGGATAATAGAATCCGGCCCTTACCTGGAGGCTTTCCGGGCCCGGGACATAGAGGTGCTGTACACCCATGAGCCCATTGACGATTTTGTGGTTACCCATTTAACCGAGTACAAGGATAAGAAGCTGGTTTCCGCCGACCAGGCGAATCTGGAGCTGCCCGGCGCCGGGGATGACCAGGAGCAGGGGCGGGACAGGCTGGACGCCGGGGCTGCCGCCTCCCTGGCCGCCTGGCTCAAGGAGACTCTGGGGGATAAGGTTGGCGAGGTCAGGGAGTCCGCCCGCCTGGTGGATAGCCCGGCCATCCTGATCAACCTGGAGGAGGCCATGACCAGCAGCATGCAGCGGGTGATGCAGATGGTTAACCGGGACTTCAGTTTTGCCGGCCGCAAGGCCTTGGAAATCAACCCCCGGCACCCGCTGATTAAAGGGCTGGCCGCCTTGCGGGAAAAGGACGGGGATTTTGCCAGGGCCGCCGCGGAGCAGCTTTTTGACAACGCCCTGATTGCTTCGGGCATGATTGTGGACCCCCGGGGCATGGTGGATCGGTTGTACAAAATATTGGAGCGGGCGGTTAAATAGTATTTTTGCAACTTACTCGGGAGTCAGTAGTCAGGAGTCAGGAGTCAGAAGTCAGAAGTCAGGAGTCGTAACAGGGGATTTAGTCATTTTACGCCCTTAAATTAACATTTTATATGATAAAAATTTTTATTTTGGAGATTGCTTTTATTTTGCCCGGTTCATAGTTTGAATCAGAAGCATATACGGGACAACGAGGTCCCGCGGGACAAAGGGGTCCGCTGCATTATTGATCAAGGGAGGCTTTATATATAATGTGCGGAATAACTGGCTGGATCGACTGGGAAGTTGACCTTACCAGACAGCGCCCCGTCCTGGAAGCTATGACGGCAAGGTTGTCCCGTCGCGGGCCTGACGCGGCCGGGTTCCAGCTGTCCCCCCGGGCCGCCCTGGGCCACCGCCGCCTGGTTGTGGTGGACCCGGAAGGCGGCGCCCAGCCCATGACCAGGTACCGGGGCGGCAAGGCCTGCACCATCACCTATAACGGCGAACTTTACAATACCCTGGAGTTGCGGCGGGAGCTGGAGTTGCGGGGTCATAAATTTATGACCCGCAATTCCGACACCGAGGTGCTCCTGGTTTCCTATCTCGAATGGGGCCCGGAGTGCCTCCAGCATCTGGATGGGATCTTCGCCTTTGGCATTTGGAGCGAGGAGGACCAGAGTCTGTTTCTGGCCAGGGACCGTCTGGGGGTAAAGCCGCTTTTTTACACCAGGCGCGGTTCGGCCCTAATGTTTGGTTCCGAGCTAAAGGCTCTGTTGGCCCACCCGGGGGTGCCGCCGGAGGTGGATGCCGGCGGCCTGGCTGAAATATTTGTCATGGGCCCCTCCCGCACACCCGGGCACGGGGTATTTAAGGGCATTTACGAGGTCAGGCCGGGACACTGCGCCCTGTATAACCGCGGCGGCCTGCGCCTGTGGCGGTACTGGTCCCTGGACAGCCGCCCCCATGAGGACGACCTGCCTGCTACGGCCCAGAAGGTGCGGGATTTGCTTAAGGATGCTGTGGAAAGGCAGTTGGTGGCGGATGTGCCGGTTTGCGCCTTCCTTTCCGGGGGCCTGGACTCCAGCGCCATAACGGCAATTGCCTCCGGGGCCTTCCGGCAGGCGGGCCGGGAGCCCCTGCGCACCTATTCCATTGATTATGTTGAAAACGAGCGGTATTTCCGGCCTGACCATTTCCAGCCCAACTCCGATACTGACTGGGTTGCGGTGGTATCCAAAGGTTTAGGCACCATACACCGGAATATTCTCATAGACACGCCCGAACTGGTTGATGCCCTGACGCCGGCCTTAAGGGCCAACGACCTGCCGGGGATGGCGGATATTGACTCCTCCCTGTACCTGTTTTGCCGGGAGGTGAAAAAAGAGGCCACCGTAGCCCTGTCGGGAGAATCAGCAGATGAAGTTTTTGGCGGCTATCCCTGGTTTTACGGCAACGGGGCCGGTGGAACCAACTTCCCCTGGGTGCGCCTGCTCCGGGAGAGGATGGGCCTGTTCTCACCGGCTTTGGTGGCCCAAATAAGGCCGGAGGAGTATGTGGCCCAGAGATACCGGGAGGCTTTGGAAGAGGCGCCCTGCTTGCCGGGGGAGGATGAGCAGGAGGCCCGGGCGCGTCAGTTGTTTTACCTGAATATAACAAGATTCATGCCCACCCTGCTGGACCGTAAGGACCGGATGAGTATGGGTGCAGGTTTGGAGGTGCGGGTTCCTTTTTGCGACCACCGCCTGGTGGAGTATGTGTGGAATATCCCCTGGTCACTAAAAACTTATAACGGCCGGGAAAAGGGCATCCTGCGCCACGCCCTGGCCGGCCTGCTGCCATCCGGGGTGCTGGCCCGGCGTAAAAGCCCCTACCCCAAAACCCATCACCCGGCCTACCTGGCGGCCGTGCGCAACTGGCTCCTGCAAATCCTGGATGACCCGGGATCACCCCTGCTGCCGCTCATTGATGTTGAGGCTGTGCGCTCCCTGGCCCACTCGGGCGCTGTTGCTATGAGTATGCCCTGGTTCGGCCAGCTGATGAATCTGCCCCAGTTTTTTGCTTTCCTGGCCCAGGCGGACACCTGGCTCAGGGAGTATAAGGTTGTTATAAACTGACATCCTCCCACGGCTAAAGCTCGTGGGGTTCCACGGGGCCGTGGTGCAAACGGTTTTCTAATTCGCGGTCACCCAGGTATACGGCCTGACGGAGGTTTGCGGCCCCCATTCCATGAATATATACCAGGGATGTTGCAAAGTTAGCAAATAATTATTGTAGTTGTTCCTTATCCAGGGTTGAGTTGCGCTTAGTGCTATTCTCATGCAGATAGCAGAGATTTTTTTCCTCGTTAACAGGTACCTGGCTGATATCTTTGCCGCAGTAAGCGCAGTTCCATTTTCCTTGGTCGGAAGCGCTATAAGAGGTCTTGGCGCAATAGGGGCAGGTTTTGGACATCAAGTTAATCATCCTCCGGCTGTAATCGATGTTTACAATTATATAGGATCCCCGGGGCCTTAGCTTGTCAAAAAGCGAAATAAAATTTCGCAACTTCTCAGCTGTCACTACATAATTATACAATATTCTGCATCGTTTTTGTAAGATTAAATTAACCCCGGCGGTAAGCATCCGTCCCCATGGCCAGAATTTTAACCAACTTCATTACCCTTTGCCGGCCGGAAAATGAGCTTTATAAAAATTTGCGCCTGCCGTGATAAAGGGACAGGCCGCTTTTTCGCGCAGCGAAAATAGTTGCCTGTCCCCTTTCGATCTAATTATTCTATTTCGTAAGGCCAGAACTCCAGGCCGCCCTCCAGGAATTTGACGTCCTTAAAGCCTGCTCCCTTCAGGATGCGCAGGGCCTCGTAGCTTCTTACCCCGAATACGCAAACGGTAATAATTTCTTTGTCCCGGGGGATTTCTTCAATTCTCTCCCGGATATCGCCCAGGGTCACCAGCATCACCCGGGGGTCCTCGATGTGGCGGAACTGAAACTGCTGCGGGGTACGCACGTCCAGCAGGACAAAGTCATCACCGGTATTAAGCCTGGCCTGCAGCTCCGCGGGGCTGATGCCCACGGCCAGACCCTCCTGCTTGTTACGGATTATGTTGGCCGCATGGGCCGCCGCGTCGATAGGTGTTGAGAAGGGGGGCGCATAGCCCAGGTCCAGGTCGTGGATCTGGTCCGCTGTGGCGCCGTAGGTTATGGCTGTGGCCAGCACGTCAACCCGCTTCGCTACATCCCCGGGGCCTATGCCCTGGGCGCCCAGTACCCGCATCGTGGCGCTGTCCGCCACCAGCTTGAGAATCACCTTTTTGCTGCCGGGGTGGTAGTGGGTCATGTCGTGCGTGGCGTTGACGGAGGTTATAACCTCGTACCCGAGGTCCCGGGCCGCCTGCTCACCCAGGCCGGTACGGGCAATATTAATGCCCTTGACGTGCAGCACGGCCGTACCCAGGATGCCCCTGAATTTGGTCTTAAGCCCGGTGACGTTGTCCCCCACCACCCGGCCCTGCCGGTTGGCTGTGGAGGCCAGAGGAACGTATACCTTGCGCCCGGTTACCAGATGCAGGTTCTCAACGCAGTCCCCCAGGGCGTAAATATCCGGATCGTTGGTCTGGCAGTATTCGTTGATGGCAATGGCCCCGGTGGCGCCGATTTCCAGGCCGGCCTCCCGGGCCAGTGCGGCGTTGGGCCGTACGCCCACGGCAACCACAACCAAATCTGTGGTGAGCTCCCGCTTATCCGTAACCACTTTGGTAACCTTGCCGCTCCCGTTACCCTCCAGGCGCAGTACCTTTTCGCCCAGGCAGAATTCGGCACCCTGTTCCTCCAGCCGGGCTGCCACCACGGCAGCCATGTCCCGGTCCAGAATACCCGGCAGCACCTGGTCCTTAAACTCAACCACGGCGGTAAAGACCCGCTTTTCCAGCAGGGCGTCCAGGCTTTCCAGGCCGATGAGGCCGGCGCCAATCACCACAGCCTCCCCGATCTCGCCTGTTTCCAGCAATTCCTTGATGGCCAGGGCATCGTCGGGATGGTTCAGGCGGTGCACGCCCTTTAAATCCAGCCCCTCGATGGGGGGCACGAGGGGGTCGGATCCGGTGGCCAGCACCAGCTTGTCGTAGGGTATGGCATAGCGGCGCCCGGTGTCCAACTCCTCGACGGTAACCTCTTTTTTCTCCCGGTTAATGACCACCGCCTCGGTGCCGGTCAGGACCTTAATGCCTTTTTCCCGGCGGAAAAACTCCTCGTTTCTGAGCACCCCGTAGGAGGTGGCAAACAGGTGGTCAAAATCCCGCACCTGGCCGGACAGGTAGAAGGGCATGCCGCACCCGGCATAAGAAATACGCCGGCCGCGTTCAATTATGGTAATGTCAGCATTGGGGGACCGGCGACGGGCCCGGGCGGCTGTTTTGGGACCGGCGGCAACACCACCGACAATTACGATTCTTTCAACTGTGCTCAATTGATTCACACCTTTCATTTAACAGTGTTTAGATTTTTATAAAGTATTTACATTCTGCAACCGCTCACAAATATCCTACAGTTAATAATTATTTTACCCGTAAACCGGAGATAATTTTTACATGTTTTCAAATTGTTCAATTGGTGGTAAAATTAACTGTAAGTATTGGTACAAACATTAAACAATTTTGAAGATTAAGAATAGTGAGCTATGGCGCAACAATGGGGTCACGCAACAATGGTGTCAGGGGATTGGTTTCCCGGAATGAGCATCTGGAAGGGGGAGTTGTTTTAGCTTTACTTTGCAAGGGGTTTTTGCGCCCCTGATTACGAAAAAAATAATCGTTGCAGAAAAAAATATTGGAATATATGTAATAATAAGTTCTTATGGGTTGGTGCCCCAAGTCATAAAGAAGACTTTGGTTTCAGGTGGGGTTTTAACCCCATCTGAACCTTAGTCGCACTTATTTCGAGTTTACAGCCTGTTAATCCCATTAGTTGGGGACATTCCTGTCCTCAGAGAAATACCCAAGCTTCAGCAGGTGTGTCCCCTTTCCTTATGCGGGGGCGGGGTCTTACAGGCTGTGCGAAGATAGAAATAGCAAATAGCTGGTAACAGGATTTAAGAAAGGCCAGGTGATAACCAAGTGTTAAATCAATCAGTGAGCCTGGAAGTCGAAGGTAGCGGTGTGGACAAGGCAGAGAGCTTTGAGCCTCAGATTGTAGGTCTGGTGTGCAACTGGTGCAGTTATGCCGGGGCCGACCTGGCAGGTACCTCCCGAACCCAGTATCCGCACAATATACGGCTGATTCGGGTAATGTGCTCGGGCGCCATTGATCCGCTGTACATTCTCAGGCTGTTGCTGGATGGCGCGGACGGGGTTTTGGTAGGCGGGTGACACACCGGTGACTGCCACTATGGTAGTGGTAATTACAAGGCCCGGCGCCGCATGGCAATCCTGAAGTCATCCCTGGAAACCTTCGGCATCAGCCCGGAAAGGGTCTGGTTCAGGTTTATCAGCGCCTCGGAGGGGAAGTTGTTTGCCGAAACAGTAACGGAAATGGTGGCCAGGCTTAAAGAGCTGGGGCCCAATCCCGCCAAGAAGCTCTGTGAGGTCTAAACAAGGAGGTTATAGGCATGAAAACATTCACCCTGTCAACCGGAGCAGGCAATCTGAACAACGCCCTGGCCTCCTTTTTTAGCGGCCTGCTGGAAAGCGGCGTAGTGGATGCGCTGCTGGCGCCCCGGGAGGTTAAATCAAAGAGTAATGTGGTCATGACCCTGATAACAGATCCGGCGGGGCTGAAAAGCATCAGCCCACTGGCCCCGGTGGCGATGCAAAACGCCGCCCGGATGGTGGCGAGCCTGACGGTAACCGACCCGGGCCAAAAAATAGGGGTGGTGCTGCGCTCCTGTGAAACCAGGGCCCTGGTGGAACTGGTCAAGTTGCAGCAGGCCAACCTGGATAACCTGGTGATCATCGGCATGGACTGCCTGGGCACCTTTGAGCCCCTGGACTACCGCCGGCTGATAACCGGGGGCGGGTGGGACCTGGAGCAGTGGCTCACTGCCGCCGCCGGCGGGGAAACGGCTGCCGGGGAGTATAACATCCGCAGCGCCTGCGCCATGTGCGGGCACATAACGGCGGAGCACGCCCATATCAGCATAGGCTGGGCCGGCCTGAACCCGGCCGCAGAACTGCTGATCGAGGCCGACGGGGAGCTGGCCGCCCGGCTGGCCGGCCTGGGTTTAAAAGAGGCGGCGGCCAATCCCGGCCGGGAACAGGCTATGGAGCGCATCCGGGCCGCCAGGCAGGCCCATAAAGAGCAAAGGATCCAGGAATTCGCCGGGCTGACCGGAGATCTGTCCGCCATGGTGGATGAGCTGGCCGGCTGCCTGCGCTGCTACAACTGCCGGCAGGCCTGCCCCATCTGTTTCTGCCAGGAGTGCGTATTCATCTCGCCAGTGTTCCGGCACACCCCGGAGGACTACCTGGGCTGGGCCAGGATGAAGGGCGCCCTGGAAATGCCCACGGACACCCTTTTATTCCACCTGACCAGAATCAACCACATGGGCGTGAGCTGCGTGGGCTGCGGCCATTGTGAGAGCGCCTGCCCGAGCAAGCTGCCGCTGTCGGTGCTGTTCCAGGTGGCGGGTCAGCGGGTGCAGGACATTTTTGGCTACGTGCCGGGCCGCAGCGCAGAGGAGGAACTCCCCCAGACCACCTACCGGGAAAACGAGCTGGAGCCGCGCTAGGTTGGGCGTCGGGCGTCGGATGTTGGGCGTCGGAAATTAAGTAAGAGTAATAATTACAGGTTGGTTGTTCGAAAAAACGCACAAAGATCATCAATGGATTAATGCCTGTTATTAATACATATCGAATTATACGCGGCTAATAAATAGATACAACTTTCTTACGTAAGGAAAGGGTAACAGTGCATTTGGTTATAGTTTCCTGAAAATGGAACTGTACACCGCATCCAACGGTGAAGGCAATTGCACAGAACTAGCTGACAGGGGGTTGGGCAATGCGAGTAATAGCCGGCGAGGAATCACTGCGTACAGACCCCGGTTTTCTGGGGCAGGTAAAGGAAAAGAGCGGCCAGCCCATTGAGCTTTGCTATCAGTGCCAGAAATGCGCGTCCGGGTGTCCCATGGTAGAGTACTTTGAATACACCCCCAACCAGATTATCCGCATGGTCCATTTTGGCCTTAAAGACCGGGTATTAAAAAGCCCGGGCATCTGGCTTTGCTCCGGGTGTGAAACATGCGGTGTGCGCTGTCCAAACGGCATCAGGATTTCCGAGGTTATGGACGTGCTAAGGTCCCTGGCTGCTGCCGGCAAGGTCGCCGGCGATAAGCGCGCCGAGGTTTTTCACCGCATGTTTTTAGATAATGTGAAAAGCCACGGCCGGGTGCATGAGGGCATGCTCATGGCCAAATACAAACTGAAGACCGGCCAGTTGTTCACCGATCTGGACCTGGGCTTTAAGTTATTCAAAAAAGGCAAGCTGCCCCTGCTGCCGCACAGCATTAAGGGTAAAAAACACATCCGTGACATTTTTGAGAAGGTTCAAAAAAGGAGCTAGCAAGCTTTTCGCGGTACTATAGTTTTAGACAATAAGGCTTCTAGGGGGGTTCGCCAATGAGCGAAACTACAACCGGTAATGTAAAAGGCTCCGTCCTGGTGGTGGGTGGCGGCATTAGTGGTATGCAGTCCGCCCTCGACCTTGCGGAAGCAGGACTTAAAGTATATCTGGCGGAGGAGAAAACGGCCATCGGGGGAACTATGTCCCGGCTGGATAAAACCTTCCCCACCAATGACTGTGCCATGTGTATTGTCTCTCCCAAGCTGGTGGATGTGGGCAAGCATTTGAATATTGAGATCCTTACCGGCGCCAAGCTGCAAGGGGTTGAGGGGGAGCAGGGCAACTTTAAGGTCAAGCTGCGCAAGAAGGCCCGTTATGTTGACATGGCCAAGTGCACCGGCTGCGGTGAATGCGCCACGGCCTGCCCGGTGGAGCTGCCCAGTGAGTTTGACGGCGGCCTGGGGCAAAGAAAGGCCGCTTACAAGCTGTACGCCCAGGCCATGCCCTCGGCCTATGCCATTGAAAAGAACGACCTGCCGCCCTGCCGCGCGGCCTGCCCGGCGGGAATCAACGTCCAGGGCTATGTGCAGCTGGTCAAGCAGGGCAAAATGGTGGATTCCTGGCGAATAATTTATAATGACAACCCGTTACCCGGTGTCTGTGGCAGGGTGTGCACGCATCCCTGTGAGACCAACTGCCACCGGGGCGAAGTTGACAGCCCGGTAAGCATCAGGGAGCTAAAAAGGCTGGCGGCGGATGCTGCCTATAACAATATAGAAGAACTGCCCCTGCCGGAAATACCGGAACCCCTGGGTAAAAGGGTGGCTGTAATTGGCGCCGGCCCGGCGGGTCTTTCGGCGGCCTATCAGTTGGCCAAAAAGGGTTACGGGGTAACAATTTTTGAGGCCCTCCCGGTTGCCGGGGGCATGCTCAGCGTGGGTATTCCAGCCTACCGCCTGCCCAAGGAACTGGTGGAGCTGGAAATTGGTTTGCTGCAGAAAATGGGTATTGAAATTAAAACCGGCGCCCGACTGGGCAGGGACTTCACCATAGATGACTTGCCTAAACAAGGATACGTCGCCATCCTGCTGGCTATCGGCGCCCACAAGGGTATCTTCCTGCATCTTCCCGGCGAGGATTTGGACGGGGTTATGCCGGGAGTTGATTTCCTAAGGAAAGTAAATCTGGGTGAAGAGGTTAAGGTGGGCCGGCGGGTGGCGGTCATCGGCGGCGGCAACACGGCTATGGATGCGGCCAGGACGGCCCTGCGCCTGGGTGCCGCCGAGGTTACCATTGTCTACCGCCGTTCGGAATCAGAAATAACAGCGGCCAAAGATGAGATTCACGAGGCCCTGGAAGAGGGCGTCAAGTTTCAGATGTTAACCGGCCCCAAAGCCATCCTGGGGGAGGGTGGCCGCGTTACCGGCCTGGAATGTTTGCTGAATGAGCTGGGCGAGCCGGACGCCGGGGGCCGCCGCCGGCCGGTACCCATTGCGGGCAGTGAATTTGTAATTGACGTTGATACCGTAATTACCGCCGTCGGCCAGTCCCCGGACCCAGCAGGCCTTGATGGCTCTGGCCTGGAGCTGGGCAGGGGTAATACCGTCAAGGCCGACCCGGCCAGCCTGGTCACCGGGAGGCCGGGGGTTTTCGCCGCCGGTGATGTGGTCACCGGCCCGGCCACCGTTATTGATGCCATCGGGGCGGGGAAAAAGGCGGCGGCTAATATTCACCTGTTCCTGCAGGGAGAAGAGTTGACCTCTGCTGACAGCGGCCGGGAACAAAAGGTTGCTCCCTTCCCCCCGCACGTGGCCGGAAACCTGGCTGCCGCAAGGGCACGGCCCGTCTACGCCGACCCGGCGGTGCGGGTAACGAACTTTGCCGAGTCCGCCCTGGGCCTCAGCGGAGCCGACGGCCTGAAGGAGGCCGGGCGCTGCCTTAACTGCAGCGTTTGTTCCGAGTGCCGGGAGTGTGTAAAGGTATGCCTGCCCCAAGCCATTGACCACGATATGCGGGATGAAGATCTTGAGCTTGAGGTGGGGGCCGTCCTCCTGAGCCCCGGTGCTGATATCTATAACCCGGCGGAATTGGATTACCTGGGCTATAAAAAGTACCCCAATGTGGTTACCAGCATTGAGTTCGAGCGGATCTTAAGCGCTTCGGGCCCCTTCCAGGGCCACCTGATCCGCCCCTCCGACGGCCGGGAGCCTGGAAAGATTGCCTGGATCCAGTGCGTTGGCTCCAGGAATTTGAAGCTTAACCATGATTATTGCTCCTCGGTGTGCTGTATGTATGCCATCAAGGAGGCGGTGATTGCCAAAGAGCACAGCCATGAGCCCCTGGACACAACCATCTTTTTAATGGATATGCGCTCCTACGGCAAGGATTTTGAAAAATATTACAACCGGGCCCGGGATGAGCACGGGGTCAGGTTTATTAAAAGCCGTATTTTTGAAGTGCAGGAGGCGCCGGACCAAGGCGGCAGCCTCACCATCAGGTATGCCCTGGATGATGGGACCATCTGCCAGGAAGAATTTGACCTGGTGGTACTCTCGGTGGGCTTCAAGCCTTCCTGCGGTTCCCGGGAACTGGCCGCCGTGACCGGCATTGAATTGGATGAATTTGGCTTCTGCAAATCCGGTGAATTCTCCCGGGGCGTGACCAGCCGGCCCGGTATCTACGCCAGCGGTGTATTTGCCGCCCCCAAGGATATTCCGGAAACCGTGGTCGAGGCCAGCGCGGTGGCCGGCTACGCCTCCCGCCTGCTCTCCGGTGCCAGGGGTGCCCTGACCCGGGTCAAGCACTACCCGCCGGAAAAACCGGTAACCAAGGCCGCCCCGCGGATTGGCGCCTTTATTTGCAACTGCGGCATCAACATCGGCAGTGTTATTGACGTGCCGGATGTGGTTAACTACACCAAAACCCTGAAGAATGTGGTTTATGCCCGGGAATTCTTGTTCTCCTGCTCCCAGGACAGCATTGACCACATCAAGCAGGCCATTGAGGAAAACAATCTGAACCGGGTGGTGGTGGCATCCTGCACGCCCCGCACCCACGCGCAGCTTTTCCAGAGCGCGCTGCGGGAGGCCGGACTGAATCCTTACCTGTACGAACATGTTAACATCCGGGAGCACTCTTCCTGGGTGCACCGGGATACCCCCAAAGAGGCGACTGAGAAGGCCAAGGACCTGGTCCGGATGGCCGTGGCCAAGGCGATGCTGCTCAAGCCGGTAACCCCCACCCACACCGATGTAAACCATGCCTCCCTGGTGGTGGGTGGCGGCGCTGCGGGCATGTCGGCCGCACTGTCCCTGGCCGAGCAGGGCTTTGACGTTTACCTGGTGGAAAAGAGCCCGGAACTGGGGGGGCGGTTAAGGCAGATTCATTTCTCCCTGGAAGGGGCCGATCCGCAGCAGGAATTGCGGCAATTAATTGACAGGGTAAGCAATAATTCCAAAATAACAGTTATTACCGGGGCCGGGATCGAGTCCTTTGCCGGCTACCCGGGGAACTACCGGACCAAAATCAAATTGGGGGATAAAACCCGTGAATTGGAGCACGGGGCCACGATACTGGCCACCGGCGCCCAGGAGGCCGGGACCGGGGAGTATCTCTACGGCCAGCACCCCCGGGTGGTTACCCAGACCGAGCTGGAAGAAAAGCTGGCCACAGGCGGCGCCGGCGATGTGCAGACCCTGGTGATGATCCAGTGTGTCGGCTCCAGGGATGCCGGCAGGCCCTACTGCAGCCGGGTTTGTTGCTCCCAGGCCCTGAAAAACGCCCTGAAATTCAAGGAATTAAACCCGGACGCCGGTGTGTTCATCCTTTACCGGGATATTCGCTCTTACGGGTTGAAGGAAAAGTATTACACCCGGGCCAGGCGTAAGGGGATTGTTTTCATTCGCTACAGCGAGGCGGCAAAACCCCTGGTAACAACTGAAGGGGACGCCCTGCGGGTGGTGGTGAAGGACCACATTCTGGGGGAAAACATTGCCCTGCGCCCCGATCTGCTGGCGCTCAGCACCGGTGTTGTCCCCAACCTGGAGAATACCAGGCTCAGCCAGATCTTCAAGGTGCCCCTGGATGCCGACGGCTTCCTGCTGGAAGCGCACATGAAGCTGCGCCCGGTGGACTTTGCCGCCGACGGCCTGTACATGTGCGGCCTGGCCCACGCCCCCAAGCTGGCCGGGGAGTCCATGCAGCAGGCCAATGCTGCGGCCATGCGGGCGGCCACCCTGCTGGCCAAGGATAAGCTGGAGAATGTGCCCATCACCGCTACGGTGAACAAAAAGCGCTGCGTGGGGTGCATGCTGTGCAAGGCGGCTTGCAGCTACCAGGCCCGGGAGTTTGACCCGGTATCCAGGACGGCCATAGTGCGGGAAGCGCTGTGCCGGGGCTGCGGCGCCTGTGTGGTGGCCTGCCCCAACGGGGCCACCCAGCAGAAGGGTTACGAGAAGTCGCAGATGATGGCGGCCCTTAAGGCGGCCTTGAAATAGGGGTGAAAAATATGAGTGCCATTGTTCAGGAGATACCGGAAAAGAAGGTTGGTGCGGTCCTGGTGGTAGGGGCCGGCATCAGCGGCATGCAGTCGGCTCTGGATCTGGCCGAGGCCGGTTTCAAGGTTTACCTGATCGAGCGCAAGCCCAGCATCGCCGGGACCATGCCCATGCTGGACAAGACTTTCCCCACCAATGACTGCTCCATGTGCATCCTCTCCCCCCGGGTGGTGGATGTAGGGGGGCACATGAATATTGAAATCATGACCATGTCCGAACTGGTGGGGTTGGAGGGCTGGCCGGGCAATTTCAAGGCCACGGTTAAGAAGCATCCCCGCTACGTGGATATTAACAGGTGTGTCGGCTGTGGCCGCTGCGAGACAGTGTGCCCCCAGGTGGTCAGCAATGACTTCAACCAGGGGCTGGACGGGCGCAAGGCCATTTACAAGCCCTACGCCCAGGCCTTTCCCAACGCCTATGTAATCGACCGGGAAAACTGCATTCAGTGTGGGGCTTGCGTGGAAAAGTGCGGCCCCAAGGCCATCAATCAAGATATGACGGAGGAAGATGTGGAACTGGAGGTGGGGGCTGTTGTCCTGGCCCCCGGCTTTGAAATTTTTGACGCCAGGCTGAAGGGCGAGTATGGCTACGGGATTTACCCCAATGTGGTTACCAGCCTGCAGTTTGAAAGGCTGCTCAGCGCCTCCGGCCCCAACCAGGGGCACCTGATCAGGCCCTCGGACGGCAAGGAGCCCCAAAAGGTTGCCTTCATCCAGTGTGTCGGGTCCCGGGAGCCGGGCAAGGACCGTAATTACTGCTCCGGCGTTTGCTGCATGTACGCCACCAAGGAGGCCATCGTGGCCCAGGAGCACACCCCGGGCCTGGAGGCGTCCATCTTCTGCATCGACGTCAGGGCCTTCGGCAAGGGCTTTGAGCAGTATTATGACCGGGCCCGGAATGAATACGGGATCCGCTATGTAAAGTGCCTGGTATCGTCTGTTAAGGAGCTGCAGCAAAGCAAGAACCTGCTGCTGAGATACCGCACGCCCTCAGGCGAGGTGCGGGAAGAGGAGTTTGATCTGGTGGTGCTTTCCGTCGGCCTAAGGCCTTCGGAAGGTACGGCAAAGCTGGCCGGGGTGGCCGGGATTGGCCTGGATGAGTTCGGCTTTTGCCTGCCCGGGGAAGAAACCTGTACCACCACCCGGCCGGGTGTGTTTGTGGCGGGAACCTTTGCCGGCCCCAAGGACATCCCCGAAACAGTCATTGAGGCCAGCGCCGCCGCCGGTTATGTTTCACGGCTGCTGGGCGAGGCCCGGGGTACCCTGACCGCCTGCAAGGAGGATATTCCCGAAAGGGACGTTGCCGGCGAGCAGCCCCGGATAGGTGTTTTTGTCTGCAATTGCGGCATCAACATCGGGAGTGTGATCAATATTCCCGAGGTGGTTAAATACGCAAAGACCTTAAAGGATGTGGCCTTTGCCGAGGAATTTCTCTTTGCCTGCGCTCAGGACAGTTTGGAGCGGATTAAGAGGCGGATTAAAGGTCAGAAGCTAAACCGGGTGGTGGTGGCCTCTTGCACCCCGCGCACCCACGCGGCGCTGTTCCAGAACGCGCTGCAGGAGTCGGGCCTGAACCTTTATTTATACGAGCATGTGAACATCCGGGAGCACTCATCCTGGGTGCACCGGGAAGAGGGTGAGGCGGCTACCGTCAAGGCCATGGATCTCATACGCATGGCTGTGGCCAAAGCCCGCCTGCTGGAACCCATTGCAACAACCTATACGGACATTAACCGCCAGGCGCTGGTTGTGGGCGGCGGGGCGGCCGGTCTGGCCGCGGCACTGTCCCTGGCCGAGCAGGGCTTCAAGGTTTCCCTGGTGGAAAAAAGTCCGGAGCTGGGCGGCAGGCTCAGGGACTTGCGCTACAGCGTTGACGGCAGTGACCCTGCAGTGCTGCTGGAGAGTTTGGTTGACCGGGTGAACCGGCACCCCGCCATTGAGGTGTTCACCGGCAGCAAGGTGGTGGAGGTGGGGGGATACCCCGGCAACTACAGCACCAGGGTGGATACCGGCGGTGAAATAAGGGTAATTGAGCACGGCTCCACCGTTATTGCCACCGGGGCCCGGGAAGTTACGCCGGCGGAATACCTGTACGGCCAGAGTCCCCATGTGCTGACCCAGACCCAACTGGAAAACCGGGTCAGCCGGGAAGGGCTGGATGGGGTCAAGAATGTGGTGATGATTCAGTGCGTGGGCTCCAGGGACAGTGAAAGACCTTACTGCAGCAGGATTTGCTGCACCCATGCCATCAAAAACGCCCTTAAGATCAAGGAAGTCTCCCCGGATACCAATGTATATATTCTCTACCGGGATGTCCGGGTTTACGGAATAAAGGAAAAGTATTACACCGAAGCCAGGCGCAAGGGCGTAATCTTTATTCGCTACGAGCCGGAGGAGAGGCCGGTGGTGACAGCCGGCCCCAATGGCGCCGTGGAGGTCAGGGTAAAGGACCGGATCCTTGGCTGCACCCTGGTCATAGATGCCGGCCTGCTGGCGCTTAGCACCGGTGTGCTGCCGGGTGAGGATAATGAGAAACTGAGCCAGTTGTTCAAGGTACCCCTCAGCGCCGACGGCTTTTTACTGGAGGCGCACATGAAGCTGCGCCCGGTGGATTTTGCCGCCGACGGCCTGTACCTTTGCGGCCTGGCCCACTCGCCCAAGCTGACCGATGAGTCAATTGTCCAGGCCAATGCCGCGGCCATGCGGGCCGTAACCTTGCTGTCCAAAGACCAAGTAGAAAACGTGGCCCTGACCGCCACGGTGGATGAAGATTTATGCGCCGGGTGCGGGCTCTGTGTAAAGGCCTGCAGTTATAACGCCCGCCAAATGGGTGAGGTGTCCGGGGTGGCGGAAGTGGTGGACGTCCTGTGCCAGGGCTGCGGGGCCTGCGTTGTGGCCTGCCCCAGCGGGGCCAGCCAGCAAAAGGGATTTGAAAAGGGACAGATGATTACCATGATCAAGGCGGCTCTTTTGTAGAAATATATTTGCCCGGGGACGGATGCTTGCCGCTTGTTCATAAACTGCGCACCGGTAAGGCAAGCCTCGTTGCGGACCGGCTCCGGCGCTCTGTCCCCTTTCCGGGCATTTTCATCCTTTGCTGGCGCCGCTTCAGCGGCAGGGACATTTGTTTGACAATAACCGGTTGGTAAATAACTGCCAGTTTACAATACAACGGCAGACACCAAGTATGGATACAGGGGGTCTAGGAATGAAAATTATGGACAATAGCTTTACCCGTAAGGGTCAAGGGGGTAAGCAAAAGTGAAGATGGCGTACTATCCCGGCTGTTCCCTTGGGTCCACGGCTATAGAATATGACCAATCTTCCCGGGCGGTGTGCTCCGCCCTTGGGCTTGACCTGGTGGAGTTGGAGGACTGGAGCTGCTGCGGGGCAACTTCCGCACACAACCTGGACCACCTGCTTTCCGTGGTCCTGCCCGCCCGCAATATAGCCCTGGCCCAGCCAAGGGGGCTTGATGTGGCCGTTCCCTGTGCCGCCTGCTTTAGCCGCCTGCGCAAGGCTGACCATACCCTGCGTCATGATAAAGGCACCCGCCGGGAAGTGGAAGAAGTCATTGGCTTTAAATATGAGGGTAAAATACGGGTGTTATCCCTATTGGAGGGGCTGGTGTCCGGGGTCGGGCTGGACAGAATTGCCGCCAGGGTGGTTAGCCCGCTGCGGGGATTGAAGGTTGTATGCTATTACGGCTGCCTGATGGTGCGGCCCCCTGAAGTAAGTGGTTTTGACCGGGTGGAAAACCCCGTTATGATGGATCATCTGGTGGAGGTACTGGGCGGGGAGTCGCTGATGTGGTCTTATAAAACAGATTGCTGCGGGGCCGGCCTGGCCCTCACCAACACCCCCGTGGTGGAAAAGCTGGTGAGACGGCTGGCCGGCGCCGCCAGGGAGGCCGGGGCCTCCGCCATTGTGACCGCCTGCCCCTTGTGCCAGAGCAATCTGGAAATGAGGCAGGACCAGGGGACTAAAATACCTTCCTTTTATTTCACCGAGCTGGTGGGGATGGCCCTGGGACTTAAAGAGGCGCGGGGCTGGCTGGGCAAACATCTTGTTGATCCGGGGCCGGCCCTTGCTTGCCAGAAATAGTTGGGAAAAGTAACTACTCAGGAGTCAGGAGTCAGGAGTCAGAATGAGAAAACCAGTGAAAACATTTGAAGATTTACTGGTATGGCAGAAGGCGCACCTGTTTGTACTTGCGGTTTATAAAGTATAATTTTCATAAGCAACTAAAAATGGGGACAGGCTGCTATTTTCGCAAAGCGAAAATAGCAGCCTGTCCCCATTTTGGTTTTTTACATCAGTCCGGCCTGGCTCAATAGCAGCTGCCTGGAAACCTTGCCGGTGGGGGTTCTGGGAATTTTGGCAAAAACAATAGATAAGGGCGCCTTCATGAGGTTGGTTTTTTCCTTGAACAAGTCCAGCAGTGACTGTTCAGTGGTCGCGGGATCGCATTTTGTTTCAATAATAACGCGGAAATATTGGCCCTTCTGGGGATCATCAACCGTTATGACGACGACATCTTCCACGCAAGGATGGCTGCTGATGCGCTTTTCCATCTGCCTCACCTGAATCACCATATCATTTGAATAGATAGTATTCATTAATTTCCTCTCCTTTTGCGTGGATGGCGCAATAAACCACTCTATGTTCATAATATGAATTTCTAAACATTCCGACAATAACAGGGTGCCAAAAGGTCAATATTCAATGGCGAATGGTGGGCCGGTTATTTATTAAAAGGCAAACCATTCGCCATTGAATATTGACCTTTTAAGCATCAAATATTGCGGTTCGGGGAAAAGCCTAGCTGGTAGTAAGACGTGGATATAAAACCTTATATTTTATCACTGGACTCGGCTAACATTCAGAGGGGGTTGAATTCCCCTCTGAATGAAGTTTCGTTCAAACTCCGGCGCCTGAGATGTCCACTTACTCCGTTTGCAGTGGCTCCGGCCAGTCCCGTACGCCGTCCTGCAGGTTCAGAACCCGGGTGTAACCGTGTCTGGCCAGTTCGCCCGACACCTGGCCGCTGCGGTTACCGGAATGGCAGATCACCACCACCGTCCTGTCCCGGGGTATCTCATCCAGGCGGCCGGTGATCTCTCCCAGGGGAATCAGCACAGAACCGGGTATATGCCCGGCGCTGAATTCATGAGGCTCCCTGACATCAAGGAGAAATGGGGGGTCATCACCGGTCAGCAGGGTTTGTAGTTCCGCAGCCCTGATATCCCGGTAACCTGGATCATTCGTGGCCTGCCGATCGCCGGCGCAGCCCAGGGCCAGGGCCAGGGACAGCAGCAATAACGCTGCGATAGCCGTAAACAGAAGCCGTTGCCTTACCATCCAACTCACCTTTCCTGGTAAAAATATCATCTGCGTAAATTTGGATAGGCCTCTTTTACGCTGGGTATACTTTGTTCAGAATCAACCATCTTATACGGGCAGGAGGATCGAAAATGGCCAAGGTTAATAAAAACGCTGCCAAGGCGCCTCAGCAAAAAGCCGAGGGCAAAAAGAAGAAGCGGCAGAACCAGGAACTACAGGCCAATGTGAAAGAGTAGAAAAGTAGAGGTGTCATCCGGCACCTCTTTTTATCGTACAAAATTATGTCTGCCCGGGAAAGGATACCAGCTCTGTCTGTAGAATACTCGGATAGAAACTGAAAACTCCTGCCTGGCAGAAACCAGGTGTTACTTTTGCTTCTTCCCTCCGGGGAGCCGGGGCAACAATAAGCGCCGGCTGTTAGTTGGGGTGTTTAATACGGCTCAGGTGAAAGTGATTGTGATGGACTTTCAGGCTGTGTTCTGTGCCGCATATGGTGCAGGTGCGGGTTTCACCGTCCAGAAAGCGGATTTCACCGATATGATTGCCGCAGCACTTAATTTCAATGCTGATAATTTGACCGTTTGCCAGCTGGTTGATGCGGTAGTCCTTGGCCTTTGTCAAGTGAGACACTCCCCTGCCAAAATTTTAAATTGTTACAATCGAAAAATAGAAATTAATTCTTGGTCCTATTATAACCCTTAAAAGACCTTCGTCATAGCGCTTTTTTCATTGATTAAAATATTCCAGTTTGTTTAGAATAAAGTAAAGGGGGGAATCTATAAATGGATTTTATGCAAAAGTTGTTGAGGCGAGCCAAAAATTTAAGCGGGGAATTAAGTGAGCATGCCAAGGAGTTGGGGGAAAAGGCCAAGGACCTGACCAAGCGCTCCGGCGCCCTGGTGGAGTCGGCCAGACTTAAATATGAACTGTCCAAGCTGGAAAAGGAAATGGAAAACAATATGGCCGGCCTGGGGACCCTGTACTATCAGCAGCGCAGCAGGGGAGAAAACCTGGAGGAAGATATTCAACGCCTGATGGAGGCCTCCGGTAAACTGGAGCAGGAGATCAAAGCGCTGGAGGAACAGATTGACAAGGTTAACCCGGGTTCCGCCAGGTGTAAGGGATGCGGCAAAGAAGTTCCCGAGGGCGCCATTTACTGTCCTTACTGCGGCAATAGAGTTGTTGATCCGGTAAACCCCGGGCCGCAGGCAGAGCCCGAGAAAAAAGGAGACGTATCACTGAACTAATCCGCCCTAAGACCCCCGCCTCTGTAGGCGGCGGGTTTCAAAGGGCGGTTAAGTCCAGTATGAACTCGGCTAACATTAAGAGGGGGTTGAATCCCCCTCTTAAATGAAGTCTCGTTCAAAAGAAAGGCGCGCAGGGGCCGCACCAGCGGCCCCTGATTAAAACTTATTTAACCGACTTAACCATATTACGGATAACCTCCGGGTCATCACCGGTGTAAATGGCCTTGGCCGGCCCGTAGCCCTTTTGCTTGGCCTCGTTTTTGGAAAGGGGGCGCAAACCTTTGACTTCCATTTCCTTGGCCAGCTGATTGGCCCCGGAAAAAAGGAAGCAGGTCCTGGGCGGGCTCCCGTGCTTGTTGATGTTAATCATCTTGCGGTTACCCAGGCTGTAGATGATGAGGTGTTCCTGCTCCATCTTCTTCCACCCCATAATCTCGCCCTCGGCAATCATCCGGTCAATCTCCCCGGAAACCGCGAGATAGGCCTTAACCTCCGGTTCCCTGGCCGCCGCAATTTCCCTGGTCGCAGTCCCTTCATTAACTGTTCTCTTTCTAAACCTGCCAAAAACAGAGTCCAGCAGTTTTGCTACCATAATTTTCTCACACTCCCTTTCAACACTCATAACTCCACTCTCAACTTAGTTAGATAGTTCTGTGCAAAATGACTTTTCCCTTCCTGCATGGCAAATAACTAGCGGCTAATTTACAGGAAATGTATCTCATTCTGTAACTAGTCAGGAGTCAGGAGTCAGGAGTCAGGTGTCAGAAGTCAGAATGAGAAAACCAGCAAAAACATTTGAAGATTTACTGGTATGGCAGAAGGCGCACCTGTTCGCAGGTTCTGTTGAAGAATGCCGATATTACTTGATACTTACGAAGTGAAAACTATTACTTGGGAGGTTTGCTTATGGATTACCGGGAGCGCATTGCTGCCGTGGCGGAGTTAATTAAAACCTCAACCAAAACCCTGGCCCTGACCGGGGCGGGGGTGAGTACCGAGAGCGGTATCCCTGATTACCGCAGTCCCGGCACAGGGCTCTGGGAGAAAATGGACCCGGTTAAGGTTTCCAGCCTCAGTGCCCTGAAAAGGGATCCGGCCCGGTTTTACGATTTGAACCTGGATAGGTGGACTGCCTATAATGAAACCGAGCCCAATGCGGCCCACCTGGTCCTGGCCAAACTGGAGCAACTGAATCTGCTGCTGGGGGTAATTACCCAGAATATCGACAGCCTGCATAAAAAGGCCGGAACCGTCAAGCTGTGGGAGGTGCACGGCCACCTGCGCACCTGCCGCTGCATGGACTGCGGCTGCGGGGATTACCCCTTTGCCGGTCTGGTGGAGCAGTACCGCCGGGGGGTCAACCCGCCCCGCTGCCAGGCTTGCCAAAACGGGGTCTTGCGGCCCGATGTGGTGCTCTTTGAGGATCCCATGAATGAGCACTTCTTCCATGTCACCCAGATCCTCTCCGGCTGCCAGCTCCTGATAGTCGCCGGCAGCAGCCTTACGGTCTATCCCGTGGCGGGCCTGCCCGGGGCGTCCCGGCGCCTGGTAATCGTAAACAACACGCCAACACCCTGGGATGACCGGGCCGACATCGTGCTGCGCGAATCTGCCGGCAGAGTATTTACCGACATCCTGTCAGAGCTGAGAGGGGACGGTTCCTGCTGACTCACTGACTCCACCCTTAGAAGGAAGTGATATTAATGCCCAGGCGCCCCAGGATATATAGTAAGACAGGTATTTACCATGTAATTGTAAGGGGTAATGAAAAAAGGAAGATTTTTTTAGATGACGAGGATAGGAATAAATATTTTTATTATTTAATAGAAACAAAAAAAGTGCAAGAATATACCCTTTATGGATATTGTCTTATGGACAATCACATTCATCTTCTTCTATATACTAAGAACAATGATATATCCGGTCTAATGAAGAGGATTAATACTCGGTATGCAGTTTATTTTAACAAAAAGTATGACCGAGTTGGCCATTTGTTTCAGGATCGTTACAAAAGTGAGGCAGTGGAAGATGAAAGATATTTATTGGCAGTATTGCGCTATATACATGACAACCCGGTTAAAGCCGGCCTTTCAGAACACCCGTCAAATTATAACTGGAACAGTTATAATGCCTATATCCTTGAAAAGAGCAGATTCCGAGAACTGCTTTCAATAGAACCAATACTTAATATATTTTCTAAAGACTTAAATAAAGCAATTGATCTCTTTATAGAATTTTCTAGTCAGGATAATATGGAGAATACTTTTGATAGTGAGGAAAACAAAGCTCAAAGGGCACTTGCTAACAAGCAGAATGCAGAAGAATTTATCATGAGATTTTTAAAGCTGCATAATGTGTCATGTCACAATCAGGACAGTAATAAACTAAGGGAATTGATAATTATACTTAAAAACAGGTATCTCTTGTCTAACCGTCAGATAGCTGGCTTGTTAAATGTTGACCGTAATTTTGTACAACGGACAAAATGAGTCAGGCGGGTGTGGACCGGCAGGTGGTCCGAGGCCTGGCTGTCGAGGGTGGCTGATGCTGTTATCTCCCAGTGGGGGGAGGCAAAGATATAGTCGATGCGGTACAGGGGAGCATTGGCCGGGAAGGTTGGCCGGGGGGCGCCTGCCGCCGCTGCGGTGTCAATAAAGGTTGGGGTGAGGGGGACAAGCTCGGCGGACCCGGGCCGGGCGTTGAAGTCGCCAATTAAGAGGACGGGTCCGGGGCAGCGGCCGGCCACCTGTAAAATCTTCACCACCTGCCGGCGGCGGTCTTTGTTGTTAAGTCCCAGGTGGGTGTTGAATACATATAAGTCCTGGTCCATGACCCGCAGGCGGACCTCCAAAAAGCCGCGCCTCTCACCGGCGCCGGGCAGGCGGTGGTTACGGTGGCTAAGGATGGGATAGCGGCTGAGCAGCGCGTTGCCGTAACGCCCGAGACATAAACTAATGGTAGGGCCGAACACATGGCGCATCCGCAGCCTTTGGGCCAGGAGGTTGGCTTGTTTTTGCATCCGGCTGCGGGGTATTAGGTGGTCAACTTCCTGCAGACCCACCAGGTCTGGCCTGGCAGAGGATATGGTCCGGGCAGTGCGGCCCAGGTCCACCTTCCCGTCCATACCCTTGCCATGCCTGATGTTGTAGGTCAATACCGTAAGCTCCAGCGGCATTACGCAACCACCCCCGTATTTCCATCCTTAATATTCCGGTCTTTTATCACTGAACTAATCCGCCCTAAGACCCCCGCCTCTGTAGGCGGCGGGTTTCAAAGGGCGGTTAAGTCCAGTATGGACTCGGCTAACATTCAGAGGGGGTTGAATCCCCCTCTGAATGAAGTCTCGTTCAAGGCCCGGGCAAAAAATGACAAGCAATGTGCAAAAAATCGCGGTTTTTTATGGTTATGACGGGCGCTGTGTTATAATACTACCAAAAAAGGTTAGGGGTTCTGGCCGTTGAGCATAAAAATACTGGCTATTGAAACATCCTGTGACGAGACTTCCGCCGCTGTGGTGGCAGATGGTAAAGATATACTTTCCAATATCATATCCTCTCAGGTGGAGGCGCACCAAAAATTCGGCGGGGTGGTGCCGGAGGTAGCCTCCCGCAAGCACCTGGAGTTAATGAACGGGGTGATCCGGGAGGCCCTGGACAGGGCCGGCTGCGATTTTAAGGATTTAGACGCGGTGGCCGTTACTTATGGCCCCGGGCTGGTAGGGGCGCTGCTGGTGGGGCTGGCGGCAGCCAAGGCAGCCGCCTTTGCCCTGGATATTCCGTTAATTGGAGTGAACCATCTGGAAGGCCATATCTACGCCAACTTTTTGGCGGATGACGGGCTATCCTTTCCCCTGCTGGGCCTGATTGTTTCCGGCGGCCATACGGATCTGGTCCTGATAGAGGGCCACGGCCGCTACCGGACGGTGGGCCGCACCCGGGATGACGCCGCCGGCGAGGCCTTCGACAAGGTTGCCCGCACCCTGGGCCTGGGCTACCCGGGCGGCCCCCTGGTGGATAAACTGGCCGCCGGCGGGGACGAGGCGGCCATCGTTTTGCCCCGGGCTTACCTGGAAGAGGGGAGCCTGGACTTTAGCTTCAGCGGCCTGAAGTCCGCCGTAATCAACTACCTGCGCCGGGCCCGGCAGCGGGGGGAGGAGGTCAACCTGGCCGATTTGGCCGCCGGCTTCCGCCGTTCAGTGGTTGATGTGCTGGCGGACAAGGCTCTGGAGGCAGCCGGGAAATATGACCCAAGGGTGATCATACTGGCCGGCGGAGTGGCGGCAAATGCGCTGCTGCGGGAAGAACTGGCCCGGCGGGCCCTGGCTGACGGCCGGCGGTTAGTAGTGCCCCCGCTGGTATTATGCACTGATAATGCAGCCATGATTGGGTGTGCGGCCTATTACAAATATTTGCGGGGCGATGTGGCGCCGCTAACCCTGAATGCGGTACCCGGGTTGAAGCTGGGTGAAAACAGGTATGACTATATGTCGAAAAATAGTAAATCCGGTCGAATGTGACCGGATCTTTTCGGTTTATAAAAGTATTGGTTGAGTTAGAGTAGAAGATAGAATTCGCAAGTTTAGAAGATGCAGATAAAATGCGCCCTCTGCGCCAGGAAAAATATTAATCGCCAGGAAAATACAGGAACAGCTAAAGTTGAATTGTGGATTTTTACCTGTGGATAATGTGGATAAGTCTGTTAATAACTTATATCACCGGATTCCAACCTGTGGGTGAAAGTAAAGGAGTGTTTAATGTCAGAAAATGTCGAAAAATTAATTTTGGAGGCTGCCTCACGGGGCAATATCCTTCTCCCGGCCTCGGTTTGGCGCCCTGAACATTTGGAAAACATGCGCTTTCCGGAAGGAAAACGGCAATATCCGTGGAATTTTTATCAGCAGAATAGTCGTTGAAGGGGAGTTGCCGATGTACTGGGAAAAAGAATTGGAAACCATGCCGCGGGAGAAACTGGCTGAGATACAGCTGCAGCGACTGCGTCAAACCATTGCCAGGGTTTACAACAACGTGCCCTATTACCGGCAGGCCATGGAGCGCCTGGGGGTAAAGCCCGAAGATATAAAGTCCCTGGAGGATGTGCAGAAACTGCCTTTCACCACCAAGCAGGATTTGCGGGACAACTACCCCTTCGGGTTGTTTGCGGCGCCCCTGGACGAGGTGGTGCGGGTGCATGCTTCCTCCGGCACCACCGGTAAGCCGACGGTGGTGGGCTACACCAAAAATGATATTGACACTTGGGCCGGTCTGATGGCCCGGTCCCTGGCCATGGCCGGGGGCGGACGAGGTGACGTGGTTCAGAACGCCTACGGCTACGGCCTGTTCACCGGGGGCATGGGGGTTCACTATGGGGCCGAGCGCCTGGGGGCCACGGTGATACCCATTTCCGGCGGCAACACCCAGCGCCAGCTGATGCTGATGCAGGACTTTGGGGCCACCATCCTCACCTGCACCCCGTCCTACGCCCTGTACCTGGCGGAGGAAATGGCCGCCGCCGGGATCGACATCAAGTCACTGCCCCTGAAGGCGGGCATCTTCGGGGCCGAGCCCTGGACCGAGGCCATGCGGGAGCAGCTGCAGGAAAAACTGAACCTTACGGCCCTGGACATTTACGGCCTCAGCGAGGTGATGGGTCCCGGGGTTTCCATGGAGTGTAAGGCCCAGACCGGCATGCACATTTATGAAGATCACTTCCTGGCGGAAATTATCGATCCCGAGACCGGGGCGCAGCTGCCCCCCGGTTCCAGGGGTGAATTGGTGTTCACGTCTCTGACCAAGGAGGCCTTTCCAGTTATCCGCTACCGCACCAGGGATATTACGGTATTAAACCCCGACCCCTGCAGCTGTGGTCGCACCATGGTGCGCATGGAGCGGGTCACCGGGCGCACCGACGACATGCTGATTATCCGGGGCGTCAACGTCTTTCCCTCCCAAATCGAGAGCGTGCTGCTGGAATTTGGCGACACTGAGCCCCATTACCTGCTGGTGGTGGACCGCAAGGGCAACCTGGACGTACTGGAAATCTGGGTGGAAATCAGTGACCGGCTGTTTTCCGACAAGATTCGCTACATGGAGGAACTGGAGGGCAAGCTCCGGGACAGGATTGGCAGTGTGCTGGGCATAGCCGCCCGGATCAAGCTGGTCGAGCCCCGCACCATTCCCCGCAGTGAGGGCAAGGCCAAGCGGGTGGTGGACCGGCGGGAACTCTACGGAAAAAACTAAGGGGGGATTATCGTGAAGGTTAAACAAATATCAATCTTCCTGGAGAATAAATCCGGGCGCCTGGCCCAGGTGGCCAGGGTACTGGGGGACAACGGCATCAACATCAGGGCCCTGTCCATTGCCGATACCACCGACTTCGGCATCTTGCGCCTGATTGTGAACGATCCCGACAAAGCCTTCCAGACGCTCAAGGCGGCGGACTTCACCGTCAGCGCCACCGATGTTATCGCGGTGGAGGTGCCCGACCGTCCCGGCGGCCTGGCTGACGCCCTGGACGTGCTGCAGGAAAACAACATCAACATCGAGTATCTTTACGCCTTTTTGCAGAAGGCCTCCAAGGCCGCTCTGGTGGTGTTCCGGGTGGAGCAGCTGGATCAGGCCATTGAGGCGCTGCAGGCCAAAGGAAACCGCCTGCTGTCCGGGGAAGAGCTGTATACATTGTAAGATGAGGCATGTAGCTTTGACTTCTTGTTTTTGCTCATCCTTATCCTGCTGTTACTGGGTACCCCGAGATATTGCTCGGAGTAATATCAGCAACTGCCCCGGCAAAGGCCGGGGCAGTTTTTATCTTCGTATAGCCTGTAAGACCCCGCCCTCGCATAAGGAAAGGGGACACACCTCCTTCGAAGGAATGTCCCCAACGTATGGGTTGAATCCCCACCTGAACCAAGTCTTCTTTATTCAATCATTGGACAGGGTGTATTGAGACGGCAGGAAAAACACCCTGTTATGCAGAAAAAACACCCTTGATCCAATGAAATTAATGTTTGTTAAAATCAGAAATTTGGAGGAATTAAGGTGTCCAAAAGCGAATTAAGGAAGGATGTCATTAACGCCAGGAACAGGCTTTCCGCCGCCGAGGTGGCGGAAAAAAGCGCCCGGATCCTGGAGCGGATCAATTCCTTGCGGGAGTACCGGCAAGCAGTGGCGTTGATGGCCTATGTGGACTTCAGGAACGAGGTCCCAACCGGAGACCTGATCAGGGGATCACTGGCCCTGGGCAAGCTGGTGGCGGTGCCGGTAACCGATATTGCCAACCGCCGGCTGACCCCTTCCCGGCTGGAGGACTATCCCGGCGACCTCCTTCCCGGGGCCTGGGGCATCCTTGAGCCGCGGCCGGAGTGCCTGCGCCCCCTGGAGCCCGGCCTCCTGGATTTGGTGATTGTGCCTGGAGTGGCTTTTGACCCGTTCGGCAACCGGTTGGGCTACGGGGGAGGTTTTTACGACCGCTTTCTGCCCCGCACCCGTCCCGGTACCATCTACCTGGCCCCGGCCTTTGAAATGCAAATCAAGGCTGACGTCTACCCGGGGGCGCATGATTGCCCGGTACATATCCTGGTGACCGAGGAACGGGTAATCCACACGGGGGTGGCTGTGTACTAAGACATTGGGGTATTTCAAATGAGTTTATATTTAAAACGGGGAGTGGTGATAGCAGGGTAAGGTAAAAAATGTTAAAACTGCGGCTGTAGAGACAGAAAAACATTTTGAGAGGAGATTCGGTTGGTTAAATTATGAGCAACAGTAAAATAATGGAAGGCAATGTCATCGATAACGTGGGGATATTTGCCAATATACCTCCGAGTATTCGCATGGCGGATTTTGTAGAGTTCTTCTCGGACTTCACTCAGAGCGAATGCTGCGGCAAATGTATACCCTGCCGGGAAGGCAGCAGGCGCATACTGGAGATCCTGGAAAAAATAAACGGCAATAATGGTGAGCAAGCAGATCTTGAAAAGCTGGAGCGCTTATCAAGAGTTATGATTACTACCTCCCTATGCGGTCTGGGCCAGCGTGTTCCCAGCTCTGTCCTCAGCTTGGTGAGTTATTTGCAAGGTGAGTATGATACGCCCATTGTTTACCCGAAGCTACCGGTTTTCACCATTATGGATGACAAGTGTAAAGGTTGCGGCCTTTGTGCCAAGGTTTGCCCTGCTGCCGCCATCAGTGGTGAGAAGAAGAAGCCACATACCATTGATGTTGAAAAATGTATCATGTGCGCCAGTTGTATTGAAAAGTGCAAAGTAGGCTCCATTGCTGAGAATTAAGGCGGCTTAGAGGTATCCAGAAGACAGCAAGCGAAGCTTTACCCCTTGAACGAGACTTCATTCAGAGGGGGATTCAACCCCCTCTGAATGTTAGCCGAGTCCATACTGGACTTAACCGCCCTTTGAAACCCGCCGCCTACAGAGGCGGGGGTCTTAGGGCGGATTAGTTCAGTGATAAATACTTAATAATACAGCAACTGATAAGAAAGCAAAAGGAGGTTTGAAGCATTGGCTGAAGTCACCCTTACTGTTAATGGATTAGCGGTGACCGTGCCCAAGGGCGCCACTATCTTGCAGGCGGCGGAAAAGCGGGGGTTTTTTATCCCTACCTTCTGTTACGACCCCGAGCTTACCAGGCCGGGTTTATGCCGCATTTGCGTGGTTGAGGTGGAGGGGGCTAAAAACCTTGCCGCTTCCTGTGCCACCCCGGTCAAGAACGGCATGGTTGTGTATACAGATTCACCGGCGGTCATAGAAGCACGTAAAACTATTATTGAATTATTACTGGCCAATCACCCTCTGGATTGTCTCACCTGCGGCAGGAACGGAGACTGCCGCCTGCAGGATTATGCCTATATGTACGGCGTAACCGACGGAGCTGCCTTTGCCGGCGAGCGCGCTTCTTTTGAGATTGAAGAGGATAATCCCTTTATCGTCCGCGATATGAATAAGTGTATTCTTTGCGGTAAGTGCGTAAGGGTGTGCAGTGAGATCCAGGGCAATAACGTGGTGGACTTTATTAAACGGGGCGTTGATACGACGATTGGGCCGCCTGCGGGTGGTACCCTGGCCGGGTCAGACTGCGTATTCTGCGGTAATTGCGTGGCTTTTTGCCCTGTGGGCGCCCTGCAGGAAAAGGCGCTGCGCAAGAGCGCCCGGACCTGGGAGGTAAAAAAGGTTAGGACCGTTTGCCCGTACTGCGGCACCGGCTGCAGCTTTGACCTGAACGTCAAGGACGGTAAGGTTGTGGGAGTCACCTCGTGCGATGGCGAAGTCAATGGCAAAGCACTTTGTGTCAAGGGTCGTTTAGGCTTCGGGTTTATTAACCACCCGGACCGGCTGACCAGGCCACTGATTAAAAAGGACGGCCAGTTCGTGGAAGCCTCCTGGGATGAGGCAGTTGGCTTTGTAGCCGAAAAACTTAGCGCCATCAAGTCCCAGTATGGCCCCGGCGCCTTTGCGGCGCTGAGTTCGGCCCGCTGCACCCACGAGGACAATTATATTTTCCAAAAATTTACCCGCGCGGTGATGGGCACCAACAATATCGATCACTGCGCCCGTCTCTGACACGCTCCCACCGTCGCCGGTCTGGCGGCCACACTGGGGAGCGGGGCAATGACCAACACCGTCAAGGAAATCGGCGCTGCCGACTTCATCCTGGCCATTGGCACCAATACCACTGAAACCCACCCGGTTATCGCGCTGCAGGTTAAGCAGGCGCTGAAGCGGGGGGCCACCCTGGCGGTAATTGACCCCAGGCGCACCGGTATTGCCGAAATGGCTAAATATCATATGCAGTTAAACTCGGGCACGGATATCGCCGTTTTCAACGGCATGGCCAACGTGATTATTGCCGAGGATTTGTATAACAAGGAATTCGTGGCCAGCCGCACCGAAAACTTCGATGCGGTGAAAGAGGCTGTGGCTTCCTACACCCCCGAATATGTGGAGACCCTCACCGGCGTGCCCGCCGACTATATCCGGGAGGTGGCCCGGGGCTACGCCACCACTGATAAGTCCACAGTTATCTATACCATGGGCCTGACCCAGCACAGCAGCGGTACCGACAACGTATTCGCCCTTGCCAATCTGGCCCTGCTCTGCGGCCACATTGGCAAGGAATCCTCCGGCCTTAACCCCTTAAGGGGTCAGAACAACGTCCAGGGCGCCTGCGACATGGGTGCTCTGCCCGTAGTGTTCACCGGCTACCAGCCGGTGGCTTCCGAAGAAGCCCGGGCCAAGTTTGCCGCGGCCTGGAATGTGGAAATACCCGACCAGGCGGGACTTACCATTGGTGACATGATGAACGGCGCTGCCGACGGGACTGTCAAGGCCATGTATATCTTGGGTGAAAACCCGGTCCTTTCCGACCCCGACGCCAACCACGTAGTCCATGCTTTGGGGCATCTTGATTTATTGGTGGTCCAGGATATTTTCCTTACGGAAACTGCTCAACTGGCTGACGTGGTCTTTCCGGCGGCCTGCTTTGCTGAAAAGGAAGGCGTTTTCGCCAACACCGAGCGCCGGGTGCAGCGGGTGCGCAAAGCGGTGGACCCGCCTGGTGAGGCTAAAGCCGACTGGGAGATTATCGCCGCCGTGGCCAACGCCATGGGCTATCCCATGAACTACGGCAGTGCCGCGGAAGTGTTTGACGAAATTGCCTCGTTAACACCTTCTTACGGCGGCCTGAGTCATGCCAGGCTGGAAAAGGGAGGCCTGCAGTGGCCCTGCCCGACTCCGGACCATCCCGGGACGCCGTTCCTGCACAAGGACAAGTTCGTCCGGGGCCTGGGCAAGTTTACCCCGGTGCCATTTGCGCCGCCGGCGGAGGTTCCCGACGAGGAATATCCGTTTGTACTCAACACCGGGCGTCGCTACTACCACTACCATACCGGAACCATGACCCTGCGCACCAACGCCCTGGAACTACAATTCAGCGACGACTACCTGGAGATTAATCCTGTGGATGCCGAAAGGTTAGGTGTTGTCGACGGTGACCGGGTGAAGGTAACTTCCCGCCGCGGCTTTATTGAGCTGGCGGCCAAAGTAACCGATGTGGTAACACCGGGACAGGTGTTCACTTCCTTCCACTTCCCGAGCATTCCCGTCAACAAACAAACCAATACTGTTCGGTGCCCGATAGCCAGAATACCCGAACTCAAGGTCTGCAGCGTTAAAGTAGAAAATGTCTAAACCAAAGGGCGGCCCTGGCGGGCCGCCCTTTATAAATTATAGCAAATCTCATTCGCATTATTCTGTGGAATAAGGGCTATGCTTTGTAAAAATGCTACTATTTTTTTGGAGGTTTTAATGTGAACGAAAATAATGAGTATCCTGTCCGGCTCAGGGAAATCAGGGAAACTCCCGTCTGTAGTCTGCGCAGAATTGTTACAAATTTACAACAGGATTTGCCGCCCATGATCAATTCGTTATTGGAGGACATAACAGCAATGGGCGGTGTGTATGCCGGCCCGCCAATAGTACTTTATCACGACGAAGTGTTTAAAACTGAGCAGGCGGATGTGGAGGTAGCCTGGCCGGTATTAAATAAAGACCTGGCTAACAAAAACCTGCCTGCTTTAGTGGCAGCGACCCTTATGCACGTAGGGCCTTACGATGGTATTGCCAGTTCGTACGATGCTGTTTACGCCTGGATTAATCAAAATGGATACCGGGCCAGGGCGCCCAGAAGGGAGATAATCTACAACGACCCCCAAAACATACCTCAGGAACAGCTGACCATCGAGATTGTCATACCTGTGGAGAAAGCTTTAATTACTTAAACATCAGAGCTGAAGATGAGGTGGCTGAAATCAACGTCAGTCGAGCCGGACTAAAATAATAGTATTATCTTCCATGGCCGCCAAAAGGGCGGCTATAATTCTTACCCAAACATTAACCAAAAACCCTTGAAATTTGACCGCTAGGAATAGTCATTTGTTCTTTACCGGAAAATATATGTTAATAATGTAAACAAACCAATACAATAAAATAAATTTTTAGTGATTAAAAATTTTACATGCACTCGGACAAAAATGCATTAATAAGTGTTTGGCAATAATTGACTAACTATTTATGTTTAAAACCCAAAAACCTTAGATGAAAGAAGTCACAAAAACATCCCCTTCAATTGGTTAAATGGGTAGTTTAGTCACTTCTATTTTGCCAAAGCAGGTGGTGTTTTTGATTTTGGGTAATCGATTTTTGAAAACCTGTTGCTTAGTCACAGGTAATGAGCCGGAAGAAGTTGCCGTTGTTTAAAATATTTTAATTAATAACATGGGAGGAAAACGATGATGCACGAAGATTCGCGTCAAATTCGCCGTGTGATGAGCGAGCTGTTCTCCTCTTTTTACGGCACGAAAAACGAACTTATACCTCTTCTGCAATCCGTTCAGGAGCAGTTCGGATATCTGCCGGAGAGTGCGATGATGGAAGTTGCCAGGTTTATTTCCATACCCGCGAGCAAGGTTTATGGTACAGCTACTTTTTATGCGCAATTTCACTTCAAGCCCCGGGGCCGCAATATTATCCGGGTTTGCCAGGGTACCGCCTGCCACGTTCGTGGCGGTACCAAGGTATTAGCATTTATTCAGGAGAGCCTCGGTGTAAGAGTAAATGAAAGCACTCCGGATTTGCGCTTTTCCCTGGAGTCAGTGGCCTGTATCGGCGCCTGTGGTCTTGCGCCGGTTATTTCAATAAACGAAGATACGCACGGCAAGCTAACCCCTGGTAGGGCCGTTGAAGTTCTAGCTGAATACGAATAGAGGGGAGGACCGGTTGTTAGAACATGAAGAGCTTGATGGATAAATGCTGTGATCAGTGTCAGCACAGCCCGCAAACACCTTGCAAGGATTATGTTAAGTGCCGCAAAGAAGGCCCCATTTGTCATGAAAATGGAAACTGCCAACAAAAAAGGCGGGCTTTGCTGTCCATGCATATGCTGCAAAATCCTGGATATAAACAGATACTGCTCTGTAAAGGTACCGGGTGTACTTCTTCGGGTGCGGTTAAGCTGGTTAACAAATTAACGGAGGAAATTGCCAAATATAACCTGGGAGATAGAATAACGGTAAAAATTACCGGCTGTCATGGTTTTTGTGAACAAGGTCCCATTGTTATCATTGAGCCGGAAAAGGTATTCTATCGCCATGTACTGGAATCGGATATTGAAGAAATAGTGAATGTTCACCTGATGCAAGGTGAAGTAGTTGAAAGATTATTATACACAGATCCCACAACCGGCCAGTCGGCCAGAACCTATCCGGAAATTCCCTTTTATGCCCGGCAGGATCGCATTGTGTTGCATAACTGTGGTCATATCAACCCGGAAAACATTGAGGAGTACATTTTAAAGGACGGTTATCTGGCCCTGGACAGGGCTATCTCCGCCATGACGCCCCAGGAAGTGATTGACGATGTGAATGTATCCGGCCTGCGCGGGCGGGGTGGGGCAGGTTTCCCCACCGGTGTTAAGTGGCAGGGCGCTTTTAATTCCAAGAACGACAAGAAATATATTATCTGCAACGCAGACGAGGGTGACCCGGGCGCATTCATGGACCGCAGCATCCTGGAAGGGGATCCCCACGCGGTACTTGAGGGAATGGCCATTGCTGGTTTCGCCACCGGCGCCGATGAGGGATACATCTATGTAAGGGCTGAATATCCCCTGGCCATTCACCGTTTAAAGATTGCCATAGCCCAGGCTGAGGAGTACGGTCTGCTGGGTGACAATATTTTGAATTCGGGTTTTAACTACCATATTAAAATAAAGACGGGCGCCGGTGCTTTTGTTTGCGGTGAGGAGACTGCCTTAATCGCCTCCATCGAGGGCGGGCGCGGTATGCCCCGTAACCGGCCGCCCTTCCCGGTGGTCAAGGGGTTATGGGGGAAGCCTACCTGTATCAACAACGTGGAGACACTTGCCAACGTACCCCTGATTATCCGCCGGGGCGGGGCCTGGTATGCCGCCATAGGAACGGATAACAGCAAGGGCACCAAAATCTTCTCGCTGACCGGCAACGTGAATAATACCGGACTGGTGGAAGTACCCATGGGCGCTACCCTGAGGCATATTATCTTTGAGATCGGGGGGGGCATTCAGGACGGTAAATCCTTCAAGGCCGTTCAGGCCGGCGGACCGTCGGGCGGCTGCATCCCGGAAAAGTTGCTCGACCTGCCGGTGGATTTTCAATCATTGACTGCGGCCGGGGTGATGATGGGCTCCGGCGGGCTGGTGGTAGTAGACAAGGATACCTGCATGGTGGACCTGGCCCGGTACTTCCTCAGCTTCACCAAAAACGAGTCGTGCGGACAATGTGGCCCTTGCCGGTTGGGGACCAGGCAGATGCTCGAAATATTAAACAGGATTACCACAGGAAAGGGTAAAGCATCAGACCTTGACCTGTTGTTAGAACTTGCGGAGGGAGTTAAACTGGGTTCCCTGTGCGGGTTGGGTAAAACGGTAGCTAATCCGGTTCTTACCACCCTGCGGTATTTTCGCGACGAGTATGAGGCCCATATATACGAAAAAAGATGTCCCGCCCGCATCTGTAAAGAAATGATCACTTACTATATTAAGCCCGGTGATTGCGTTGCCTGCTCGCTTTGCCTGAAGGCCTGTCCGGCCGGGGCGATAAAAGGAGCCAAGAAGCAAGTCCATGAAATTGAACAAGATAAATGTGTTAAGTGTGGAGCATGTATGGATGCCTGCCCGGATCGATTTAAGGCCGTAGAGTGCAAGTAGTTTATATAGTTTAAGGAGGACTTGCTCGATGCGTGAGGTCAATCTCTTGATCGACGACATGAAAATTGTTGTTCCGGAAGGGACGACTATTTTAGAGGCGGCTTTGCAAAACGGCCTTTATATCCCCCACCTTTGCCACCATCCCGACTTAAAGCCGGTGGGTATTTGTCGTCTTTGCCTGGTGGAGGTAGACGACCGGTTGATGGTTTCCTGCCATGTCACCGTGGCCGAGGGGATAACGGTTAAAACCAACACCGCGCAGGTGGCCAAAGCGCGCCGGGTTGCCGCGGAACTGCTGATCGCCGACCACGATGCGGATTGTTTAACCTGTGGTAAGAATAACAACTGTAAACTGCAGGAGATAGCTGCTTTTGTGGGAGTCGACAGAGAGCGCGTTAAGGAGTTGAAAGCCCCGGGGCGAAGGACTTTTGATCACTCCCATCCCTTTATCGTCAGGGACTATAACAAATGTGTGCTTTGCGGTATATGTGTACGGACATGTGACGAGATCCAGGGTGTGGGCGCCATCGATTACGCCTATAGAGGCTACGAAACTATAGTCAGCACTTTTGCCGATAGGCCCATCAAAGAGTCTTCGTGCGAGTCCTGCGGAGAATGCCTGGAACGATGTCCGGTAGGGGCCTTGCTCCCCAAGAACGGGGCTTTGCCAGCTTATGAGGTCAGGACCATTTGTGGGTATTGTGGTTGTGGCTGCGGGCTATATCTTGGTGTTCGTGGCGATAAAATCGTCAGGGTCAGGGGAGACTCAGCGAGCCCGGTCAATCAGGGCAGTCTTTGTGTCAAAGGGCGTTTTGGCTATCAGTTTATCAATCATCCTGACCGCCTGACTGCGCCATTGATTAAACGCCAGGGCCACTTTGAGGAAGCATCCTGGGATGAAGCCCTTGATTTGGTGGCCGGCAAGTTTCGAGAGGTGCAGAAAAAATACGGTCTGGAAGCTCTGGGTGGTTTAAGCTCGGCACGGGCCACCAATGAATCAAATTACCTATTTCAAAAGCTGCTGCGCTCCCTGGGGACTAATAGCGTTGACCATTGCGCCCGCTTGTGACACGCCCCGACGGTGGTCGGTCTGGCCACTCCCATAGGCAGCGGGGCAATGACTAATCCCATTACCGATATTGAAAATTGTGGCGCTATATTGCTGATCGGGTCAAACCCAACTGAAAACCATCCCATTGTTGGTTACCAGATCCGGCGGGCAGTAAAAAAAGGGGCCAAGCTAATCATTGTTGATCCGCGTCAAATACCCCTTGCCGAAATAGCCCACGTTCATTTGCAGATTAAACCCGGAACAGATGTTGCTTTACTTAACGGGTTGCTGTATGTCATTTTGCGGGAGGGGCTCGAGGATAAAGACTTTATTGCCAGACGGACCAACGGCTTTGAAAATATCAAAGAATTCATTTTGTCAAGATATCCTTTGGCTTACGTTGCTAAAGTGACCGGGGTGAAGGAAAAGGATATTGTCCGTGCGGCCCGTTTTTATGCCACTGCCTCCAGCGCGCCAATTCTTTATTGTATGGGCATAACGCAGCATACTTGCGGCACGGAAAACGTCCTTGCTTTAACCAATCTGGCCCTGGCCACCGGCAATGTGGGCAAATCCCACGCCGGTATTAACCCCCTGCGTGGTCAAAACAATGTCCAGGGAGCTTGTGATATGGGATGTTTGCCCCATGTTCTGACCGGTTATCAGCCGCTGCACAGTGATGGAACCACTTACTGGCAGCGTCTCCGGGGCAATGAAGCAAAGGGAGAGGCGGAACCTGTTACCGCTCTGGAGTTTGATTTTTATGGCAAAACCCCAACGGCAGTGCCGGGCAATAAAGTCAGCGATGTAATCCGGGCCAAGTTTTCCAAGGCCTGGGGAGTTGAGTTATCTGATGTTCCGGGACGGACTATTAGCGATATGTTTCACCCTAACCCCAGCAGGCAATGCCGCGCCATGTATATTATGGGGGGCAACCCAATGATGACTTCTCCCAACGGCAAGCATGTGCGCAAAGTGCTGAATTCTTTGGATTTTTTGGTGGTGCAGGATATTTTTCTCAATGAAACGGCCCAATTGGCTGATGTCGTCTTGCCGGCAACCTCTTTCGCCGAGCAGGAAGGAACTTTTATTAATACAGAGCGACGGGTCCAGCGAGTCCGCCGCGCCATTAAACCGGTGGGCCAAAGCAAGCCTGATTGGGAGGCCATCCAGGGCTTAGCTCAAAAATTAGATCTCCCCTGGGCATATCAGAATCCAGAAGAAATATGGGATGAAGTGCGACAGCTTACCCCGCATTATTTTGGCGGCATGAGGTACGACCGTCTGGAGGAGAAAGGCCTGCAATGGCCCTGCCCTAACGAGGAGCATCCTGGTACTGCCATTATGCACCAGAGATCCTGGCGTGGCGAAGAGGATAGATTTGCCAGCGGCATCGGCCAGTTTTCAACTGTGGATTACCGCCCCTTTGCCGCAGAGCAACCTGACGAAGAGTTTCCTTTTACCCTGCTCACTGTACGTAAGCTCTATCAATATCATTCCAGAAGTATGACGGGTAGAGTCGATGGTTTAAACGAGATTGTTGGAAAAGAGCGGATGCATGTTAATCCCGAGGATGCAGAAAAATTGGCTTTGAGTAATGACGACACCGTTCAGATCACCTCGCCGCGAGGTACCGTCACAGCGGGTGTGGAGATAACTGAGGAGGTGCCTGTAGGCGTAGTTAGTATGAGCTTTCATTTTGCAGAGTCGGCGGCCAATGTGCTTACTAACCCTGCCGTATGCAGTATGTCTGTAGCCTCAGAGGTTAAGATTTGTCCGGTTCGTATTGAAAAAATTTAAGAAAGCAGGTGATTAGCTTGAAAAAAATACAAGCAGAAGATTACCGTTGGATGGTCGGGCCAGAACCTATGGCCCAGGTGTCACATCCTGAAAAGGAGATGGCCCTGGTAGAAGGGAAGATGATTCCGTTTGAGGAAGCTTTGATAAAGATTGCCGAAAAGGTCATCCAGGCAAAAAAACCGGTGGTGGTTGCGCCGGCGCGTATTATGCTTTGGGCCATGGATGAAGGAGCGCCGGAAAAAGCTAAAGCCTTAAGAGAGTTAGCGGATGCTATGAGAGCAGAAATCCGCCCCATCTTTGATGTGCGGCCCCGGTATCCCATGGCCAGAACAGCGGTAGAAATTAATCCTTATCACGGAGATTTAGTTATCGCCCATGAGAAATATGATGTCGCTGTTTTCTATGCTGTTGATTGCCCTTATGCGGATGTATCCCTGAAAATTATTGCTGCGGGCACAAAGTGCTACACGGTAGCTCTTTGTGGCAAGCTTGGCCATGTTGATGCCTCCATTACTTTACGTGATACGGGGATAGAAAGGATCAAAAAACTGGCGGAAACTATCTGTACTATCCGCCTGATGGAGCAAGAGAAAGCCTCTTAGCATAATTAAGTCAGGAGTCAGGAGTCAGGAGTCAGGAGTCAGGAGTCAAAATGAGAAAACCAGTGAAAACATTTCATATTCTCGGGGCATTCTGAATTCTGACTCCTGAATTCTGAATGCCTGAATGGGTGCTGTTACCGGCTATGCTGTGTCGTTCGCTAACGATAACGCCGTGCCTCCACCTGGTTTACTGAATGCTTACTACAATTTAAACCCGTGCTGTTGCCGGATTCCTGCCGGCATTTTTTTTTAATCAGTGAATCAACGCTTTTACGATAGTGCGCTGAGTAGATGTCAACAACCGCAGGGAACTTGTTTTACCACCGGCTTTAAATTTTAGTTGCAGGGTTTTGGCGATTTACGGCGAATAACAAACCATTGTTTAAATCACTTTTAAATAAGGGAGAGAGTAGATAAATGACTGATGCCAAAAAAAAGAAAGACGCAGTGGTAAAACTGGGCGATCAAGAGTTTACTGTTCCGGCGGGGGCCAAGGTTAAGGACATAGCCGCCTCCCTGGGCATTGAGATCCCCGCGCTGACCATTAACCCGGACAGCTGCAAAGGCTGCCAGCTGTGTGTCAAGGTTTGTGAAACCGGCGCCATCACCGGCGAAAAAAAGGAAGTTCACACCCTGGACCAGTCCCTCTGTATCAAGTGCGGCGAGTGTCTGGCCAAGTGTAAGCTGGGCTCCCTCGTTCCCGCTTAAATAAAAAACAAAGAAATAAACTTTACTCCGATTTAGCAGCCTAAGGCCGGAAAACACTAATACCGGCTAGGGCTGCTAAACGATGTTGCACCAGGCGGCAAAAGGGTATGGTCGGGAAAGCGGCATGCCTCCTATATATTGGAAAGGAGTCGGAGCGAATACCGCCGGCTGCCGGCGGCAGGTATGCTTTCGGGCGTCTTTCCATTGCGGAGGACGCCTTTTGATTTTTACCCGCTGGATAGGCATCTGTTGTTATGGCTTTTAACGATTATTCGTAACTACTCAGGAGTCAGGAGTCAGGAGTCAGGAGTCAGGAGTCAGGAGTCAGGAGTCAGGAGTCAGGAGTCAGTAGTCAGGAGTCAGAATGAGAAAACCAGCGAAAACATTTGAAGATTTACTGGTATGGCAGAAGGCGCACCTGTATGTACTTGCGTTTATCGTTTATCTATGGCGTTTACGAAGTATGAGCTATACGGGTATTCTGAATTCTGACTCCTGAATTCTGAATACCTGAATAGTAACGATTATTCTATGATCATATTAAGTAGGGGGTATAGATGTGGCGGAGATTAAGGCGGAAGTATTGGCGGCGGTTAAAAAGGCGGCCCGGGACGGCAGGCTTACCTGCACCGGGGCACGCAGCCTGGCGGAAGAGCTGAAGGTGGAGCCCCGGGAAATCGGAGACGCCTGCAACGCCCTGAAGATAAAAATAAAGGCCTGCGAGTTGGGCTGTTTCTAGGATTGGCAGGAGGGATTCGGATGGGTGAGCTTTTTCAGGCCCGCACCGTGGCCGAGGCCCGGGAGCTGCTGGCCCGGCACCTGGGGGCCGGTCAGCCCGCCGGGGAAGTGGACTTGCTGGCGGGGCTGGGGCGGCGGCTGGTCCGGGACGTAATCGCCGGTGAGGATGTGCCGGGGTTTGACCGGTCCACCATGGACGGGTTTGCGGCGCGGGCCCGGGACACCTTTGGCGCTTCGGAAGGCCTGCCGGCCTACCTGGACGTGACCGGGGAGATTTTCATGGGCCGGGACGCCGGGGGCGGGCCCGCCGCCCACGAGGTTTGGCGCATTCCCACCGGGGGCGTGCTGCCGCCGGGAACCGACGCCGTGGTGATGGTGGAATACACTGAGGAACTGGACCGCCGGACCATCGGGATAACCCGCCCGGTGGCGCCGGGGGATAACATCGTCCGCCGGGGTGAGGATGTGGCCGCCGGGGATGTGGCGCTGGAGGCCGGGCACATCCTCAGGGCCCAGGATCTGGGGCTCCTGGCGGCGGTGGGGGTTACCCGGGTGGCGGTGGCGGAGCGGCCAAAGGTTGCCATTATCTCCACCGGCGACGAGGTGGTGCCGCCGGCGCAGAAACCCGGACCGGGACAAGTGCGGGATATCAATTCCTATGCCCTGTACGGTCAGGTGCTGGCCGCCGGGGGTGAGCCGCGGCTGTATGGCATCGCCCGGGATGAGTTTGCGGCGCTGCAGGAACAGGTGCAGCGGGCGCTGCAGGAGTGCGGCCTGGTACTCATCTCCGGCGGCAGTTCCGTGGGCGCCAGGGATGTGGCCGTCCGGGTGATGGACTCCTTGGGCCGCCCCGGGGTGCTGTTCCACGGCATATCCATCAAGCCGGGCAAGCCCACCATCGGGGCGGTGGTGAACGGACAGCCGGTCTTCGGCCTGCCCGGGCACCCGGTGTCCGCCATGGTGGTGTTTGACCTGCTGGTGGCGCCCCTGGTGCGGGACGGCGGGTACCGGAACGACCACCTGGAGTTTCCGGTGCGGGCCGCCATTACCCGGACATTGCGCTCCGCCGCCGGCCGGGAGGACTATATCCGGGTGCGCCTGCTGCCGGGGGATACCGGCCTGCTGGCCGACCCGGTGCTGGGCAAGTCGGGGCTGATTGGCACCATGACCAGGGCCCGCGGGCTGGCCTATATACCGGCGGAAAAGGAAGGCGTGGAGGCCGGCGAGCAGGTGGCCGTGAAGCTTTTTTAGGGGTAAGTATTCAGCAAACCAGGT
This sequence comes from Bacillota bacterium, assembly GCA_040753155.1. Taxonomy (GTDB): domain Bacteria; phylum Bacillota; class Desulfotomaculia; order Desulfotomaculales; family JBFMEU01; genus JBFMEU01. The sequence continues at coordinate 47,132 of JBFMEU010000006.1, forward strand.
GGAGGCACGGCCTTATCGTTAGCGAACGACTTGCGGAGCACTGGAGTGAGCGGTGATAACGCCGTGCCTTAACACCGGTTTCATTGAAGATATACTTTTAGGGAGTGACGACCATGAAAAAGAGGGATGTATACCTGTCGGACAAGCCCCTGGAGGAGGCTTTGGCCGGGTACCTGGCCCACTTGGCCGGGGTGGGGGCGCTGCAGCCGGGGCCGCCGGAAGTGGTGGCGGCGGAGGCTGCCCTGGGCCGGGTGACGGCGGCCCCCGTCTTTGCCCGGATTTCGTCACCCCACTACCACGCCTCCGCCATGGACGGGATTGCCGTCCGCTCCGGGGACACCTTCGGCGCCTCGGACGCCGCGCCAAAGGAACTCAGGCTGGGGGAACAGGTTGTTATAGTGGATACCGGGGACCCTTTACCCGCCGGGTGTGACGCGGTGATTATGATTGAGGACGTGCATTTTACCGGGGAAGAAACCTTTGAAATAACCTCGGCGGCGGCGCCCTGGCAGCATGTCCGGATGATCGGTGAAGATGTAGTGGCCACGGAAATGATCCTGCCGGCCAACCACCGCCTGCGGCCGGTGGATTTGGGCGGTATCCTGGCCGGGGGCGTGACGGAAATTCAGGCCCACCCCCGCCCCCGGGTGGCGCTGCTGCCCACCGGCACAGAGCTGGTGCAGCCCGGTGAAGAACTGGGGCCGGGTTCAATCATCGAGTACAACACCAGGATGCTGGGGACAATGGTGGAGCAGTGGGGCGGCCAGGCCTTGCGGCAGGACATCATCGCCGACGACTACGACGCCCTGCGGGAGCGATTGCGGGAGGCGGTGCGGGAGGCGGACCTGGTCTTGATCAACGCCGGCTCCTCGGCGGGGCGGGAGGACTTCACCGCCGCCCTGATCCGGGAACTGGGCACGGTGCTCACCCACGGGGTGGCCATCAAGCCGGGCAAGCCGGTGGTACTGGGAGAAATTAGCGGCAAGCCGGTGCTGGGCATTCCCGGCTATCCGGTGTCGGCGGTGCTGGCGGCGGATCTGTTTGTCAAGCCCGTGATCTGCGCCCGGCTGGGGCAGGCGCCACCCGTCCCGGAACAGGCGGACGCCGTGGTGTCGCGGAAAATCGTCTCCCACCTGGGCTCCGAGGAATTTGTACGGGTGAAGCTGGGCCGGGTGGGGGAGAAGATCATTGCCACCCCCATTTCCCGGGGGGCCGGGGTAATCATGTCCATGGTCCGGGCCGACGGCATCCTGCGGGTGCCCCGGCTGTCCGAGGGCTTTAACGCCGGGGCTGCCGTCAGGGTGGAGCTGATGCGGCCCCTGGAGGAAGTCCTGGAAACAACGGTGGTCATCGGCAGCCATGACATTGCTCTGGATGTGCTGGCCAATCACCTGCGGCAAATGTTCCCCCTGGCCAGCCTGTCCTCGGCCCACGTGGGCAGCCTGGGCGGGCTCACCGCCCTGCGCCGGGGCGAGGCCCACTGTGCCGGGACCCACCTTTTGGAGGAGGAAACCGGCGGCTACAACGTTTCCTATATCAAGCGCCTGCTCCCGGACCGGGACATGATCCTGGTGAACCTGGTTTACCGGGAGCAGGGTCTGATCCTGGCCCCGGGCAATCCCAAGAACATCATGGGTATCGAGGACCTGGGCCGGGAGGACGTGTCCTTCGTCAACCGCCAGCGGGGGGCCGGCACCCGCATCCTGCTGGACTTCCGGCTCCGGCAGCTGGGCCTGGACCCGGACCGGATCAAAGGCTACGGCCGGGAGGAGTACACGCACATGGCGGTGGCCGCCGCCGTGGCGTCGGGCTCCGCCGATGCCGGCCTGGGTATCCGGGCGGCGGCCGGGGCCCTAGGCCTGGATTTCACCGGGGTGGTGGAGGAGCGCTACGACCTGTGCATTCCCGGCGAGTACTATGACACCCCGTTCGTCACCCGCCTGCTGGAAATTATGTCCCTCCGGGCCTTCCGGGATGATGTGGCCGCCCTGGGCGGCTATGACCTGCGGGACTGCGGCAAGATTATGTGGGACAGCCGGGGCGGCATATAAAGAAGACGTAAGTATTCAGTAAACCCGGTAGATGCACGGCGTTATCGTTAGCGAGCGACGCAGCATAGCCGGTAACAGCACCCATTCAGGTATTCAGAATTCAGGAGTCAGGAGTCAGAATGCCCCGAGAATATGGAATGTTTTCGCTGGTTTTCTCATTCTGACTCCTGAATTCTGACTCCTGACTCCTGACTCCTGAGTAGTTACTGACGCGGAGCTTTATCACAAACTTAATTTATAACAGTAAAATCTTTACCCGGTCTTAACAGTTGCTTTACAGTATTCCCTGATAATGAACAAAAAGAGGGTCTCTAAAAACATGGGGCCCGGGACATCATGGGAGTTGATAGCATGCCGGGTTTTGATTTTAAACTAACCAAATTCTTCAACCGTTTAAGAAAACCTCTTATCTCTTACGAAAGACTGATGGAAGATTCACAAGCGCCTGGTTTGCTGAAAGAAGGGCATTGGGTGGCGATGTTGTACCTGGATGTTACCGGGTTTGAATTAGCAGAGCAAATAAACAGCAGTTTGAGCTATAAGCAGGTATCGCAGACGCTCACTCATCTGGCCAGGCTGCATGCGCCGGGCTGCCTGAAAAATTATCATATTTTTGAGCAAAGACGTTGGGGTGACGACCTGGTAATTTATTTTTACGCCCCCAACCAATCTCCGCCTTCGGCCATGGAACTGTCTGAACTGGCCGATTCAGTGCGGGTTGATCTTGGCGCCCGGTTAAACAAAAAGTATAGTCACCTGATACCCGCCCCTCTTGGATTTCATATCGGGTACGCCTTGCTGAACCCCCATGCGGGGAGTATCGAAAAAATTCTCTACACGGCCTTCAAAGAAGCAGTTATGGTGTCCAAGGGGCACTTAAACGCTTACGAACTTCAAAGGCAGCAAGAGTATAAGGAGTTATTGCAGAATAAAAACGTCAATATCGTTTACCAGCCCATAGTTGGTTTGGTAACAGGTGGAATTATGGGCTATGAAGCCTTGTCCCGGGGGCCGGCTGATACTTTTTTTGCCAACCCGGAGAATCTTTTTAGTTATGCTGAAAAAACAAATCAACTCTTTGTCCTGGAAAAACTAGCCCGGGAAAAAGCCATGTTTCATTTTGGCGAAAATATCCTGAAGCATAAACTGTTTATTAATATAAATCCCATGGTGGTTCATGACCGCTCTTTCATTGCTGATGATATTAAAGCCGCCCTGTCGGAGCTGGGCGCCTCTCCGGACCAGGTGGTATTTGAAATAACCGAGCGTACAAATATAGAAAACTTCAATGCTTTCCGAAAATCCCTGCAATATTACCGGCAGCATGGGTTTCTGGTGGCAATTGATGACGCCGGGTCCGGTTATTCCAGCTTACAGGCCATCTTGGAACTGCAGCCTGATTTTATAAAAATTGACTTATCTCTAATCCGCGACATAGACAAGATCCGGAACAAACAGGTTTTGGTGGAAACCTTTGTGGCCTTTTCCGAAAAAACCGGCAGCCAAATCATTGCGGAAGGGATTGAAAACCAGAACGAATTGTCTTGTCTCCAGGAGCTGGGGGTTCCTTTGGGCCAGGGTTTTTTTTTGGCCCATCCCGGTTATCCGCCACCTGTTTTGTATGCTCCGGCCGCCAGGCAGTTAAAGGAATATACCGCGGGATCCAATCACCGGGAGCGCCTGGGCAGAATGGTCCCGGTAGGCTCCATCAGCCAGGAGGTGGCTACTTTTACATCCTGCGCTTTAACCAGGGAAATACTGGATTTTTTTACCCGGTATCACCAGGTGGAAGGAATTGCTATTTTAGAACACCAAAAACCTGTTGGTTTGGTGATGCGGGACAAGCTGTTCAATCAATTGGGAAGTCAGTATGGTTTTGCCATCTATGCCGAAAGACCTATTTCTCTGGTGATGGATCGCAATCCCCTGCGGATTGAGGATGACACCCCGGTGGAGTCAGTGAGTCAGGCAGCCCTGGGGCGGCCGGATCATAAAGTGTACGATTCCATCATTATCAATAAAAACGGTTTATATAAGGGTTTGGTTTCCCTGCGCAGCTTACTGGATGTGATTACCAGCATGCAGGTGGAAGGGGCACGTTTTGCCAACCCGCTGACCGGCTTGCCCGGCAACCGCCAGATCGAAGAGGAATTGCTCAACCGGCTGGCCTCAGGCCGGCCATTTAGTGTAATTTATCTCGACCTGGACCATTTCAAGGGTTTTAACGATTGCTATGGTTTTGAGCGGGGTGATCTGGTGCTCAAGCTTACTGCGGAAATATGTAAAGAAAGCTCTTACCGGGCGGGGGAAGCAAACGACCTGGTGGGCCATATCGGGGGAGACGATTTTATTATTATCACCAGGCCGGCTGTATCCAGCAAGATATGTGAATTTGTCATTGCCGGTTTTGACCTTGAAGTGCCGGATTTTTACGACCCGGAAGACCGGCAAAGGGGGTATATCAACACCAGGGACCGTCAGGACAAGCCGGTGCAATTACCCCTGATGTCCATATCGTTGGCTTTGATCGATTGTGAGCCGGGACAATTCCGCGCCATTGAGGAGTTGTCCCGGGCGGCCGCTTCGCTCAAGAAATATGCCAAATCAAAGGAAGGCAGTGTTTATGTAAAGGACCGGCGCAAATGGGACTAATAGCCCCGCCCGGTGATGTAATTTTCGGTACGGCTGTCCCGCGGTCTGATAAACACCTCCGGTGTTGAGCCGTACTCGATGAGATTGCCCTGATCGATGTAGGCGGTAAAATCGGAGACCCGGGCAGCCTGTTGCATGTTATGAGTTACCAGTAATACAGTGTAGTTTTGCCTTAGTTCCCGTAACAGTTCCTCAATCTTAATCGTGGCTATGGGATCCAGGGAAGAACACGGTTCATCCATTAACAGCACCTCGGGATCAACAGCCAGTACCCGGGCAATGCAAAGTCTTTGCAGCTGTCCGCTGGAGAGGCCGGACGCGTCCTGGTGGAGGCGGTCCTTGACTTCGTTCCACAAGCCCACCTGCTGCAAACTCAATTCCACCCGCGCAGCCAGGTGGGTTTTATTACGGTGTCCGTTCAAAGATAGCCCCACGGCCACATTTTTGTAAATACTCATGGTTGGAAAAATATTGGGGGCTTGAAAAACCATGCCCACCTTACGTCTGGTTTCAACGGGATTGCTGCCGTTATAAATGTCCTTATGATCCAGCATTACCCGGCCCGCTACCCGGGCGCCGGGTGTCAGTTCGTGCATCCGGTTGAGGCACCTGATCAGGGTTGATTTGCCGCAGCCGGAGGGGCCGATGATGGCGGTAACTTCATTGGCCTGCACGGGTAAGGTGATGCCGTTCAAGATAATTTTGTTGTAGTACCAGGCCTGCAGGTTCTCCACGGTTATTTTACAGGGCATGTTTTACCTCCGGATTTTATAGCCGGGCATCAGAATTCTGGCTGCCAGCATGGGTATAATGACCAGGCCGATGAGCGCAATGGAACCGGTCCAGGCCAGTTTGTGCCCCGCGGCGAAAGGGGCGGTGGCATAGCGAAAGATTTCCATGGGCAGGGAAGCCATGGGCTGAGTTATATTCAAGGACCAGTAGTGATTATTCAAAGCCGTAAAAAACAACGGCACCGGGTCCCCGGCAATACCGGCCAGAGCCAGGGTGACGCCTATGCCGATGCCCCTTGCGGCAGTGGGCAGGACAATATGCAGAATAACCCGCCATTCGGGAATACCCAGGGCCAGGGCGGCCTCGCGCATACTGCGGGGTATCAGTCGCAGAATTTCCTCGGTATTCCTGGCTACCACGGGCATGATCACGATACTCAGGGCCAAGCCCCCGGCCAGGGCTGAAAAACTTTGCATTTCCACCACCACCAGGGTGTAAATAAAAATACCGGCCGTAATGGAGGGCATACCGGTTAAAACGTCAGCGGTAAATCTAACTGCGTCTCCCAGCCGGCTTCCTTCATACTCGGCAAGAAAAACCCCCACCGCCACCCCCCACGGTACTCCCAGTATGCAGGCCAGGCCCACCATCACCAGACTGCCCGCCACGGCATGGGCTGCGCCGCCGCCGCTGAGGCCTACAGGAACAGGCATTTTTGTAAAAAAGTCCATGCTTAAGCCTGATATCCCCTGCAGGGCAATGTATCCCAAAACACAAAAAAGAATGGCCAGCAGGGCAAATGTAGACAGGGCGCACAGCCCAACCATTAACCAATCCCATATTTTACGCAGATCTATTTGATAGAAACGTTCCATTTGTTTTTCTTCCATCCCATCTGATAAATCATCAGTCTGGCCAGTATGTTGATTACCAGGGTAACCAGAAACAGCAGCAGGGCAATGTGGATTAACGCCGCCCTGTGCAATGGCTCCACCGCTTCAGAGAATTCGTTGATGAGTACGCTGGTCATGGTATGGGACTGGGCAAAAAGTGACCAGGAGATGTCCGGCCGGTTACCGATAACCATGGTCACCGCCAGGGTTTCGCCGATAGCCTTGCCCAGACCCAGGGTGAAGGCGCCGATGATCCCCCGCCCGGCGTAGGGCAGCACGGCCACCCGTACCACTTCCCAGCGGGTGGCCCCCATGGCCAGCATTGCTTCCCGCTGGGAAACGGGCACAATCTCCAGCACTTCCCGGCTCACTGCGGTAATGACCGGCGAAATCATAATGGCCAGGATGATGCCGGCGGCCAGCATGCCCACACCGTACGACGGGCCCTGAAAAAACGGCAAGAACCCCAAGTGGCGCCCCAAGAAAGGCTCCACCGTATATTGCAGTAAGGGGACCAGGACGAACACTCCCCAGAGGCCGTAAATGATACTGGGTACCGCGGCCAGGATGTCCACCATAAAACTGAGGGTGCTTTTGATTCGCCGGGGGGCAAATTCAGCCAAAAAGACAGCCGCGCCCAGGCTTATCGGCCCCGCCAGCAGCAGCGCCAGGAAGGTGGAAACCAGGGTGCCGAATACATAGGGCAGGGCGCCAAAATTTCCTTTCACCGGATTCCAGTCCCGGGAGAAAAGAAAAGAGAGGCCGAACCTTTGAAGCGAAGGTGAAGCTTCCTGCCAGATCACCAGGGCCATTAAAATAACCAGCATAATCAAGGCTGCAGAGCATCCCCTGATGAACCAGACAAAGGTTTTATCCGGTAGGCTGTTGATAAAACAGTCCCCCTTTCCCTTTGAAACCCGCCGCCTACAGAGGCGGGGGTCTTAGGGCGGATTAGTTCAGTGGTAAATTGCTGGAAGCATATTCTCGGGGCATTCTGACTCCTGACTCCGGAATTCTGAATACCTGAGTAGTTATTAGTTTTTTACCGCTGCTGTTCATACTTTGCAGTTTTTTCTCAACTTTCTTGACTACTTCCGGGGGGAGGGGAGCATACCTGAGGGTGGCGGCCATTTCCTCCCCGTCATGGATGGCCCACCACAGGAACCTGGCCAGGGCCTGTCCTTTAACCGGGTCGCTTTGTTCCCGGTAAACCAGGATATAGGTGTAACCGGCTATGGGATAAGCCTTTTCCCCCAGAGGATTAACAATGCTTACCCGTAAATCCGGCGGCATAAATGGAGCCGCGCCGGCCGCCGCAGCCGTGGTGCTTTCAATGGTGGGTTCGATAAAATTACCGGCGCTATTCCTGACCATGCCGTAAGACAATTTATTCAGCAAGGCATAGGACAACTCCACATATCCGATACTGCCGGAAGTGGCTTGAACCTGCCGGGTAAGTCCCTCGCTGCCCTTGGCCCCCATCCCGGCAGGCCACTGTACGGCGGTGCCCTTACCCACCTGCCGTTTCCACTCCGGGCTAACCGTGCTCAAGTAGTCGGTAAAAATATTGGTGGTCCCGCTGCCGTCGCTGCGCCGCACAACCACAATATCCCGTTCCGGGAGATTGAGCCCGGGGTTAACGGTAACCAGCTCCGGACTGTTCCACTTTTTGATCTTGCCCAAGTAAATATCTGCCAGGATTTCCGGGGTGAACCGGATTTTTGGGGTAACCTCCGGCAAATTATAAATAATTGCCACGGCTCCAATTACTGTGGGAATATGTAAAATTTCACCAGGCGCCTCCCTTAGTTGCTCATCCGACATGGGCGCGTCCGTGCCTCCAAAATCAATTACTTGTTTGGTTATTTGCTCAATACCGGCGCCGCTGCCCATGGACTGGTAGTTAATTTTGACATTATCATGAAGCTTGCTATACTCGTAAATCCAGTGTGAATAAAGTGGGTAAGGAAACGATGCGCCGGCGCCGGTAAGCAAAACTTTCTTTTCCAAGTCCCGGTCCCCCCTGGCAGGATCCTCCCTGTTAAGGCCGCAGCCCGCTGTGCTCAGGGCCACCGCCACAACCAGCAACACTACCCCCAAAGCGCTCCTTTTTACCATTTTTCAGCCCTCCTGTTTTAATAACATGACCAGAGGCGCCGGGACTGATTTTCTGTTGTTCACGAAGCCGGATTCCTTTTCCCTGACGTTATCTGATACCTTCAAGTATTTTCATTGTATTGTAGAATTTTATCTTTAAGAGAAAGCTATTTTTATTTAATTTTTTGGTTAAAAACAAAGGTAATTTCCCAACCATGGTCTAATTTTTTGTAAGTATTCAGGAGTCAGGAGTCAGGAGTCAGGAGTCAGGAGTCAGGAGTCAGAATTCAGGAGTCAGAATTCAGGAGTCAGGAGTCAGAATGAGAAAAGCAGCGAAAACATTTGAAGATTTACTGGTATGGCAGAAGGCGCACCGGTTTGCAAATGCGGTTTATCGTTCAACCATGGCGTTTCCGAAGTATGAGCCCTTTGTATAGTAAACGCCGGGTTATGGTAAAATGCATCGTAAGTATTCAGTAAACCGGGTGGAGGCACGGCGTTATCACTGAACTCGGCTAACATTCCGAGGGGGTTGAATCCCCCTCGGAATGAAGTCTCGTTCAACGTTGGCGAACGACGCAGCAGAGCAGGTAACAAGTCCTGCCGAAGTTGAGGCAGCCGGCCCGGCGCGAAGAATAGTGCGGATGGGGGATCTAACCGCCGGTGGTTACCCGGCCGGGGTGGGTGTAAATGTTCATCCGGTCGCCCCGGACAAAGCCCGCCACGGTGATCCCCAGTTCTGACGCCATTTCCAGGGCCAAATCCGTGGGGGCGGAGCGGGAAACCAGCAGGGGGATGCCCATCCGGGCCACTTTGACCAGGATTTCCGAGGACACCCGGCCGCTGAAGACCAGGAGTTTATCAGCCAAAGCAATACCTTTGAGATAGCAGTGGCCGAAGATCTTATCAACGGCGTTGTGGCGTCCGATGTCTTCGAAGAAAACAACTATTTCACCGGGGGCGCACAGGGCAGCCCCGTGGGCCCCGCCGGTGGCCCGGAACAATTGGGCCCGTTCCTCCAGATCATTGGCCAGGCGGCCGATTTGTTCCGCGGTGGCGGTGAGTGAAGACTCCACCGGGGCGGCGCCCCGGGCGTCGTTGATAAAATAAAAGGAGGCCCGGCCCCGGCCGCAGCAGGTGGTTATATACCGTTTCAGGAACAGCCGGTCCGACTCAATGGGCCGGGCGGTTTCCACCCAGACCAGACCATCGGTCTGATTTACGGTGATGGACTTCAGATCCCCCGGCTGCTCCAAAATGCCCTCCGAGCAGAGGAAACCGGCGGCCAGCTCCGCCAGGTGATCCGGCGAGCAGACCATGGTCACAAACTCCTTGTCGTTAAGGTAAAGGGTCACCGGGATTTCCCGGACCACAATGTCGGAAGTTTCCCCGGCGCGTCCGCCTTCAAGCCGGACCAGGGGCACAGTTACAATTCTTTCGGGCTGGGACATAAAAATAGCCCACCTTTCGCCAAACTTACCTTATGCTACATTTTACAGCGGAACAGCCGGACAGCGCAATGAAAAGGCCGGACAGGAGGAGTCTAAGATGTATAAAATAGGGATTATCACTCTCAGCGACAAGGGCGCCAAGGGGGAGCGGGAAGACCTGAGCGCCGGGGTGATCAAGGAAATGATTGCCGGTTTGGGCCGGGTGGTGGCCTACACCATCATCCCTGATGACCGGGAACTAATCAAGGAAACCCTGATTCAGTTCGCTGACGTGGAGAAAATGGACTTGGTGCTGACCACCGGCGGCACCGGCTTGGGCCCCCGGGACAATACCCCCGAGGCCACCCTGGCGGTAATCCACCGCCGGGTGCCGGGGCTGGTGGAAGCCATGCGGATGGAGAGCCTGAAAAAAACCTCCCGGGCCATGCTAAGCCGGGCCGAGGCCGGCGTCAGGCGCCAGACACTGATTATTAACCTGCCGGGCAGCCCCAGGGGGGTCAGGGAATGTTTGGAGGTTATCCTGCCGGCACTGCCCCACGGCCTGGAGGTGCTGACGGGCAGAACCGGCGAGTGCGCCCGGCCCAACTAAGGTGAAAGTGAGTCAAGGGGGACGGTTCCTGGTGACTCTTAAGAGTCACCAGGAACCGTCCCCCTTGACTCACAGGCCTTAAGTCAGTAAGGCTAATTTATTTTTACATGTATAATGAAATCCGGGAAGTGGCAAAATATTGTTAGAATAATGGCTAAATATGGATTGCTGTACAAGAAGAATATAGGAGGAGAAATTCAAAGGCAACGGGCCATAATTTGCCTGGATCAGCTGTAGGGGGAATATTTGTCAGTTTGGGCAATTTGCTTTTGACCTTCCCTTTCTATATTATATTAATGGATATTAGCACTCAATTTAAATGAGTGCTAACAAAAAAGGGGGCTCCAATCCAGTTAAAAGTAATTTACTTAAAACACATGATCACATTATCAAGGAGGGGTTTTTAAGTGATTAGACCATTAGGCGAGAGGGTAGTAGTAAAGCCTCTGCCCACTGAAGAAAAGACCAAGAGCGGCATTGTGCTGCCGGATACGGCCAAGGAAAAGCCCCAGGAAGGGGAAGTTATCGCGGTAGGAAACGGGCGTCTGCTGGACAGCGGCCAGCGGGTACCCATCGATCTTAAGGTGGGGGACAAGGTGCTGTACTCCAAATACGCAGGCAATGAAGTAAAAATCGACGATGTTGAGTATCTCATTTTGCGTGAAATGGATATCCTCGGCGTCATTGAAAAATAATATAACTTCAGGGAGGTAAGAAAATTGGCTGGAAAAGAAATAATTTTCCGCGAAGATGCTCGTAAGGCTCTGGAAAAGGGCGTTAATGCGCTGGCTGACACCGTAAGGATAACCCTTGGCCCCAAAGGCCGCAACGTTGTGCTGGAGAAGAAATTTGGTTCTCCCATGATTACCAACGACGGTGTAACCATTGCCAGGGAAATTGAGCTGAAGGATCCCTTTGAAAATATGGGCGCGCAGCTGGTTAAAGAAGTTGCCACCAAGACCAATGACGTGGCCGGTGACGGAACAACCACCGCCACCCTGCTGGCCCAGGCCATTGTCCGGGAAGGCCTGAAAAACGTGGCCGCCGGCGCCAACCCGATGATTATTAAAAAGGGCATTGAAAAGGCCGTAGATAAGGCTGTGGAAGCCATTAAGGGCGCCGCCAAACCCATCGAGAGCAAGGATGCCATTGCCCAGGTGGCTTCCATTTCCGCCAACGACGAGACCATAGGCAATCTGATTTCAGATGCTATGGAAAAGGTCGGCAAAGACGGCGTGATTACCGTTGAGGAATCAAAGGGTATCGGCACCACCCTGGAAGTTGTGGAAGGCATGAACTTTGACCGGGGTTACATTTCTCCTTATATGATTACCGATACCGACAAAATGGAAGCCAATCTGTCCGACCCGTACATTCTGATTACCGACAAGAAGATTTCCGCCGTGGCCGATGTCCTGCCGCTGCTGGAAAAGGTTGTCCAGTCCGGCCGGGCCCTGCTCATTGTGGCCGAGGACGTGGAAGGGGAGGCCCTGGCCACCCTGGTTCTGAACAAGCTTCGCGGCACCTTTACCTGCGTGGCTGTCAAGGCTCCCGGTTTTGGCGACCGCCGCAAGGCCATGCTGCAGGACATCGCCATTCTCACCGGCGGTACCGTGATTACCGAAGAAGTCGGCCTGAAGCTGGATAAAGCCACCCCCGACATGCTCGGCAGCGCTGCCAAGGTCCGGGTGAAGAAGGAAGAAACCATCATTGTCGGCGGCCAGGGCAACACCCGTGAGATCACCGACCGGGTGGCCCAAATCAAGAGGCAAATTGAGGAAACAACCTCCGATTTCGACCGGGAGAAGCTGCAGGAACGCCTGGCCAAGCTGGCCGGCGGCGTGGCGGTAATCCAGGTGGGCGCGGCTACGGAAACCGAAATGAAGGAAAAGAAACTGCGCCTGGAGGACGCTCTTAACGCCACCCGGGCGGCCGTGGAAGAAGGCATTGTGTCCGGCGGCGGCGTGGCCTATATTGAGGCCGTGAAGGCTATAGCCGACCTCAGCTCCGCTAACCTGGACGAAAAGACCGGTATCGAAATCGTGCGCCGGTCCCTGGAAGAGCCCCTGCGGCAGATTGCCAACAACGCCGGCATGGAAGGCTCCGTGGTGGTGGAAAAGGTTAAGGCCTCCGAGTCCGGCGTCGGCTTTAACGCCCTCAATGGCGAATACATGAACCTGATTGAGGCCGGCATTGTTGACCCGGCAAAAGTTGCCCGCTCCGCGCTGCAGAACGCGGCCAGCATTGCGGCCATGATCCTGACCACTGAAAGCCTGGTGGCCGAGATCCCTGATAAGGACAGCCCCATGGGCGGCATGGGCGGCATGGGCGGCGGCATGGGCGGTATGGGCGGCATGATGTAAGTAAAAATAAATGAACCAGGCGGGTCCCTTAAACTGGGACCCGTTTTGTGCTCTTGAACGAGACTTCATTCAGAGGGGGATTCAACCCCCTCTGAATGTTAGCCGAGTCCATACTGGACTTAACCGCCCTTTGAAACCCGCCGCCTGCAGAGGCGGGGGTCTTAGGGCGGATTAGTTCAGTGATTAAGGAAATTATATGTAAATCAAATTGCAGGATATTGGGGGGAATTGGGATGCCCATGTACGAAGACCTGACCCAACTGGTGGGGGGGAC
>JBFMEU010000007.1:0-58967 GCA_040753155.1 Bacillota bacterium
AATTCACAACATTACGCTAATGACTTCGCTGAAATAAAAATGCTAGTGCCCGCAAACCCTTGCAAACACTAGCTTTTACTGGCGTCCCAGGAGGGATTCGAACCCCCGGCCTACGGATTAGAAGTCCAATGAGTTTCTTTAGGCAACATTATTACTAGACCATTGCAATTACTGCATTTTTAAAACCAGCAATACAGGTCCATATGTTTCTCTCTGGGAATTATTTAGATAGATGAAAACCTTATTTAGTTCGTTTGCAATCTTTTGTTCCCTTTTTGTTCCCCTTGTTCCCCCTGTTCCTTGCTATTTATTTACCCGATAACTCTGCCGAAAGTCCCATTAGTTCTTTAGTTTGCTCGAAGAGAATGTCGTGGGCTATATGAATAATATCATCTTGGGTTTTTTTAGGCATACTATCGCGGTACTCTATAAGTAACTCCATCAGAGTTTTTACCTGGGCTACCTTTATAGCTGTGTCATCAATTTTCTGTAATTGGTTAAACATTGCTTCATCTCCATTTTCAAGATAAATGAAATATTATAAACAATTGACCAGTATAAATATTTTACACCAAAACATATGTTCTGTCAACCTTTTTTGAGTTCATCTACGGCTGCTCCTAGCCCTTCGGCGATAATCACCAAAGTCTTCGGTGCCGGAATTTTCCTCCCTTGCTCAATAGCCGCAATATACCCGCGGCTCAGACCTGTGATTTCGGCCAGTTCTGCTTGTGTCCATCCTTTTTTCCTCCGGAATTTTGCGATTGTGCCGGCTACGTCCAAATATTGAGCTCCCTTTCATCATATATCAAAAACGTGTCGAAGCATGGAATAACGCGCCGTCCATAACTACATCTTTTGCGACATTTTACCCAATATAAGACAAAATATAAGTAAAACCTTATATTTTTCGCGATCGAAGGAAACAACCTATAATCGACAGAAAGCCTGTTTATGAATAGGTTGCAAGAGGTTATGAAACTAAAAAGAATCACGCAGGAAGAGTTGTCGAAAATGACAGGGATAGCTCAAGGTGAAATCAGTAAGATTATGAATGATCGAAAAGATATTCACCTTAAAACTGCGAAGAAGATTGCTAGAGCCTTGGGCAAGAGCGTAGATTACTTATGGCCAGATTGATGTTTACATTCTCTTAATTTCGGTGTATACTCCTTTTTAAGGAGTTGATATCATGACGCCTGAGAAAACACCGACCAACCCCCGAGGTGCTGGCCGCAAGCCTGCCGCACCGGAGGATAAGTACAGATCCCGAAATATTAAATTTACTGACGCTGAATGGGAAAAAGTAAAAAAACTTGCGATTAAGGCCGGTGTCAGTACAAGTGAATACGTAAGGCAAAAAGCCCTGCAATCCTAATGATCGCAGGGCTTTAAATTTCTTAAGATATTTTTAATTTCGGTATTGACATTAATTTAATTTCGGTGTATACTTAATTTAAGAAAGGAGGTGAATCCTATGGAGTGGATTCCGCTAGCTGCCCTAATCTACACAGTCCTGAAAGACTTGTACAGATGGTGGCAGGAGCGGAAAAAGCGAAAGCGGCACAACCCCCGCAAAGGAAAGCGCCGCTAGCTACCGGAAGGTTTGGAGGATAACAACCTCCCACCTTCCCCCCCCTACTCCATAGTATAGCATGAAGAACATCAGAATTTCAAATTTGATTAGCACCAGGGGACTGCTTGCGGTATCACTGTTATTCGCGTACTCACCACAGGCCGCTTGGTGGCAACAGGTTATCCTGGCCATGGCCGTTGGGTACCTGGCAATTACCGCCCTGATGGGAAGGAGAGATTGAAATGTTAAACCCGAAAGATGTCAACGCCGGCCAGGAGCAGCACGAAACCTTTAAGCACGGCAGGCGTAAATATGTGCAGTATGATTATCGCCATACCAATGGAGAGCTTTTTAGCTGCGTCAAACCCAACCTGGAAGCTTGCCGGCAGGCAAGGGACGCCTGGTTAAAGGGGATACCTTCAAATAAGCCTGCCTGATGAGTCGTAGACGACGAAACCCCGCCCGGCAGCGGGGTAGCAGGATATCCTTCAACCGGGTACCCGGTAATGCCTGCAACTCGCAACGGTCCAGAGCCGTGGCCATGGCCCTGGTCGAACAAACTTGACCTTCCCCGTGGGGACTAAACACGGGAGGCACCATCACTCGACGAACGGCGGCCATCCGCAAGCCCGCTCAAACAACCCGCGAGGCTCACGTCACCCAACTTGAGGCGTGCCGGTCAGCGTACGGGACCGACGCGCCGGGGTACCCCAAAATAAAAAAGCCCCAGGTTTTTAACCCAGGGCTGCAATATCTTTATTCTACAAAAGCTTTGCCCATGTTCCCGATCATGGCATCAAAGAATTCATCATTTTTTGTTGATACCTTCCAACCATCTTTTGTATTCACTAAACTGATAGTGGTATCTGTGGCCTGATTAATTAAAACACAAAAAACCCGGCCTATGCCGGGCAATTTATTACTCGTTAGGATCTATGAGTACTGTATTGGTGGGCTTGAAGTAATTGGCGCTGCCGCTGTAGTACGTATTTGAAACATACCACCCTTTATTGACGTTAAAACTGATTATATTGTCATCAAGCCTCGGGTTCCAAGTGTGGTAATCATAGACTATCTTAATATAAACAGCTATGTCTTTACCGGGATACCACCCACGTAAACGGTTAAGAACGGACTGTAGGAATTCTTTTCTGGTCGGTTCTGGTAATTCGCGCCATTTTCTATTAGCATCATAATCAGCCATCTCAAAACTAACAAAAACTGTATCACCCAATGAAGTGTCCGTAATTTTGTAGCGACTTAAATCACCAACGCTGCCAAACTCTTTCGATAGAGCATTGCTAATGTTAGTAGGCGAAGCTGTAGCAGAGTCTGGCGCTGGCTTATCTGTCGTTGGCGACAGGGTTTTTAGGGATATAGCCATTTCCCTAAAATCTTTCTCATTATTTGGCCAATGAGTTAGATTCCACCACATCATTATATTATAAACCTTATCGCCACTAACATTTACCATGATATAGGCTTTGTGTGGTTCTTCCCTTATAGTTGTTATTTTGGTTACTAGCCAAGCTTCCCCGGCGCCCGTCGATATCTTTTGCCTAGAAACTTCTTCCCATGATCCGAATGGGTTGGTATCCAGATACTCTTTAAAAACTGTATCCAATCCAAATCCGACAGAGGGGCTAACTAATACTACTATGTTTGCCGTGTCTTCTTCGGGCTTGAGCTTTACCCCCTCAATATCTCCGTTTTTAATGTCTTCTATTAGCCAACCTGCGGGGACATTTAAGCCAAAGTTACCTACTTTGTTTTCATAGTACACTGTAGACATCGCGGGGCTTTGGACTTGCCCTGAGACAATCGTTATCGTGCTGGTTGCTCCATCCCAATTTACCACACAGCCCATAGACTCCGATACAAAGCGCAATGGGACCATGGTGTTGCCCTGAATTACTTTACCTGGAACCTGCAATGTTACAGGTTGCCCGTTTTTATAGGCTGTATTAGAACCAATCTGCAATTTAATGTTTGTCTGCTCTTTTGTGGCTGTGACTGTCTGCGTAGACCCGTCCCAGTCAACACTTGCCCCCAGGGCCTGAAATATGACCCGCAATGGAACCAGGGTGGTGCCGCCTTCAGTAATGGTGACCACATCCAGTTTTTTACCATCAACATAAACCTGTGAAGCGCAAGCGGGTGATGTGACCATCAATATCAATACTGTTGCCACAATAATAATTAATAGCTTGAATCTCACAATACTACCTCCTTTTTTTGTGATACTTTCCATGCAGCGACAAAGATTCCCTTTATTTTCTTGTCGCCTTATTTCGACACTGCGGCCCTCCTCTCGTAGATATCCCTCTCCACCGCATCAATATGTCGGCCATACATCCTGCTACACTCCTCCCGCCTACTGGCCCGGTCCAGCACGCTCCCTGGCGGCGCATCCATCTTGGCCAGGAATGCAGGCGTATTCGGGGCCCCCGGTAGCACTACCTTATTCACCGCATAGTACCTGTCAGGAATCCGGATTAAATCTTCCAACGTAAATGGCAGTAACTCCTCGGCCAAGTCCTGGTAGGTTTCCTTCGAGGTTCTAAACACCGAATACTGGCAGCCAGCATCTTTCATGGTCTTACCCAGACTCCGGAAATCCCGGAAGTTGTGAGCACTCCAATACAGCTTAAGCCGCCACTTCCTGGCCTCCCGGACCATATCGCCCCAGAGCTCCTTGCTACTCATAAACTGGTGCGGTTCATCCATGACCATGACTGCCGGCCTCCTGGCCTCCTCTGGTTGGTTGTATCTACTCAAAACCGACAGCCAGACCTTGGCAATCAAAAACGTAACCAGTCTATCCGTGGCAGTGTCCAACAGCTCATCCTTGGGCACTCGCAAGCCGATAAAATACGGCCCCCGGTCGCCACCATCCAGCCAGCGGCGGAAGTCAATCGCCGGGTTCCCCCGCTGTAGTAAGCAATTGGCCATGGTCTCGTTCCCCAGGAGCAGGTTCAGCCGGTTAAGTATCGGGCCGACAATCTGCTGCTGCATCCCGTCCCCGGCGTCGTGCAGACACCGGAGCGTGTCGGCGGCCTGGTGGTTAGCGATACCGGCCGCCAGGATCTGCTCCCGGTATTCGCTACTAGTCAGGGCCAGGATAACCTCCAGGAGTCCGTTTTCTGGCCGGCCCAGGACTGCCTTGCCGGCAGCCGTTAGGTAGGATTCCATTCGGGGCGTTGAGTCATGGCCCAGGCGCTCAACAAAGCTGACCAGCTGGGCACTCAGCCGGTTGGCTGCCTTGCGGGCGTCAATGCTCCGAGCCTGGCCGGATAAAAGCCCCCGGGTGATCTCGGACCAGTTCAGCGGGATGGGGTATTCCAGGTTGCCAAAATCCAGGTCAATAATGTGGTTTGCCGGGAAATCTGCCGGCAGTCCATCCCGTATAGTGTCAATTAGCTTACCGTCAGCCACGTCGATGGCCACGGCTGAGAATCCATGTCGGAGGAACCCCAGGGCCACCACCGCATCCTGGGTGGTCTTGCCGGTACCCATGGCCCCCAGGCTGACGTGCGGCAGGCACAGGATATTATGGTCATGGATCGGGATGTGGGCCACTCTGGTTACCCCGCCCTTGGTCACGCTGCCAATAGGGATCCCGGCGGCGAATAGTTCGGCCGGCAGAGCAACTTCCCGATGGCCGACACTTTCCACCTGGGGAAACTCTTCCTGGAGGCCACCGGTGGGTAGACTCATCAGTTTCCCTGCCTCGGCTGTAGATACCATGATACCGCCGGTCATGGGGGCCCGGCACTCCAGCACCTCCTTAACCGCCCCCGGGGCGCTGCGGCTCCTCTGGACCAGCTCGTTGTCACTGGTAATATCCTTATATGCCCCGGCCACAGCCCGCATGGTTAACGCTGCCCGCTCCGGGTCACTGGCCTGGCTGATAATCCGGATATGGGTCCGCAGCACCGGGCTGTGAATCTTTGCCGTAGTAGCTGTGGATAACCCCCGCACAGCCAAGGCCTCCCGCTCCGGGTCCATGGGTGTAAATCCCCGGCGACTGTCACCGCCCATGCCCTCTACTATCGTTCTCTGTACCTCGGCCATGGCCAGGTTAACCAGCCCAAACCCGGCACTCATGGCTGCCACCGGTGACACCTGCACCCGCCGGGGCATCCGGCCGGCCTGAAACCGCTCATAGGCCCGGCCAGCGTCGTACTCCCAGTTAACCCGGTCCGTGGCCAGGAACAGGATGTCGACAACAACCATGTCCCCGGGCCGCATGTCCCTGGTGGCAGCCAGCACTCCTGGCAGGTGGCTGTTCGTGTCCCGGTCTGTAGCCAGGGCAAATATATCATGTCGCCTGTAGGTAAGCTCACAGCATTTGCACCGGTCCGGTGTCAGGTTTAGCTCCGTTTCCACAGGTGTGACGGTAGCCTTATCCCAGGTGGCCTGAGTTTTTTGCCGGAAATAATCCGCCAGTCGTGCTGGGACATAAAGCAGGAAGTTAACTGCCTCCGCCTGCAGGGTAACCCGGAACACAAAGCGATCATGTCCTTGGATAGTCACCGGGAACCCGGGCCGAACCCTGGCCAGTGGCCTGGTATAAAACTCCGTCATAGCCTTAGCTAAGGAATCCACTTGGTAGTTACGCAAGGACCGGTCAGGTATAAGTTGCATGGCGGCCATGGGCTCGGTTACGCGCCGCACCAGAGCAAAACCTTTAACGTGAACCAAACTGCCAAACTTACCCATGTTGCCTGACCTCCTTTTTTCAATCCCAGCATATAAAGAAAACAACCGACCATCATCCCGCCCAGTGCTAGGTTATCAATGGCTTGGGTAAACCAATCCAGGAATATCTCCCCGGCCCGGGTAATCACACCTTCAATCCACGCCTTGCCGGCCTCGCCGGCTGAATCTATCGCTCCTTGCTTTGCATCTTCTATAACCTTCATTATCTAAACGCCTCCCAGATGGAGAAAAACACCTCCGGGAGAATAAACAACCCAATGAACCCGACAATAGCCTGCCAGATTTGCTGCTTTCCGCTGGGGTCGCCCATGATAACCCGGCACAGCCCCCAAAGGCTAACAGCTATGGCCGCCGCCAGACCAAACTCCTGGAGCCGGTCAACCAGCGGCCACAACTTGCCGGTTAAGCCTCCCACTGGCGCCGCTGCCATTACCGCCCCAGGTGGCGGGAGCAAGGATTTAAGGCCGTCCTGTACCCGGTCCATCCAGCGCAAGACATCGGCCCGCCAGTCGGGTGCCGGCACCAACTCCACGTACACAGGCACCGGCACCACCCTCCGTCCGTTAATAAGGATAACCACGTTGGACACCTCCAATATTTTTTACCAGCCCCGGGGTACTGGCATAATCCGACCGGCCCGGGCATAAGCTGTTGCAGGGCAACTGCCCAGCAACGCGGGTAGGTAAGTGCGCCCTATTTTAGTCGGTTCCAGTCCAAGGTTTTGGGCTGGGGCTTTTGTTTTTGTTCCGGCTGTTTAACATTGTTTAACACAAGCCTTAAGCCTAAGCGTACCAGGTCCGATATCTCCCCTTCCTCAACTCCGCTGATGGCCTGGATAATGTCCACATCCCGGCGCTTTCTAAGCCTTGCGGCCACAAAATTTCTCATCGCCACACCCCCGTTTAACATTGTTATACTTAAGGTTTATGTGACGGGAGTAAGGTATATGCTACTTGAGCCTGTACGTTTTATGTGGTATTATATGGGCATATGATTGGGGATGGTGGCGGAACAGGTAAACGCACTTTGCCCGGTAAAGTGAGGTTGTGGAGCCTCTGAAACAGCCGGGAGTCCACGTTGTCGGGTGCAAATCCCGGCCCATCCCAAAAAAAAAAAAAAACCCCCGATCACTCGGGGGTTCCTTCTATCCAAAAAATCTCCTCAACCGCCATACCCAGGTGCTTGGCAATTAATAGCATTACCTCTGCATCTGGTTTCTTCTGTCGTTTTATCCGGCCCAAAGTTTCCGACCTCACCCCGCACAACCGGGCTAATTCGGCCTGGGTTATGCGCCGGTCGTTTAGGATTTGCGCCAGTCTGTTCCTCACCATAAAATCACCTGGGCATATATTCGCCGGAGTGGTAAATTATTCCTGCATTATTCCATGTGAAATAAAAAAACCGCCCCGGAGGGCGGTTATATCATAACATTAAACAACTTCCGGATGTCCGCATCCCGGTCCCTGCTCTCAGCCGGCAGGGACCAGAACCGCTCCGCCGCGTCAACCAGCGCCATGGACTGGAACGCGGACAGGGCACGGAGCTTTTCAACCAGCGCCGCCCCGTCAACCCGCCATTTTGCCGCCAGACCGTCCAGGGTTATAGCGTCCTGGATGCTGGCCCAGAGCATCGGCGCGGACTGGGCATCGTAGAGGGAGCCGTTCAGCGCGTCCACGATCAGACACGCTTCGCTTTCCGTCAGCGGCACTTCCCGGATGGCGCGCCGATATAGCGTGTACAGACGCTCCAGGTCACGGTTAATGACGTGACTGCGGTTATCCCCGCGCCGGCTGATTTCCTCCTCCGTGGAGGGGTGGATGTACATACTGATGGTTTTTTTCATTGCAAAACCTCCTGAAATAGTATTATCCGGGCAACGCGCGCTGCCCGGATGCAGATAAATATATTATTCTACCCGGAGGATACCGTACTCCCAGTCCTCCGGGGAGGGCTGGTGAGCCGCCTTCTCACCGGGATTTTGCACCCGGTATTTCAGGCGCACTACCAGTGCCTCATCACCGGGCTGCATGGCCGTAGCCTCCCGGCTGATCGCTGGCTGAATGCCGGCGATCTCCTGGATGTGCTCCGCCGTGGCCGGGTAGCCAATACGGGATATGAAATCCCCGTATTGGTGCAGCCAGGCGGCTGCCTGCGGTGCAGTAACCAGGCTGTAGTGGTACCTGCCCGGGCCGGTGATGACCGTCGAATTTAGTAAGTAGCGCATTTTTCACCTCCTTTCTTATGCGGGCACGGTGCAAACCGTGCCCGCAGGTGGTGTACTAGTAACACACCAGAGTATACTTTCCGAGGTAGTTGCTGACAACGACTGCCTCGCAGGGCTCGAAGCCCTGGTAGGGATCGAAGTTCTCGTTGTCCGGCTCCGCGTCCGCCGGACGCGTAAGCCAAACAACCTCCGCCTGGAAACCCTGCTCCAGCAGAGCTTCCACCTGCCCCAGGGCCTCCTCGCTGGGGCAGGCCCTGGACTTCCATTCGGCCCTGTCATGGAAGTCCAGGATGAAACCGGGCACCTCCCGGGCTGCCCGCTCAGTCACGTACTGCCTCTGGCAGTCGTAACCGAGGGCGGCAGCCCGCTTGAGATAGTCGGAGCCGTGGGCGGCGATCCAGGCTGCCTTTTCGGCCTCCCGGGCCTGCCGCTCCGCCCGGAAGGCCTCTTCCCGTGCCAGCTGCTTAGCCCGGGCAGCCTCATCCCGGGCCTGCCGCTCCGCGTAGGCCGCCTCAAAGGCGGCGATCTTCGCCAGGTTTTCAGGATCTGACTCGGTGGCGGTCAGACCCGAAACCCTGGCCTGCTCCCAGGTGAGCAGGGCCTCGGGGGTCTGGGGCGTATCGAAATGAAAAATACTGGATTTTGTGTTCCAATACCAGCCCGGGGAATAGCCGGACTGGAGCACCTTCTTTTCCAGGTCTACCTGTTCGGCTGCCTTCTTCCAGGAAGGCAGCCTGAACCCGACGTTCAACATTACGTCACCCAGCTGGGTGACATTCCCCAGCTCAACGAGCTGGGGGGTGATGTCAACCTCCAGAGTCTGCAGTTCCTTGCCGTCCCCGCCGGCAAGGATGCTGTTCTTGCGCCCCTGCCCACTGAGCAGGTACTTGATTTGTACTTTTTTCGACATTTTTTCTCCTTTCTGCCGGGACTCCGCCCGGCTGCGGCTGCACTCGCAGCCGGGCAGTTGTTTTCGCGGATGCCGGCCGCGTGATTTTTTTTTGGACCGCCCAAGGGGGCGGTCCGGGCTGGGTTACAGGGGCTCTCCGATCAGCTCCCCGTCTTCGGGGGAGACCGGAGTCCCATTCAGGTATTTGCACTCCTGAATGGGGAACACAAAGGTTTCCCCATTCAGGATGGGTTCAGTCCAATGGACTAAACCAGCTTCTGGATCGAGGACGAAGCCGCGATCCAGGTGCTCGCCGCCCACGACGAGCACCTCGTCTATGAGGTACCTCATATTTCACCTGCTCGGTTCAAACCAGTCGAACCGATGGATTTCCATGGCCTTCTGGCCAAGTTTTCATTGTTTCCACTTTTCTCCTTCCCCGGCTCCACCTGGGCCGGACCCGCCGCACTCGCAGCGGTGGCAATTTCCCGGGTTGCCGTCCCCGTTTTATGTATCCTCCTTGCAGCTTTCTGGCCTATTCCCCCCGGCTCCCGCTCATATCGTCGCGCTCTCCGCTCAGGGATCCTTCGCCGTACTGGCTGCCTCTGTATTCGTTTTTCAAGGTGCTGTTCTCCTATCTGATAACAGTATAACATGCATCTGATAGAAATGCAATAGGTTTCTAATATATTTTTAATAGTTTTTTTAAAATTAAATTTGCATCCATGCCCATTAGTTTCCTATAATATAACCGGAGGTGTTATTGATGCAAAAAATTCATATGGCCAGTCACCTGGAACGCCAGTGTAAATGTGGCGCGACATTATCCATACGTATCCATGACTACGGACTGCTTACCTATCCCGAATTTGACGCCCAACTCGGTCAGCAGGATTTTCCAGTGGTTCCGCTTAAGTGTCCCGGCTGCGACATCGAGGGATGGCCTGAGCACCTGACAATGTACAACCTCACTGACGGCAAAATGGAGCCGGCAGTCCGTACCCGGATCGGAACGGATGGCTTTCCCGTGGTGGGCGGCGAAGCCCTGCCATATGCCGTTACACTGACAGCGGAAGAACAAGCGGAGTATGACCGGGGACTCGAAAAAAAGGACGACTGCTACCAGGAGCATGAAAAGGAATTTTGGAGTACATACTGCGATCACGCCCTGGCAAAATGGCCCCAGTCGCTGCGCGAACTGACCACAAAGGAATTCGTGGCAGTGTACCAGGCTCTGGAAATGCCCATGCTGCCGGGCCATGCCAGTACCGCCGTCTGGCGCAAGGATGCTGAGAAGCGTATTGCCGGGGACACCCGCCGGCTGTTCTGGCGGCTATCGAATCGGTACCTGGTGGAAGAGGAATTTATCTGGACGCCGATAGACACCTGGCCGATGGAGGAGTGGGTTAGGGAGTACGGCCGGGACCGGGTGACGTATCTCACCCTGCATGTGCCGCTGCCGGAGGAGCTGGAGCGGTGGCGCACAAAGGCGCTGGGGAAGGTGGTCAAGAAGAGGTCCGGGGAGTCCGGAGTGCTGTTTGAGAGAATCGGCCAGCTTGGGCGGGATTTGGACAGGCAGCGCAACCGGTCGGCAGAGTTGTCGCGCCAGCTGTCTGACGCCCGGCAGGAGAACGCTGTCCTGGCGGAGCAAGTGGGACGGCTCCGGCGGGAGATCGGGGAGCTGAAAAGCCGTCCGGCAGTGGTCGCCCGGGACATGGAGGACGTGCGGAAAATCCGGGCGCTGAAGGGACTGGTGGCTGAACTGCGCGGCGAGGTGGAGCGCCTGGCCGGGTTGTTGCCGGCAGCAGCGGAAGCGCCGGAAGCGCTGCCTGAACCTGCAGCGCCGTCCCGGGAAGAGGTGGACCTGTCTGTCCTGGCCGGGAAAACGGTCCTGGTAGCGGGGTGGCCCCGGGAAATAATAGAGAGAGAGGGTTGCCGGATGGTGTGGCACCATGGGGACAGTGTGGACGTGGACCTGCAGGCGCTGGCCCGGCAGGCGGATGTGTATGTGGTACTGACGCGGTGTTGCAGTCATGCGGCCATGTGGTGGCTTAAGGAGGCGGCAATTGATAGGGACGTGCCGGTGGTATTTGCGCGGGAAACGAATGTGGAGAGGATATTGGAGATTGTGGCAGGGAAAATAAAAGCCCGGGGGTGACCCGGGCACGGGCTTAAGTGTATCTCCGTATTTCCGGCCATATTACAGCCAATTGGTTAAACTCTTCCGGATCTTCTTTTTTTAGTCGCGCTGCCATGCCGTACCTCCAGAGAGATTCGGCAGCAAGCCAAGTGATTTCTGATCGCTCGCCTTCGGGTGCATGTTCGTAGCGTGGCAAATAAGGCAATCCTCGAAGCAGGGTATATGCCCACACATCCCGTACATCCCACTCGGCCAGCGGACAGGCGGTCCATGCGGACCGGTTCTTAGTCTTGTATAACGTACCTTTTTTGGCCAGTATCATACCCCGGATCCGGCTCTCGTTCCGGCGCAAACCCAGAAACTGTCCTGTCCAATTTTGTGTGGCAACATATTCATTTAAGATCTTTTTGTACTGGCGCAACATCCTGTTTGTTGCGGCTTTTTCATCGGGCGTTTCCGGGTGGACAAAAAAATGTCCAACTTCCTGGTATACGTCCCAGGCCCCGGGTACATAGAGCAGATGTAATTGCATCCCGTATTTATCAGCCATTTGCCGGACTAATTCCGTGTTTTCTCCGGGTGTTTCGTCGTACCAGAAATGGAAAAGCGGACCCCGCCAACCGGCAATAATGCACAGGTCAAGCAATGCTACACTATCTTTACCGCCGGAGCAGGATACTGCCCAAGCGCCGGGAATAGACAATGCTTCACGGATTACGTCCATAGATCTCTTTATCCGTCGTCTGAACACCGGCAACTTAGCGTACAGACGGTACAGTTCTTTGTCCATGATCCACCTCCGGCATCACACACACCCGCTGATTATCGCTGTGCCAATATGGTGATCTGATGCCATAGGTCGCCACCCTGCCGGAAAAACCACCCGGCATATCACGCAGCGGCACTGCCCGGGTAAGCCTGCCTCCGGCCATCACGCTCCAATCCTCGGGCCATGGCTCCACCTGCCAATAATCTACGGCCCCTAGGCCCTGACTCGATTTTTTCCCGATGTGAGTTACGGTACTGGCCAGGTCCCGGACTGCATCCATATCACCCACGGCATAATAAACCAGTCGGTCAAATAACTGCACTACCAGCGGCATTCGGTAAGCCTTGTACTTGCTCGATTTTATATCCACCTTGCCCCGCTTGCTGCCGAATTCAATGTGCTGCTCCAGCTGGTCATCAACCCGCTTGTGCCAGTACATAACGTACTCGTGAGTCGGCATCTGGGTGTTAAACGAGCAGGCCCAGTACCAGTTGTCGTCCTGGCCCCGACGCTCAAAAGGCAAATCTGGGGTGATTAGATCGCTTTTAAGCATGTGACTGCTGGCGTTGTAATACGCCTCGGTGTGGTGCCGGCGCATCCATTCGGCGGCCAGGATAGAATCCAGCGGGAACCAGGGCTCGGTTCCCGCTATGCGACCATCCTGCATGACGGCGATAATCCGCATGGGTTGCATTATTTACCACCTGCCGCCAACAGTTTGGTCAATTCTTCTGCATGGTTCTCCAAATACCGGTCATACAATGTCACCAGGAAGTCATCGTATTTATTTCTAGCGGCCTCTGCCGGCTTGGACAACCAAAGCTGGTCAGTGGTCACCGCCAGGAATTTGCCGCTGTTTTCCTTCGCCCCAGCTGGCCGCCAGTCATAATGGATATCAACCAGTCCATGACCGGTACCGGATTTGCCCCCGATATAGTTGCTTTTGGAGAACTCCACCATAGCCGACACGAAGGCCCCGAGTTCCAGGTCTGACAGGTCACACAGATCAATCCGCTGGTATAGCACGGCACCGGCTGCCAGCATTTCAACCGTGTAGCGCATTTGCTGGGGCGGTTCTTCTTTCTTCTTCTTCGCCGGTTCAGGTGGCGCTTCCGGAACATCCTCACCGACCAATAGCGCCTGCGGTTTCGATGTGGCAATTAGTCCGTCATTCTCAGCCCCTGCCAGATATTTGCGGAGCTTTTCGTTTTTGGCATCGTCCATACGGGTAAATGACTTCTCGAACGTCCACTGCCGCCAGGATGGGGCATTGGCGTCCCGCAGGTGCTCGGGTAGTACCCGCTGACACTCGGATACCAAGGGATACATGGCGCCCACTTTGATTTTGCCCGTGAGAATCTGGTTACCCACGCCACCGCCGAACACAGACAACATGGGGATGTTGCGCCGATACATGCGGGCCTGGTCGATGTCTACGGATTGGGTGCCGCCCAGTGAACCGCCGGAAAACAGCAGGTAAAACACATCCGGGTTGTATCGGATACCGCCAAGTTTCTCTGTCATGTATTCGGCTGCTTTATCGCGGAGAATGCCCCTGAATGAATTTCCTGAATAACAGAAAACCTCTATAGGATGCCCGTCGGTACCGATGATTATATCCTCGGACAGGAAGGAATCCGGGCCGACCGAACTGCCAATATGTGATAATGGCGATAGTAATGTTACTTTCCCGTCCAAACGCAGATTGTTTGATTTGACCTTTTCGGTATTAGGCATCAATGTATTCCCCCTCATATTCAGTAACAAAACGTGACTCAATGGGCTTCTCTCTCTCTAGTCGGTCCCTAACTAATAGGACCACCACCGCCGTTTTACGATACAGGTAATCCAGGATCTCCCGGTGGTTAACCTCCTGCAACACATCCGTCAGGAACTGTCTGCGGCCCTTGTCCTCGATCTGGGTAATAGAGCCGTCAGGCATTATTTTCATACTGATCATGCCTTCGGGATGTGTGCTGGCCCAGCGGGGGTGAATTGTCTCACAGTGAAGTTTTGGCTTAAGTTTTTCGATGAAATCGGCCAGATCACCGGCACGTTTACTAGCGCTCTTCACAGCTCTCTCTATCATTCCGTACATATCTGGCGATACTTTAAACCGTTTCGTGTTCCGGCTGCGATAAACCGCATAGAGCAATAGAGCTGCTGTTGCAGCTATATTGTCATCTGTGTCAAAGTTATAGTACATTAATCCTCCTTCCCCGGCAGCGCCGGTGCATCCTGCTTTTGACTCACAAAAACCGCCAAATCAAACAGCCTGGTCCCCCGATGCCTCGAAATCCGCGCCTCCAACTCCTGAAACTCCGCTAGGCCAAACTGCCGAATCCGATTCTGCCCGTACTGCCCGGTTAAAATCTCCGCCTTGGTAAATACGGTATACAGCCGCTCAACCACCTCTAACCAATCCCGCAGGATAGGTCGCTCCACGCACACCAGCGTTTCCTCTAGCTGCACCGGGTACCCGTCCCGGGAATACGCAACTTTTGACCGGAAGTGCAACCACTTCTGGCCACTCACCGCTATGCACAGCACAAACGGCGGCTCCGGCGGGTCAAGGAGGATGTCTCGGATCTCTGCCCGTCCTGGGTGCTGCAGTTCGTCCGGCGTGGCCAGGATACTGTAGTTCCGCAGACTCATAAACGATAGACAAAATACACACCCGGGACATACCGACCGACTGGCCGGCCAGCGGGCCTTGTCCCTGTCCGTGAATGTGTCCCTGATCACCTTTTTGACCGGTAACCCCCGCCCACCGGTAGTCCCGCCACAAAGCCAGCACCTGCGGTCTGACACGTCCTGTATGTCCGGGTCTGACACCATCACCCCGACATGTTCACCCATGCGAACCTGGCTATTCATGCCCTTGCGCGTCTTTTTGCCGGGATCTCTGTCCTTCCAAGGCGTGGGTGTGACCACTGTTCCGGTTTTCAAGGCCGCCTGGCGGATAAATTGCGTGGGCATCAGGAGTCCCAATGTTAACCCCTCCTTTCGTGCAAAATATATGTCCTCATGTCCGGTAGCAGGACAGTGGGCACATAGGGCCACTGCCGGCCTTTTCCTTGTTGTGCTATGGGTATCATGTATTCCACATCTCGGTACCTGGCCCGGAATACCGGGCACCGCTCCTTATTGTAGACTTGCACACCCGCCATCTGCCGGTTGTCCTGCAGAGCGGCCTGAATGAGCCTGATCACCTGGGCGGCGGGCAGATCGGCTATGCGTTCCTGAAATCGCCTAACAGCATGAGGCGTCACGAAAAACGGTTTTTTAAATCTCACGACTCCACCTCCCGGAAAATATCGGCCTTGCGGACTGCCCGCAGTGCCATCGTAATCGCACGCAGTGCCCGACGCTTTTTGGGATCCCGGCGGGTGTCGCTACGGTGCCGGCACATACGTATCCTAATTGCCCGGGGACTGCGCCCTATCTCTCGGGCAATTTCAGCAGCCGGCTTCCCCTCCAGGTAACCGTCCACCATAATCTGCAATTGATTATCGTCCCACCGTGGCCGCCGGCACCCGCCCCGATCCAGGTGGTTATATACGGTGGTGCTGCTCCGGCCAATATGCCGGGCTACCAAATGGCCATTGCCCAACTGGCTGTATAGCTGCCTAATTAACTGCTCTTCTTCTGCTGCGACATTGCCTCGTCGATTATTCCCCGGATTATTCCCCCGAGACTCTTCCCCTTGGTGTAGGCTTCCGCCCTGAGCCAGGCCATTTGCGCCGCACTTACGAGTACATGTAACCGCTGCCACATCTAATCACCCCTTTTTTTGCGCTATTATGCAATAACTTGCCAAAATGGTACCCCGTGGTACCCCGGGGCAGTACCCCGTGGTACCCCGTGGCAGTACCCCGTGGTACCCCGTGGCAGTACCCCGTGGCAGTACCCCGTGGCGAAAGTTATACATAATACCAGTAATTCTCAGTGTACCGCTGTTTAATCATCACCAAAACCAGAGTTATTAGTTGCGGGATTATTTATAATCCCCAACAGCACCAGTATGGCCAGCAGCGCATTAACTATTTCCATATACTCAGCCTCGGATATTTTATACCCAAAAGCCTGCGCCAGCAGAGGAATAAACCCGGCCACAGCAACCCACAGGCCGTAATTCCTCAGACGTTTCTTAAATTCCATCAGCCCTTCACCCTTTCCCATAATTTCGCAGCAAAAGCCGCCAGTTCGTACCGCGTCACCGGTTCATCCCCCCGGAACGTGCCGTCGGGATAACCGCCAAGCAGACCTGCTTCGCTTGCGGACTCAACCGCCGCCGCCGCCCAGTGGTCAGGGGGCACGTCCTTGAAGGGAGCGCCAACCGCCGCCTTAATGTCCGGGAAGAACCTCCCCGGGCAAGACGTAGCGCCTACATCCCTGTGATACAGCACATTGGCCGCCGGTATGCCGTGCTCATCCATCAGGTGGCGCACCAACTGGACCAGCGCCCCCCGCTGGTCCTCACCCATGGGATACTCGCTGATATCGCCGATAGTAGCGACACCAATCGCTTTACTGTTCCACCCCTGCGCATGCGCGCCGGGCTCATTGGGCGGCCGGCCGGCGTGGACACCACCTGTATAATCAACCAGATAATGGTAACCTATATCCCGCCACCCACGGGCCAGGTGCTCTCGTCGCAGCTGCTCCACAGTCTTGGTTTTACTGCTGGCCGTGTGGTGCAAAATAATGTGCGTCCAGACGGGCACAACAGTCACCGCTGTTTCCAGCATCCTTATCACCCCCTATTCGGCTGACTGAGTATCACCCTGACACCGTCCCAGTGTACATGCCAGCCCATATGCTCCGCGATAAACCGCAGCGGCACCAACGTCCTGTGCGTCCGGGAATGCACCTCGGCCGGCTGGTCAAGCGGCACATCCACGCCATCCACATTGGCCGTAATCTGTCCCGGGACAATAACTATCTGCCGCGCATCCTTGGGCGGCAAAATGACGTCCACAGAGCTCCAGGACTCCATCCAGTAAGGCATCCCCACATCAAGCCGGCTATGGAACAATTCATGCGGTATCCAGCAATACCCTCTGTCACCCCACTCAACCCCCCAGGAGTTGCGAACACGCAAGAAACCGGTGAACGTGCGCTTACCCCGGTATGGCTGCCGGTAGGTGTGTGTCAAGGTATCATCCCACCCGGTTACGGTCACAGCGTGCCCACCCATCATGGCGCCCTCCGGCATAGGGATGAAGCCCCCCGGCTCCGGTCTTATGAAATTCTCGCAAACCATTGCGGCCCCCATCGCCGGCCCTTCGCGGGCGATTGCCTGTTTTATTTCGGCCAGGGTCTGTATCCGGGCATACGCGCCGATAACAAACTGCTTGGCTTCATCGTGGGCCTTCTGGCTGGCCGCCGGCACCCTGTAGGGATGTGTCTGCGTGCTCTCAGGCATAGTAGATTCCAGGCAAACGCCCTGCTTCAGCAGCACCGCCATGGCCGTCCTGGGATACGTGCCCTCAGTATCGGGTATGCCGTCCTGCCGTTTGCACTCGCCGTAGACGTATACCGGGGACAGCCTGGGACGTATACCCGGGTAATTTTTGGCCTCCTGATATTCTTTGATCCCGGCTGCCGCCTGGCCGACACAATTGCCGTACTCCTGCTTGCGCACCGGGTGGACCTCCGGCAGGACGTACCGCGGCGGCAGCGTGCCCACCGGAACCATCTGGCCATAAATATAATCCCGGTGATCAGCCGGGGACTGAATCGCTCCGAATATACCCATGATTTTCCTCCTAGTTCATGGCCACAACAACGAGGCCCTTTACCAAATCATAGGCGGCCACCAACGCTATGCCCATCAGTGCCCGCCACAACCACTTTTTTTCCTCTTGGATCTCCCTTAGGTCATCTTCGATAACTTTGAAACGCCCCTCGCTCTGCCGCTGACAGGCGTCCATGTCCGCTTTTCCACTGGCCGCAAGACCAGCAAGGGTTGTCTCTATCCTGGCCAACCTGTCGATCACCTCCACCATGAACTTTTGTTCAGACAACTACACCACCTCCCGTAAGTGCAGAGATGAGCTAAGTACAACCTGTATTTCTGCTCGATACCTCAAGGGTACTTGCTCAATGGTTCGCCTACCCTCTAATACCAGTTTGCAATAAATCTCAATCACAATTTCTCACCTCGCAGGATCAGGATTTCCTCAAAGATGGTCACCAGTGCATCCATGATGATGAGCTGATTTTCCCGTAGTTCAGTAAACTGGTCAGGTGACTTTGGTGCAACTTCTGGTGTTGGGATTATAGCCCATTCTCCTGTTTCCATGCTGTATATATGTTGTGTCGTCACTTCCGATCCACACTCAATCGCCCGAAACTCTTTCGGAAGCTTAGCGTTAATATCCTCAAGGGTATCAAAGGCACCTATGGCATCATTGATCTGCCAAATGGTACCGTCCCCAACATTCACAATTGCAAATCTCATACACGTGCCTCCTGTTAGTATAATTCCACGATGATTACTGAGTACGTGCCAAAGGTCCGTATGTCGAAAATACCAGAAATTAACGTACTACTGAAACCAATCGATGTTGCGGTAAAACTTGAGACATATCTAGTTATTAATGATGATGCACTTTGACTTCCGGAAGCATAATGTAAATCACAACCATCCAAAAACACAAGACACTTTGCCGGGTTGACGCTGGATATAGTGACCGAAAATTGATTAACCGTATTTGGTGTAAACGTCACTCGCTGCCAACTCTTTACTGGGCTATTAAGCCAGCCAAATATTGTATTGGCTGCTCTCCCGTCTGCCGACGTGCCTATTTTAGCGTCGACATTCCTGAATTTCGCATGCAGACTTCCCCCTGCATCCGCTGCATCAGTTCGGGTCCCTACATGCCGGGTTAAAAAAGCATAGATTGCTTCAAAAAAGCCAAACATTACGACACCCCCCATCTTACTGGTACGCCGTTGGCGTCATATGTCGGGGTTAGTTTATCGCAAATCACAAACACCCCGTCGTTTGCCGGGAGCCACCGCCATATCTCACTGATATTGTTCGATCCGCCATAGAGCACCAGCGTCTGCCCATTTGTGCCCCAAACGCCGTGCCGTAACAGGTATGTGCCCGGCGTATTAGCAAATACCCGGAAGTGCAACGCATTATTGGCTGTCCACGCCCCCGATAAACCGGAGCGAAAATAAGTCGGATAGCTTGCATTTATCGTCGCCTCTCCCCGCCACAGCATGCGGTTCGTGGCGTCTCCGGCCTTGTTGACCCTCAGCCAGTAGGTAGCCCCGGCGGTCAGCCCTGACAGGTCAACCGGAAGGCTGGTGTATGTGGCGGCGGTGGGGAAAAGCTTGGCCGGGAACACCATTGACTTGAGCAACATCCCGTCATTAGTGCCGTTCGGGTTGAATGTGTTGTCGCGAATTTCCAGCACTATGTTTGCGCCAACGCCAGTTTTTGACAGGTTCAGCTCCGCCCGGCCTATGGTTGTTTGCCCGGTGAGAGTGAAGCGTGCTATGTAGCTGTTGTTGCTTATGTCGTTGTCTGTGACACCTGCGCCTGTATGCGCATCGGCCTGGGTGCCATCAAAAAGCAAAACTGAGTTTTGTGCGCTGATAATAGCATTAAGCGTCGCCTCATCCAGAACAGAAAGATCGTTTTTGAAACCCCATATAGTCATACTTTACCACCTCCCTTACCCCGCTGCAAAAATGAGCCTACACTCGACAGTTAGCACCTGCTGCGACGTCTTGATTACCCCCCCCGTCAGTACAATCCGGTTCAGGAGTGTTCCGGAGTCCTTCGCCGACGTTCCTGCAAGGAATATCCCAAATTCGGTATGCGTCGAATTGGCCTCGGAGGCCAGGAAAAACGTCCTCAGTCTGGCAAGGTTGGCCTGCCTGGTCTTGGCCGACAAGAACTTGCGAAAGGTTTCGTTCTCCAGCTTCACGTCATTTGCCATCGGCGCTGTGGTACCTGACCCCAGGGCGCAGTAAAATGGAATGTCGTTAGTTTGACCGCCATCCCGAATGACAATTGTAGTCAAAAAAATTAATCCCGCCTGCACTATCAGGTTTCTTTCACGCTTCACGAGTTGGTCATCTAAATAAAACAGCCATTCGCCGACAATGGTAGCTGTCTCTCGGGTTATGTCGCTCATGCCATATCCTCCTCGATAACGGATACAATGATTTTCTTGACCGCCATTTGGCTCAGGTTGCTAACAGCACAAAACCACATATCGCGTCCGCATCCCCGCATTTCCACGGAGGGTTCCTGAAGGTGACTGTCAACTCATCCGCCACCTTCGCCGTCTCCGTGCTAACAATGAACTTGCGCAGCAGCGTCGTATCATTCAGCTGCTTTTTTTGTTGAGTTTTCCACAAAGCTTGCAGCCAGTCTGCTATACCCAGGAGTCGCCCACCGTACTCAATCCGGTATGTCCAGAGTGTAGGAGTGGCCGGGGTGATGGTCACTTTTTGAACCAGATACGTACTGTTTATCCCGCGGTCAGGCAGGTTGATCGTCACTAGTTGCCCGGGCCACCATCCGCTGGTTTCGGTTTCAAAACTCCCTCTCACCCGAGGGTTGACGTGTTCCCGTAAATCGGCGTTACCGGCGGCCTCAGCCGCATCAATGGTGGTAAGGCTGTCATCTACGATGACATGCTCATATACGCCATCGCCCCCCTGGACGGCGGCCATGGCCTGCTGGGAAGCGATATCCTCAATCATGGTTATCACATCAATGTCGTACTTGTAGGTAAACGCCATTGTAGTGCCCGATACCGGTGTGGCGGTCTGGCTGGAACAGCGGACATACTTCTCCTGGAAGTTCATCATGTAGTCATAACTGGCATCTTCGTGTAATCCCTCGACCCCTACCATCCTTGTCGCGCCCCCCACGGTTAAGCTGATGCTGTGGGGTTTGTGTGGCAGTAGCCAAGCCCTTACCACACCGTCAGCTTTTACCTCATATGTCCAGGGTTCGGACAGCATGGTGCCGCCCCGGATATAGACGCGGTTTCGGAGGCCTTGGGTGTCGATGGCATGTTTGCCGAAGCGAAAACTTCCTCCGGTTATCAGCACCAAAGGCGCAGGGCTGACAATATCCGTGACGCTGAAAAACTGCAGGTCTTTGTAGTAGTCTGGCTGCCACTGCCAGCCAGTATATTCGCAAAGTTGTTTGAAACACTCGCTGGGGCGCACATAATCAAAAATAATATTCTCCACGTCGGGAGCGCCGGAGCGCACTCCGTTGACCGTGAAGCCGGGACAGTATTTGGTGGCAATGTCCCGGAATATGGCGTCTGCGGACATGTTGCTGTAGGTTTCAACCACCAGACGGCGATCCACCAGGGCGGTATAATCATCACACTCCACCCCCCAGACGTTGACTGTTTTGTCCTTGGTCGTGTGCACGAGAACAACTTTGGTAATTATGCCGCCAAACAACCGTCCAAGGAGAATATCATCTACGATCACATCCTCGCCCTCGACAGGCTTGATTCCGCGTATTTCAAACTGGCAGGTGTCAATCTGATAAGTCAGGGCTGCGACAATCTGGAGACTGTTTTTTTCGTAGTCGCTCCAGCGGTTTACCCCAGCGATAAGGATCCGTCTACTGCTCATGGCAAGCTCACCCCAAGCTTTCGCAACGTCCTGAGCAAATCTTCACCGTCCTGGACGGTAATCTGGATGATGCTGTTTCCGCTGTTGATGGTGCTGGAGTTGTTGGTTACTGCGGATCCCAGTGCAGTAGCCGATAGACCGGCCATGCTTGCAGAAATACTACCTAATTTAGGCAAATTTTTACTAATCCCATCAGTGAGTCCCTTGACCAGTGCGGGACCCCATTCATTTAGGCGACGAAGCGGCCCCTGTTTGGCTGGGGAATGGGGCATGTAGGAGTCAATTATGGATGTCATATTTTCGAGTGTTCCCTGGAGGTTTTCAAATTGGCTTTCCATGCCTTCGGTAAAATTAGTAACCAGTTCCACGCCGTATTTTGCGCCGCTCTTGGCTATTTCCTCGAATCTGATCTGTATCCGCTTCATCTCTTCTTCTGTGTTTTTCCGGATCTCAGCGTTCTTTTTCTCCCACTCAACCCGGTATTGCTCCAACTGTTCTGCTGTAACCATCCGGATATCCATCAATTCTTGCTGCATCTCAATCCGTTGCTGCTGGAGCTGGTTGATGGCCTCTTCCCTGGCTGCCTGATTCTTATCGCGCCAGAGGGCCACATACTCGCTTAGTTGCTCATCGGTCAGAGTATTGAGTGCGGCAATCTCCGGGCCAGCTTTAGGCCCCATCTCTCGGAGTTCATCAATCAATCCTTCATCTACGCCCCGAGCGACAAGTACGGCAATACTAGCCTGCCAGTCCTCAAAGGCGGCCACCTGTCCACGCAGGTTGGCAAGCAATTTGTCGCCGGACACCTCCTTAGGGGTTACGGCATCAAAAATATTGACAAAGTTTGCTAATGCATCTGCCCGCCGATTAAGATGACTTTCATACTCTGCTGTGATGCGCTGCTCGTCCTGAATGAGTTTGTTATTGACATCGACGACCTTTCTCTCGTACTCCTCCAGGGCGGTGGCAAGATCTTTGCGAAGCTTTTCTTCTGTCACGGTTATTTCTTTGGATAGATCGCTAATGGACTCCTTGAGTGCCTTAGTCGCTGTTACTGCCTCTTCTCGCATGGTTGCGGAGATTTTACTTGTCTCCTGTTCTACTTCCCGCAGCTCAATTTGTGCCATGGACAGCTGGTGTGCCAGGTCTTTTGTTACCTCGGAGCTGGTGCCAAGGGCGGTATTGGACTTTTCGTGGGCAATGGTTAACAGCTCAATCCGCTGGCGGGTGTTCTCAGCCTGTACCTGCAGTCGCTCCAGGTCTATACGGGCCTTATCAGCCCCAATGGCGTCTGCCCGCAACCCAAAAGTTGCATTGCTTAGCTGCAGCGACCGGTCGAGGTCGGTCAACATGGCGCGGACTGTATTTTGTATTACAGAGGCCAACCTTTCTACTGCCTTTTTCGCCTCGTCCTGCTTATTGGCGATGCCTTGTGCAAGGCCAAGAGCAACCATCCGGCCGAATTCATCCATAACAGTGGATGGAGATGCAATGCCAAGTATGCGCTTTACGGTGGCGCTTATTTTGTCCGCAAGGTTCGATGCTGCGGCCACTGCCCTGTCAACAAAACCGGTAATACCATCAATAAGTCCCCGGACAATGTCCCTGCCCCAGCTATAAGCTTGCGAAGGAATTGATCTGATGTAGCTCCAGGCGCTCTCCATGCCGTTTCTGACGGCGCTGTAAAGGTTTGACATAGATCCGCTTACGCTGCTGGTTATGTTGCTCCAGACGTTGCTAATGCCGGCCCTGATGTTATTCCAAACGTTGAGCGCGGTCTGCTTGATGCTCTCCCAGCTTATTCCCAGTCTTTGGGCTAACAGTACGACCCATCCCGCCGGGCCGATAGCCAACAGCAGGATCTCGTCTCCCCATTTTTTGAAGAAGTCTTTAATCCCGTCCCAAACCTTTGAAGCCGTGTCTTTTATGCCTTCCCATAGCTTTTTAAGCCCTGCGGAAATATCATCCCAATTTTTGTATACTGCTATGCCAGCAG
Organism: Bacillota bacterium; assembly: GCA_040753155.1. GTDB lineage: Bacteria > Bacillota > Desulfotomaculia > Desulfotomaculales > JBFMEU01 > JBFMEU01. The sequence continues at coordinate 23,947 of JBFMEU010000007.1, forward strand.
CTATTAATCCCACAATGGCTGCGATAACAAGGCCAATAGGGCTGGTGATAAGTGTAAACGCAACAGCTAATAACGCAAGCTTAGCAACTACGGTAGCCAGTAACCCGGCTAGCACAGTAAATCCAGTAGCTACTGTAGGCAGTAACCCAGCTAGTAGCATAATAGGCCCAATGATTAGCATTAATGCCGCTACTAAGGCGCCCGTGATAGCGATGCCCGATTTTATTGGCTGGGGTAAGGAGTTGAACGCATCAACCACTACTTTAAGGGATTCCCCTATGGTTCTAATCGCAGGAATAAGCGAATCGCCAATAGATATAGCCGCTGTTTCGAGGGAGGATTTGAGTAACGATAATGATCCGTTAAGGGTGTCTAGTTTCTCAGCGGAAACTTCGGCTGCGGTTACTTTGCCCATGGATTCCGCCATGGTATCGAAACCCTCGGCGCCCTCCATTGTCAGGATGGCAGCCGCTCTAATAGCGTCAGATCCAAAAATTACGTTAAGCGTCATCTGTTGCTGCTCTGCGCTTAAGCCACCTAAGGAGCTTTTGAGTATGCCTGATACTTCTGATAAACTTTTAAGTCTTCCCTCTGAGTCAAAAAATTTGTTGGAGCCATCTTCGGTCATCAATCCAAATTTTTTGAATGCATCGGTTGCCTCTTTGGTGCTGGGCACAAGCCGCATTAGCATCGTTTTAAGACTTGTACCGGCATCCGAGCCAACTAATCCTTTATTGGCAAATAATGCTAAGGCAGTGGCTGTGTCATCCAGGTCCGCGCCCATTTGTGCCGCAATTGTCGCAACTTGCGACATGGCAAAACCCATTTCTGAAACATCGGTGGCGGATGCGTTAGCTGCGCCAGCAAGTATATTTGTTATGATCCCGGCATCTTTCGCCGCTATGTTGAACGGTCCCATAGTTTTGACTATGTATCCAGCGGCTTCGCCCATTGATAGTCCGCCGGCTGATGCAAGGTCGAGCGCTGCTTTTAGACCGCCAGATAAAAGTTGTTCAACCGACATGCCACCTTTCAATAGTTCAGTCATTGCCGCGGCGGCTTGAGTGGCAGAAAAAGATGTGGTTGCGCCCATTTCTAGCGCAGCTTGCTTTAGCAAGCCCAGTTCTTCAGTTGTAGCGCCGGAAATGGCTTTTGCGTTAGCCAGCTCTTGTTCAAAGTCTGCCGCTATTTTTACGGCTGCGCCCAGCCCGGCCGCCATGGCGACGCCGGCTGCGGTTACTGCGGTGCCAGCTGCAGTAAGTGTTTCACTTGCTTGAGCTAGTTGGTTCCCAAATGTTTCTGCGGAAGCGCCTGTGTCGTTGAGACGGTTTTCCAGGTTCCTGAGTTCTAGTTCAGTTTTTGCAACCTCCCTCTGGAACGCCCGGTACTGTTTCTCGGTAATATCGCCCTTTTGAAATTGTTCGTTAACCTGCTCTTGAGCCAGGCTTAAACGATTAAGCTTTTCTCCGGAATTTGCAATAGCATCGGATAGTAATTTTTGCTTTTGGGCAACGAGTTCTGTGTTTGTTGGATCTAGTTGCAGTAACCGTTCAACTTGACGTAATTCACTCTGAAGGCTCCGGCTTTGATTGTTCACGTCGCTAAGCGCGCGTTGTAACCCGGTAGTTTCACCAGAAATTTCAATATTTATTCCTCTGATGGTGTTTGACATCCATCCTACCCCCTAAAGCGCGCTAAAATAGGCCTGTCTGGTCAGCATAAAGTTTTTTGGGACGCTCCTTGTCGCTTTCCTCATCCGTCAATCCCGCAACTATGAGCATGTCAAAAGTATCCTCTATTGTTTCGTTATCGATTTCGCTTACTGTCTTATTGAACGCCCGGCAAAACGATAAGCAAAAATAGATGATTTTTTGATACTCCGACAGATGGTCTATGCTTCTGCCGGAGTTTTCGCGTTTGGGACGTGCGCCGCCTTGTTGTTAACCATGTTGGTGACATATTCACTTATATAATTAAACACGGCGACAAGTTCTTCAAAATCCATATTTTCCTCTACTAATTCCACTGTTATTTCGGCATTCCCGAAGGCTAAGACAATGATCCCGAACATTTCATCCAGCATTGCCTCGCCGGATAATTCGCCCTTGGTTTGTGATTCATAAAATCGAACTAGATTGCGCCAGAGTTTGATTTTGGGTTTCGGGACGGTGTATTTTTTGCCGTTCAGGGTGATGGTTGGCGGCGTGTTCATATGCGCCCTCCTAGCATAGGGGCGGCCTTAGCACCGCCCCAGGATGTTAATTAGATTGTAGTGAATCTGCTGGTACCGCCGGCATAAGCGATCCCGGCCAGGTTCCTCACGTTGTTAGAGACCGAGAGGATGAACGGTGTCGCAGCCGCCAGGTTTGCGGATGGTGTTATTGTTACAACTGTACCAGCAGTGTTGATTGTGACGGTTGTTGAAATTATTGCACCAGTTGTAGCATTTGTAAGTACAAAATTCCCATTTGTCGCTAAGCTCCTCTCGATAGCCTCATTGAAGGTAACCGTGGGAGCAGTGGCGACAGCAACGCCGGTGACACCGTTTACCGGGCTGAATGTCGCGGTGGGTGGTGTGGTGTCGGTTGTGCCAAGCGGTCCGTTGGTAAACCAGTTGGTGCCGGTGGCGGCAACATAGTCCGGATCGTCTGTCCGAGTAGTGCGTTTATACTCTCCGTTAAAGGACAGCACGGTAAACTTACCGGCTATCGTAGGCAGCTGAAATTCGATATTGCCCCCTTGCGTGGTGAATGTTTCCTGGCCCTCGGCGAACCGGCCCTTGTGCAACCAAATGTAACCGGACGACCCGTCTGACAGCTTGGCCCGAAAGCCAATGGCTACGTAGGGAGAAACGTCATCTCCCCTATATCTGGTTACGCCGCCTATGCGGGTGTAGCCAAGCAGCGCTGTCCTTTCCACCGGTGTCAGGTCGGCCAGCTTCAGACTTACGTCTACCTCTCCGATGCTATTGGCCACAACGGATGGGCCGTTGTCTGCAAACAGTGTTGATATTGCCCCGTTTGGGTTAATGCTTACTTCTGTAATGCCTGGCATGGCTACGGCTGCCTGCCAGGTGGCCCCGCTTATTGTATCGGTGCTGAGCAGTGCGTAGTGAACATTGTCAACTCCAATGATTGCTCTTTCTTTTCCCATTTTCTAGCCTCCTGTAAGTTGAATTTCATAGATGATTTGTCGCAGGTTTTCAGACTCGATGAGGGTTTCTATCTTGCGGTACGGCAAACACAGGTCCTTGAGTTTGTTTTCCACCAGGGGTTCACGGATCGGGTCTTTGGTTTTGGTGTAAAGCTCCACCTGGTAGTTGCTCAGTGGGATGCAGTTCCGGTTGTCCGCTACCAGATCGTTGCTGTAAGAAAACTGGTAAATGATATACGGCGGATTAGTCGGTTGACTAAAGCCGCCGTAAGCTACGGGCAGTCCCAGGGTTTTTAGTTCTGTAAACAGTTGGGTCGGGGTCAGTGGCATGGTCAACCACCATCCCTGATAATTTGCTCAATGCGGGTCTCCATGGCCGGGACATGAGCATCGTATACCGGCCGCACGTGCGGCCTTCCAGCCACCCGCCCGCCGCCCTTTTTGGCGTGGCCAAATTCCAGCAGGTGGACAAGGCCGGGCTTGTCTTTGTTGTAGATGGTGTATTTGACCTGGCCGCCGAGAGTTTCTTTTTTGCGCTTCCAACCGCGCCGGTATCCGCCGGTTCGGTCTCTGTGGGCGCTGGTGGCCTTGATGTCGGCCAGGACGGCTTTGGATGTGCTATCCAATTCGCGCTCAATGCTTGAGGAAACTCTTTCTGTGTACTGCCACACGGCCAGCGTTATGCTTCCGGCCAGTTTATCTATTTGTACGGTAGCCATTGCCAATACCTCCTAACGCTCACCCGGTTCAATGCAGGTCAGTACCAGGTGCCGCTTTCGCTCCTCGGGATCTATGGCGGACTGGATGTTGAGTATCCGCGTACCATAGGCAACGCGCATTTCTGTTTTAATGTCGGCGCGGAAACGGATTGTAAAGCGCACACTTTTTTCTGATTGGGTCTGCGCCGCCGCCCAGTATTCTCGCCCTGACAACGATTCGGCTTTGGCCCAGACGGTTGCGACATCTGACCAAGTAGTTATTTGGTTACCAATATTATCTTCGGTGATGGCGGGACGCTGTATTGTTATCCTGTGCCGCATTTCCCCCGCCCTCATGTCGGCCACACCCTGTTCATGTTAAGTAGTGACTTAGCAGCTAGTGGCAGTTCATAACCCTGGCGGCCGATGGCTGTGTTTTCCCGGTGTTCGTACATGTCGCCGATAACTAATAGCATGGCTTGCTTAATCACCTGCGGCACAGCTGCGGCATCACCGTACCCGGCAATAAAGCGAACAGTTACACTATTAGCGGGGCGCAGTGAGGCAGCCGGCCATGTCTTGCCGTATGCCACCACTACTCTGCCAGGTTCGGTTACGTTGTCGACAAAGTAATCCGCCGGGGCCATGATGGCCTCGGCGTTGGCCGTGTCGTAATATTTGACGCTGGTCACGGACTGTAAAGGCGGCAGGGGGATCTTGATGGCGTCTCCGCCCGGCCAGGCGTTCAACCAGAGGTCCCAAGTCTGCGTGACGTACGCCCGGTTCTGGTAATCTTCACAGTATTGCCGGGCGGCTTTGATTATGTCAGCAATCAGGGTGTCATCGTCAGCGCCGTCAACTCTGAGGTGGCTTTTTGCCTGCGCCAATTCGATTGGCTCAATAACTGGCGCTGCGATTAGTTTTAATGCAATGGTGGTCACCTCCTGTCATGGTAGACCGCTTACGCAAGATGTGGATCGCCTCCCCGGGAAATAAGATTAACCGCCTCCGGGCGGTTAAGTTACTGTGAAAGCGCATCTTATATTAATAAGATAACACTTCAATCACAAATTCTGTTTCCCGTTCCTCTATAACATAGTAAGTAAGCTCAGTATCCGCCCTGAATGGGTCGTTTTCAGTCCCCGTTCCTATTTTCGGTACCGTAATCTGCATCCGCAAACCTCCTATAGTGGATTTACAGCAAGGTAATCGAAGTGTGCCTGCGCTGCGCCAACAGTAGTGTCAAAGGCGCTCAGGTTGACGGTCCCGGTAACTGAAACATTACTATTCACACCATGAATATGTTGGTTGCCGTTAATGAAAACTTCGTATCGTGAACCCACGGTCCGGATACCGATAATTTGTCTTTGTGAAGTTATTACGTTATTAATAACTCCCATCGATGTAAAAGTCCCGCTTACTGCTAAAACAAGCGAAACTGTATTACCGCTGTTTAAACGCAGCGACAAGTGATTGTTTGTGTCAATGAAATGAAAGCGTATTTACGCCCTGCTCCCGGCTATTAACCTAACCGCAACTTCCAGTTCCATGGAGTTAAATCTATACGCGGCAGGTAAGTTAAAGCTCACCGTTGTGGATGTGGTCGCTCTTAATAGTATTCCCGTGGGCAGTTTGTCACGCACACCGCCAGTAATAGTGTAGCCCGGGTTTGCGCCGCCTGTAACCGCAAAATCATCAAACCATTTGTCGTTTCTATTTATCGGGACAGTTAACGGCGCACGGTTAACCAACTGCATTTTTACATCACTTCCCGCAGTCTGAATGTCGCTGTAAACCCGTCTGACGCGCCAAGGGCGAAGTCGTTGCTGACAACTATTTTGCAATTACCGCCGTTGAATATGCCATGGATAATACGGGCATAAGCTTCAATAGTAGTGCCTGTGACAGTCTGGTGCCTCGGTACACTAATTGTTGTAAGCAGAACATCCCTGTCGGCGCCTTTCAGGTTGGTTTCTATGTTAAATATTTTAACGGTCAGTTCAGTTACCGCGGAGGGATTGTAGCAAATAAGCATGTATTCTTCGATTGGATTTGCAGGTTTTGTAAATGTGTGTACTTTTTGGGTATTAACTGCATCGGAGTTTGCCCAGGTCAGGTCCTGATCGGCTCCGATTTGTGTTTCTCGGAGGTTCCTGCTTGTTAATACGGAAGGCCGAGCTATTTCCACCCAGCCTGCGGTGGTGTAGATAAACTCTTTTTGGGTGTCGGTTTCGTAAAACACCACGCCCGGCTTTACGTCACTAACGGGTTTTGCGTCTGTCGAGAGGCCAATCCACCTTTGGATGGCTCCAATGAGCTCGATCGCCATATTCATCCCATCCCCCTGGTTATTTTTAGTAAGGTGGCCTGGGGTTAATCCCCAGGCCTGTTTTTAATCAGTCAAGGCGGCGGGCATTGGTTTACCTGCATAACGGGGGGCACTCAAGATATAAACTGCGCCGTAAAAATCATTGTTCGCCCCGGGGGAAGCAGCGGAGACGGACACGCAGTCAAAGCCGCCGTTGATATCCAAGTCGCGGGCGTCAACCTCGATCACAAACAGTTTGTTGGCGGCGTCAAGGTTGAAGGTGTTTACACATGCGGTTTCCGCAAGAGTCCCGGACACAGCCTTGTCATGCCAGTAATTTGTAAACTCAAGAGCTTTGGCGCCGGCCCCGGCAACGGTGGTCGCTTGTTTCAGTGTTACTGCCGCCGCGCCGCCAGCCCAGGCTCCGGTTTGGATAGCGATGGTCATTCGTCCATAGTTTTTCAAGGAAACATATTTGTCTGCGGACGCTGCGCCAGTGTAGTTTTTAGGCTCAATTGCCCACAGGATGTTTTGCTGTTCAACCATAAGCATGGTTTTTACCTCCTAGTTTAATTTTTAGGGGCGGGGGAGTAACTCCCCCGCCCCTATATTTTGTTTAGGCGCGAGTGGCCAGCGCAATAAATGGGCTTTGTGCGGCAGCTCCCTTAAATGGGGTTAAGGCGCTATTCCAAATGGGCTGCCCATCCGCGCGGTAGATGAACCTGAACACCGATTCGTCATACAGGAACCTCACGTGGATGCTGGACGCCGCATTGATGCCGCCCTTGTCGATGAGTAGGTATTGACTTAAGTCACAAAGTAAAATATCTCCAGCCGCTCCTAATGTTGCCGCATGCTCAATGGAGATTACCGGCCGGCCAAACAGTGTACCGTACGGAGACTGCGACAGTCCGCCGGCGGGCAGGTAAACCGGGACGCCACCGGTTCCTACGGCCAGGGACATTCTGAAAAGCTGCGGTTCAATGTCCTGGTTGATATACCACACAGCATTCTGGCGGGACCTGGCCCATAGCCTGGCCCACATTTTGACAATGTTTTCGTATACAATGGTGGCAGCTGCCTGGCCGGTTTCTTTGGGCACGGTCACTAGCACACCGGAGTTCATGATCCCCAGCGGCTGTCCCGCGCCGGTGCCGTTCAGAATGGCGTCGTCAATTTTGAAGCCGAATTCCTCGGCGAAGGCGTCGCTGATTACGGACTCAAGCGCACGGGCATCCTGTAATAGTTCGTCAGTTGCATAGCACAGACCCATCAACTTCTTGAGGCTTAGTTCCATTTTGCGAAACTTCGGCTTGGTGGCTGTAGCCATGTCTGCCTCGTTTTCCCAGTAAGCCTGTACGCCGCCCCAGCGACTGCCGTCTGCCCGGCTAGTTTCATCAATGGCGTTGATTTTCAGGCCGTTTGCCGTCGCGCTTATGGGTATCCGGCGGCAGCGACTGCCCAGTACGCCGGTTTCGTAGGTGCGCTTCAGGAGCTCGGTGACAAAGTCTTGCTCAACCAAAAAACCGCCATCTGAGGGTACGCTTTCGGAAAGGCCGGAAGCCGCACCCCTCATGAGGCGTGGATCGAGGCTGCCACCAGGACGGGCAGCCTCTACGGCAGCCATAAGCTGCTCCCCTAATGTGGCAAACTTGCTTTGCTCTTCCGGCTTTTTCGGTTGGGCATAAATGGGCTGGTTTGCCGGTGTGTTCATCTTGGCTTGCTGCTTTTCCAGTTTTGCTGCAGCCTCGATGGATTTTTCCAGCCCGTCAATTTCGGCCTGCAGTGCGTTGAATTTAGTCTGTTCGTCATCGGTCATGGCCCTGTTTGCTTCGATGGCGGCCTTGACAAGCGCTTCTTGTTCCGCAAGTTTTGCTTTCAGTAGAATTTCAAACATTGGCTTTCCTCCTGTTTATAAGATTTAGTTTCTGATATAGGTCAACCGGTACTTGCCGGGGGGGCTCGGGGGACTTTTCCACCGGCTCCAGCGATTCTTCTTGTGCCTTTGTCTTGTTTTCGCTCGTGGCCTGCTCAAGAACATCGTTTAATAGGTCCCGGGCCTGGCTGATTCGTTGCTCATTTGCAGCTGAGAGCGTTTTGCCCTCGCCCTTAACCGGCTTGGCGGCGGGGAATTGGGGGATGTTTGTAAACCTTGAGACGTCCACCTCTTGGCCATTCACAATCAGGGTCCCATCTTGCAGGGCGGCAGCAATTTTCTTGCCGTTTTCAATTTCATCGGCAAAGCCGTACTCAACCGCTTCCTCAGCAGTCATCCATGTCTCTTTTTCCATCAACTCCTTAATTTCGTCCTTGTCCATGCCAGTTTTATCCTCATACGCAGCAATTATTGACTCATCAATTTTGTCCATATCGTCGGCCATTCTCCGCATGTCATCGGCGTTGCCGGAAGTCCAGGTCCAGCACTTATGCACCATCATCATGGCGTTGCGCGGCATTAGTATCCTGTCCCCAGCCATGGCAATTACCGATGCGATGCTGGCCGCCAAGCCGTCGATGTAGACTGTTTTTGTCGCGGCGTGGCGTTTTAATATGCTGTGTATTGCTTGCCCGGCGAAGACGTCGCCACCTCCGGAGTTGATGTAGATGTTTAACTCCGAAATATCGCCCAGGGCTGCAAGATCTTCTTTGAACTGTTTGGGCGTTATCTCGTCGCCCCACCAGCTATGACTTGATATGTCGCCATAAAGCAAAAGTTCGCCGACATTCGGGTCGTCCTGCTTGTTTTTAAACTGCCAAAACTTCTTCGACTTAGGCGGCACTTTCATTCCCCCTCTCTGTAATTATTTTGTAAATGGCCTCGGCTATGGCTTTTTGCTGGTCGCCCTGCTGGATTTCACCGGCTTCACCCATATTCAAAGATTGTAAGTAAATATCACCGTTTGGTATGGGGTTCATATTTTCCAATCGTCGGATGTCATTTACGGACAGCCAACCCCACTGGCGTCCTACCGCGTAAGCCTCAGCCCTGCTTTTTGCGTCTCCGCGAAGAAGGGAGTCAATCTTATACTCAAGGTAATACCCTTCTTTCCGCTCTTGCGGCGTAAGAAGCTGCATTTTCATAGCCTCTTCGTCGCGCTTGAACCAGGGGAGCATGGTGTACATTACAAACTCCAAACTTTGATGCTCAATATTATTATTGGTCGAACGCGACAACTCTTGGATTAGGTGAAGAGGAACCCGGTATATCCTTGCTACGTCCTCGATTTGAAACCTTTTGCTTTCAATTAGCTGGGCATCGGCGGGCTTGATGGTCAATTCTTTTACCTTCGCGCCGCCTTCTGCGAGAAACGGCTTGCCTGTATTTAAAAGCCCTCCATAGCTTTTTTCCAGGTCTGTTTTTAGCCGGTTAAACGCTGTCTCGCTTAATTCGCCCGGATATTCAAGCGCGATAGAAGGGTTCATACCGTTTCTGTAAAAGCTGACGCTAAATTGTTCGTAGGAAAGCCCTAAACGTATAGCTGCCGTGGCGTACTCAATTGGCGACAGTCCGATTACACCGTCGAAACTCAGTCCGGGAACGTGGAAAACTTGCTGGCGAGGCAGGACTTTTTCCATTGTGCCATCGCGTATTTTGTAGGTTAATTTCCTGGTGCTGCTATCTCGCCCAATGTTAACCATCGACCACGGATATGGATAGATGCCCACTAAATCACCGTATTTATTAAGCAGTTTTTCGCAAACTGCGTTGCCACCGGTGGTCAGCGCCACCATCCGGGCCTCTTTCAGGCTGAATGGACTCATTTCTTCGTTTGGCGCATTGTGTAAAATGTCGTATACCGCAAGGTCGTTTTTCTGCTCTCGTTCCCCGTTCGGTTTTTTGCGATACAACATAATTGGCGTGGCAGCCACCGTTTCAGACAGTACACGGACACATGCAAACACCGCCGTATATTTCATGGCGGTGTTTGTGTCTATGTACTGCAGGCTGTTTGACGGAAGGCTGTCACCCCGGAAAAACGCCCGATTGTAATCTTCCCCAGCGCTGTTTCTAAAAAGTGATTTGAGTTTCTGTATAAATTTCAAGCAACCACCACCTTAGAGGGAACGCATCCCCCGTTTCTCATAAACGGATTCGTTGTTTTCGTGCCGCATGGCACGGTCAAGGGCCATAATTAGCGCAACAATCCCGTCGATCTTCCCCTGGGCAGCTGCTTTGTCGGGCTTCAAATTGCCGGCCGGATCATGTTTAACCACAACGTTATCGGCCATCCAGCGCAGGACGGGGTTTCCGCCGTGATGCAGTTTTCTCGCCAGCAGCTTTCGCTGAAATTCTTTTACCGGGACTGCCATGCTCATAAAGCCCTGGCCCATGCCTGCAACTCTTAACCCTGCGTCAGCCAGTTCCATCGCCAATTGGTGGGATTGAAACAGCCGGTCTATATTCATGTCCACAATTTTGAATGTTTCTGCGTCTTTTAATATTTGTGCTTTAATAAACGCATAGTCTATCGCATCGCCGGGGGTGGTTTTTAAAAGCCCCTGGCGTGCCCAGGTCTGATATTGCTCACGGTACTTGTTGTGCCCATCCGTAAGGCGTGCCCCCGGACACCAAAAGCGAGCCAAAACATCCATGGCCTCCGGATCTTCTTCTCGTGGGAAGACCAGCACCCAGGCCGTAAGGTCGCTTACGCTTGACAGGTCCAGGCCTCCATAGCAAGTTTGTCCCACCAGTCTCGCTTCGTTAACGATGCCTGCGTTTTCATCCCACAAAGGCAAGGGAATCCAGCGTTCTGCTTGCTGCGTCCAGACATTCAGGTGCAGGCGCAAAAAGGAGTTGAGGGACGACGGCAACTCTTTTGCTTTGGCGCATTTGCGTTTTAAGTCATCCGGTTTGACGCTGATGCCGTAGTTTGGGTTTGCTTTTTGCCATACCTTCGGATTATCCCATCTTTCGTTTTTTAAATCATCCTCATCCAATGTCGCGATATAGGCAAATATGGTGTCGTCTGTCACTGTCTGTTTCAAAATTTTAACGCTGTATTCGTGTTTTTCGTAGCAAATACTGGTTTGATCAAAGCCGGCTGTTGTGATGTAGATAATTAGCGGCTGCCTCCGCGCACTGGTGGCAGTTTCCATTACGTCGCAAACGGCGCGAGTTTTGTGCGCGTGTAATTCATCTATAAGTCCCCCGTGTATGTTGAGCCCGTCCATTGTGTCCGCATCAGCACCGAGCGGTTCAAATTTGCTTTCGGTTTCCAGAACACACAGGTTTGAGTTGCTGCGAAACACTTGCACACGATCGCGTAATGCAGGGGACCTTTTTAGCATGTTCCGGGCGTGGTTCCATACAATTTTAGCCTGATCCCTTTTGGTTGCCGCTGAAAATATCTGTGCGCCAGGTTCGTTATCAGCCATTAGCAAATATAAGCCAATACCTGCCACAAGGGGGGATTTCCCATTCTTCCTGGGCACTTCAATGTATCCCTCGCGAAACCGGCGCAGGTTGCTGCCGCTATTTTTCCATCCGAATAAGCTGCCAACAATAAATTGTTGCCACGGACTTAGTCCAAACGCACATCCGGCCCATTCGCCCTCCCATAGTCGTAAAAATGAGAAAAACTCTATTGCGTGGGCAGCGGCTTTGTGGTCAAAATAAAAGCCCTTGGCAGGACTTGTTTTTAGGTCTTTCAAGTGTCGCTCGCAGCTGAGTTTTATTAGTTCCCCGGCAAGGATTTCGCCACTTAAAACTTTGTCCGCGTAATTTTTTACCGGACATTCCACATTAGATTTGCGTGTTTTTCTTGCCACGGCTTAAAAAGTCCTCGAATGCGTCTTCGTCTTTTTGACCGGGGAGACTCATTCTGCCTCTGCTGCCGGGAGTCAGCCCAAACTCAGCACACAATGTCCGGATGTTTAGCAGCGCCTTGTTTGCTATGCTTACCTGCGGCACCTGCTGCAGGTACTTAACTTTCCCATCTTCGTCTTTTATTGGGTAAACCGTGCCATTTTTGTGGATAAATTCGATAGCCTCTTTGTATTGCGCCCAGGATTCGCAATAAGTTGCCAGGGCCGCCATGTCCACTACACTTAGAAGCCCTAATCTCTCTAATTCCGGTGCAATGCGCTTCCACTCCCGCTTGGCGTCTTTGTGCAGCCATGCCGGGCACTTGGGCGCTATCGGTTTGGGTTTGGGTTCGTTTTTGTTTAGCGGGCGCTTGCCGGGGTTACCTTGTATAATTTTTAGTGCGGTCGGCTTGGGTTTTCTGCCTTTCACGGTCATCACTCCAAATAAAAACCGCCTTTCGGCGGTTAAATTGCTTTTTTTATTTTGTTTAAGTTTTTCGGTGGATATTATTTGAAATCTGGTATTATAACACCCCTATACTGATTTTGCGGTCATGTGAAGAAGCCTGGGCCGCTGGTCTAGGCTGGAAAGGCTGGAAGGATCTACCCCCCTGGGGTGTCTGGTTACCCCTCAACTTCGGCCAAATCCCCCGTCCTCTTTAACAGTCTTCCTTGAGTGGCAATTGGCGCACAGAGCCTGGTGATTGTCCCCATCCCAAAATAGCGGGTCATTCGGACCGCTAACCGCAATGATATGGTCAACATGTCTAGATGGTGTTAATTTGTTGGCTTTAAAGCATATAACGCAAAGCGGATGTTCTTTCAGATACTGCAATCGGTAACGCTGCCATCTGCCGCCGTAACCACGCTGGGCAGCTGTGCCACGCTGTTTGTCGTAGTGTTTGGTATTTTGTTTCTTGTGGGCCGGACAATACGCATCGTCGGTCACCAAGGCCCGGCAGTATGGGTGGCGACAGGGCCTGGCTGGTTTGTTAGGCATTACCCACATCCTCCAGGCAAAGTTTGCCTCCATACTCGATTTTCCGATACCGCCAGTTAATCATAAACACCCACCAGCCCAGCTTTATGACGGTGAACCTAAACGGCCTGCCTAGTGGCTTGCCGCTCATGGTTGAACCTCATTTCACCAAATAATAAAACCCGCCGTAGCTCTGCTATGACGGGTTTTATTATCACGGCCGGTGGTTCGCTCCTTCGCCAGGGTGTTTCGCCCGGCCGGTGTAAATCGATGCTAAAAGCATAACATGGATTTTACCAAAAACACTGCCATAAAACTGTCATTTTTTATTTTGAACTAAAAACACGTCCGGTAACACCTCATAGAAGAACTTTAAAGCAAGTTGGTTAAGCCTGTAAAACTGCCTATCACTGATGAACAGGAACATGGTGTATATCGCCTTGTCCGGCTTAATCCTGTTGTAGTATTTTTTCTCTACCAACTCCGCCGCCTGCCTGCCCCATTTCTCGTTCCTCATTTCTGCCAGAGTATCATAAAACTGGGTGACCTTTCTCTGCTTCTTAACCAATTGGTCAATCAAGAACTCGTGTCTGGCCTGTGTCTCCTCGTACCAGGAAGCGTAATTTTCGCCCTTGCTGCTGGATTCGCCGCCGCCCCTAGATGCAAGATTGTAGTTGCCCAGTCCCGTCATAATATAAGATGGCGGACTTTGAAGTTTGGCCTCCAGATCCACTATGGCCGCCTGCAGATTAAATATCGCTAACTCGCTTGCCCGGATTGAATATAACCACTTTTTAACCCGCTGATAATCTTGTGCAGTGATTTTAGTCATTTGGTTTCACCTTCTGGTAATAGCCCCGGGCCATGTTCTTGGCCTCTACAACCACCTTGATTTTCCCAACGTCTATCCCCTGGGCCTCTCTCATGCGGAAGTATGTTTCACAGCTGTGTAAGATGTCCATTACCTCCTCATCGAGTTCAACATCATTAGCCTCTTGTGCTTCTTCCATCTCGCTCATTATGTGCCTGAATTGCTCCAGTCTGGTGTTCTCAGTTGCAAATCTAGTTGCTGGGAAATTATAGTTCATCTGATTTCCTCCTGGCTGCTATATTTTTCAATCCGGACCTTCACGGCCTCCAGCAGTGCGTCCTGGCTTTTCTCTTTCCTAGCCAGTACCGTTATGACATCATCATCCACGGTACCGCTGGCCACAAGGTGATGTACTATTACCGTGTTTTGCTGGCCCTGTCGGTACAGTCTGGCGTTAGCCTGCTGGTAGAGCTCAAGGCTCCATGGGGTTGAGAACCAAACTATGATGTGACCTCCAGCCTGAAGGTTCAGCCCATGGCCAGCGCTGGCCGGATGGGCCAGCAGCACCGGTACCCTCCCGCTGTTCCAATCCTCGATGTCCCCGGCGCTGCATAACTCCCTGGGGCTATGCCGTTTCAGGTGTTCTTTCAGCCGGGCCAGGTCATGTTTGTAAGCATAAAACACTAGCACCGGTTTGCCGTTGGCCGCCTCAATGACCTCCTCCAGAGCCACCAGCTTTGCTGTGTGCAGCTCCTTGGCCTTGCCGTACTCATCGTACACGGCTCCATTGGCCATCTGCAGGAGTTTATTAACCAGTACCGCCGCAGTGTCAGCAACCACATAGCTGCCGGCCATTGGAAGCAGCAGGTCTCTTTCCAGCTGCTCATATCGCTCTTTCGCCTTGGGCGGCAGTGTGACCGGGATAAGGTTATCGACTCGCTCAGGCATTTCCAGCCAGTCATCAGCGCTCATACTCACACACAGGTCTGCCAGTCGTTTGTGTATGGCCTCATCCGCCCCGGGTCTTGGTTTCCACTCGTAAACAATATGGCCGTTCCGTTTCCCGGGTTGAAAATACCGCTCCCGATATCCTGTCAGCGTTTTCCCTAGCCGCTCACCCTGGTCCAGGAGATAGACCTGGGCCCAGAGGTCAATCAGTCCGTTGGGCGCCGGTGTACCGGTAAGGCCGGCAATCCGTTTTATCAGTGGCCGGACCTTTCGCAGGGACCTGAACCGCCTGGCCTTTGGAGACTTAAAACTGCTTAGCTCGTCCACTATCACCATGTCAAAAGGCCAGTGCTTGCCGTAGTATTCAATCAACCATTGTGTGTTTTCGCGATTGATGATATAGATGTCTGCCTGTTTGGCCAGGCCGGAAATCCGTTCTTTCTCAGACCCTAAAACCTTGGACACTCTCAGGTATCTCAGGTGATCCCACTTTTCGGCCTCTCTGCTCCAGGTGTCCTCCGCCACTCTCAATGGGGCTATCACCAACACCTTAGCCACGTCAAACCGGTCATGCAGCAGCTCAGCTGCTGCGGTCAGGGCACAAACTGTCTTGCCCTAACCTAAGCCCATATCCAAAAAGAGACCGACCGCCGACTGCTCAATTATTTTCTGAATGGCGTAAGTTTGGTACTCGTGGGGTATGAACTTCATTTAGGCATCACCTCCCTGATGAATTCATCAATCGTCGTAATCGAATCTATGCAATAAACCTGAAACCCCAGTTCCCGAAGATCAGCAGCTCTTTTTTCTTGCAGGGGTGTCGGTTTTTCCCCCGGAGCTTTCATTTCCACGAAAACAACATGTGCCCCAGGAAGCAGTACCAACCTGTCCGGCACCCCGCGCATACCTGGGGAAACTAATTTCAGGGCCTTGCCTCCCCGCCTCTCGACCTCGTTTTTTAGTCGGCGTTCCAGCCTTGTTTCGTTCATCGTTTCATACCTCGCAAAGTGTCCGGTAGCCGACGGTAGCCGAGTAGCCGAAAAATCCTATATACGCGCGTGCATAGGCATATACATGTGTATGTGTGCCTATTATTTCTTTATTTAATATATCTCTATAAGTTATAGGCTACCTTGGCTACATACCCTTTAAAGCCTTGCGGTTGTTGGTTTTCTGTGGTAGCCGTGTATTGGCTACCTCGGCTACTTTTTCTATAATTCAACCTGTGCTCGGCTACCTCGGCTACCTCGGCTAATCGGCAACCTCGGCTACTTTTTGGGTATCGGCTACCGCTATCGGCTACCGCTAAATATGTGGTTTTCTATACCCCTAAAACTGACACAGGCGGATCCGTCAATATCACAGGAAACCGGCCGCCCTCTGAACCTGGGGCAATCCTTCATGTCATAGGGGTATATATTGCTAGCATCTCTATAGTCGTTGGGGTCTCTTACTATCCTTTTATGATTCACCGTGGATACAACCTCTTTCCATAAGTACCGTCTGCGGGTTTGCGGGAATAGGTTTTTTCAATACCCGCTGAATACCCGCAGCCCTGGGGGCTTGAAAAATAAGGCTTTGCGGTATTTGCGGATATTAATCCGCTACTCTTAGGTCTCTGTGTCTTTTCCTAGCCCATTTTTCCCACACACCTTTTTCCGACCTCTAAGGAGGGAATTTTAACCCGCAAATACCGCAATACCTGGAAACCCTTATATTTACTGGGCTGAGGGGTGCGGGTATAGGTGCGGGTATTAATTTTGAGATTCCCGCACTACCCGCAATCACGCTAAAAAATCGTAGTTTTGCCATGCGGGTTTTGCCTCTACGTGGTAAACCTTCTGTTTTTTGTGCTTGTCGGTTTTTCTGTTGTTTCGGACCTGGGCAATTGCCTTGATCCACTCCTGATATAAGCTCTTTGAGCCCCATAAAGTTTGAATTTGATTTTACCGTTTTTGCTTTTTGTGTACTTCTCCCATCCTTCGATCTGCCTCATTAAACCGTGTATCTCATCTATTTCATGCCTCTTAATGGTTGTTAGGTCCTTACCAAACAGCTCACACCAGATTTCAGCCACACAAACCTGGTTACGCTGCACTGTACCGTCAAGGCCCTGGCCGAAGTCGCCGCCGTGAATGAACACCCGCCGCTCACTTAAGCTTTTTTCATTCCAGTCCTCCGGCAGCAAAATATCCAGGTATTCTTTTAGTGGGCCTATGCGCTCATCCGCTTCCATGGCCAGTTTTTGCTGCTCCTGGGCTTCTGCGGCGGCTTCCCCTTCGAGGTACAGGGTTTCCCCGTCCTTCCACGCCTGCAGGGCTTCAGCCCATATCTGATTGACAGTAAAACTGTCCAGGGTCCACGATGCTTTTTCCTCGGATACACTGCTGACGTTAACTGGCCAGAACCGCCTGTTACCGGTAGTGTCTCGAAGGAAACCAGTATCATTATTGGTGCTGCCCACAAGAATGCACTGACGTGGGTATTCAATTGTTCGCCGGCCGTATGACGGCCTATACACGTCTTTTTGCCGGCTTAAGAATGACTTAACAACCTCAACTTCAGCTTTCTTAAACCCTGCCAATTCTCCAATCTCCAGAATCCAGTAACCTTGGAGTTTTTCCGCTGCCGCTTTATCCCGCATATCGTTCATGCTGAGCGAATCACTAAACCAGTCACCAGCCAGCCTGGTGAACATGGTACTTTTGCCCAGGCCCTGCTTGCCTACCAGGACCAACATATAGTCAAACTTACAACCCGGCCACATCACTCTGGCCACGGCCGCCACCAGGGTCTTCCTGGTCACGGCCCGGACGTAAACAGAGTCCTCAGCGCCCAGGTAGTCAATCAGGACTTCCTCCAGCCTCGGGATGCCGTCCCATTCCGGTAAACTTCCCAAGTATTCACGTATTGGATGAAAAGACCGTTCATCACTCACAGTTTCTAGTGCGTCATGGAGTTTTGAGGGTGTGTATATCCGGTACACTTTCTCTAAATACACCCTTAAGGCGGCGTCATCATAATCACTCCAACTGGACCCTTTTCGGTCCTCGGGCCTGCGCCAGGGCACTTTATCAAGCAGCGCTATTGCACCCCTAAATGAGTTATAAGCTATGCCCTGAAGGTTCGGGTCATTGCGGAGGATCAGGACCAGATTGACCAAAGAGGCAACTATTTCACCCTTCTTGCTAAACTCCAGTTGCTTTTTCCAGTCACCTTCAGCGCCGAAGTCCTCCTGTGCCCGGGATAGTATGTCCTCGGCCAGTGTGCTCCTGACGTTCTCGTCCTCCTGGCAAAACTCCAGCATGGCTGTATAAGAAGGTAGTTTTACTGTCGGCGTCCCCGGCGCTGCCTCGTCATCAAGGTCCTTGAATTTATGCAACCTTACCAGGTCAAATGCATTGACGAGCTCGCCCCCGATGGGGTCCGTGCCGTGGTGGCTGTAGGCGAACGTGTCGCCGCCATAGACCACCAGCCCGCCGGCGGTGGACCCGGGAAGGAACGTATACCGGCCCTCCCCGGCCTGGCCGTAAACGTCCTCCAGGAACGTCTCAATGGCCTCCTGGATTGTGTATGCGCGACAGAATGCGCCTACCACCCCGGGCTTTGTCAGCGGGTCGCTTTGCTTTTCGGCCAGCTTTTCCCGCTTTTGCTGTGCCCGGCTGGACTCCGGCCAGTATGACGGGTCCCGCCAGTCCTCGTACCTGGCCAGGACCTCATCCGGGTCCAGCCACGGGGCATCCAGGTGCTTGAACACATACTCCCCATCGGCAGCCGTGGACGGCCAGTACATCAAACGGTGAGGCTCATAGGTGGTGTCATCGAAGAAGTCAATGCTCAGGTCTGCCGCAATCCTCCTGGCCACTGCCGGATACTCGCCCGGGGTGATGGGCCGGGACAGGACTATGACCAACCTTAAACGGGGCGCTGACGGGCTGTGTGCGTGGGTGGAGTACATTACACACGCACAGCCCAACATCATCTCAACGGAGGCCCACAGGTCACCCCTGGCATAGTCTGCGTCCAGGGTTATGACCTGTCGCCAGACTACGTTATCCGCCTTGCGCCGGCCACCTTTGAGGGACCCCCCGACAAAGCCCCCGATATCCTTAATCTGGCCCTGCTGAGCCCTGGTCATTTTCTTGTACTCTTCGTAGGTCTCACCGGTCCTGGTCGTCCGGGAAAGCCTGTCCACCAGTTGGGACCAGAGCATTTCCCGGTTCTTCCAGTCAACCTCTTTTCGGCTTCTGCCCGTGGCTATGGTCAGGGCGCCGTCGTACTTTATTTTTAACTTGGTCTGTGGATTGCTCATAATAGCAGCGCCTCCAGGTCCATCACTGAAAAGCGGTCTCTGTTCTTTGGAATACATAACTCCGGTAGATTTGCACGGATAAGGCTTTCAGCAAAATCTGGCGGCACTGAGTTTCCGCATAAAGCCACCTGCTGGGCTTTGGAGAATTTGTTTCCGTCAATATCTCTGTCTATAACATAGCTTTCAGGGAATCTCTGAGCAGCAAAGAGTTCGCGAGGGTCCAGCATCCTCATGCCGATGTCAACGATCTGGTATTCCTGGCCATGAACCATGACCAGTCCAAACCGGTGCTTGGTGGTGACGGTCTGTAGCGGCTTGTCACAGGCCTGACCGATGGTACCTGTAGAGTAATATTTCAGCAAGAACGCCCGGACATCGTCGACATGCAGGCCGCCCGCCGTGGCCATGATTGTATGGATTGGCTCTCGTAGCTCCTGCCCTATGTTGTTCTGCTGGAATTTAATCAGATGACTGGTGACCAGCGAGAATCGGTTTGATGTGTCTAGGGTTCGCAGTGGTTCATCTGGCACCTGTCCCCGTACTCCTGCCGGGGATGTTTCGCCGTGGTACTTGGTCAGGAATGCTGCTACCAATGCGTTATGGTCCTTGGTTGTTATCGTGGGCAGCGGGGCCTTAATATCACCACCAGGGCCGGTGTAGTTGCCGCCATAATGCTTGGCGATAAAGGGTTTAACAAGTAAATGCTCATTTTTTGATGTGATAGTTGTCAGTGGGTCATTTACCTGGTGGCCAGTTGACCGGCCAAACTGCCGGCCTATTACCGGGGCCACTACTCCCCAGCCGTTTTTGGCCGTGATGGTTTGCATTGGCTGGTCAATCTCCTGCCCCCGGAATATATCCCCATGATGATTAACCTTGATAATAAACGGCCTCGGATTATCCAGTACAAACTTCTGTATCCCCCGGGCAATTCGCCTCATAGTGTTCTCGGCTAGTGGCCTTTTCCGCTCAAAAATACTTAGGCACGGCAGGGACCAGTCTATGATCTCCGCTGCGGTCCTCCATGGCTTCAGTTTACCGGTCTTGACATCAGCGCTTTCCGGGTCGCCGTGGGTCGGCCTGGGCCAGATTATTGGCCGGCCATCACACCGGGCCACCAGGAACAGTCTTTTGCGTATGGTCGGTGCTCCGTAGTCACATGCCCTAAGTTCCCGGTAATCCACTTGGTAGCCTTGTCGCTTGAGAGTATTAACAAAAGACTGAAATGTGCGGCCTTTTTTCTTGGGGTCCGGTTTTCCATTCTCAAGCAGCGGCCCCCAGGTTTTAAACTCCTCCACGTTCTCCAGAATAATAACTCTGGGCCTTACCGTAGCCGCCCACCGAACTGTAACCCAGGCAAGGCCGCGAATTTGCTTTTCTACCGGCTTCCCGCCTTTGGCCTTAGAGAAGTGTTTACAATCAGGGCTGAACCATGCCAGGGCCACCGGGCGACCTTTAGCTGCTTTTATGGGGTCTACCTCCCAGACATTTTCACAGAAATGCTCGGTGTTTGGGTGATTAGTCCGGTGCATGGCTATTGCTATGGGGTCATGATTAATAGCAATGTCTATTGAGCGTCCGATAGCCCTTTCGATACCGGTGCTGGCCCCTCCACCACCAGCAAAACTATCTACGATAATCTCCCTAATGCTTGGCACTGATTTACCACCGCCTTAACCCGTCATAGAAACCAACTCTCCCAGTTCTCCTAACTCCACTCTCACATCCGGCGTGCCTATCTCCAGCTTTGCTTCCTGGGCCGGCTGTTCAGTCCTGGTTGCCCCGGCAACCTTGTAGTGCTTGGCCAGAGTTGTGGCCGTATCAACTGCGGTTTTCATGGTTGAGACGTAAGTTTTTAAGACATCAAGGTCCTTCGGATTAACTGAATGGCTGCCAGCCTCTTTGGCATCGTGGGCAATGAGGTCCTCCAACTCTTTCAGCACCTTGGCCTGCTGGCCCATAAGATTCATGATGTTGTTTAAATCCACTTATAGCCCCTCCTAAACTAGATTTGATAGTTATCGACCATATAGTCAATGGCCATTTCCAACGTCTTAAACTGGACCGTTATGCTCTCCCATATCCAGGGCTGCTCAATCAGCCTATAGTTTTTACCCCACACTATAACGGGCTTATTTTTGACGCCGGCATAGATTATTTCCGCCAGGGTGTTAATGCTCGGCTGTTCGTGATCAATTTCAGCAAGCAGGAGGTCACTGTTATCAATTTGGTACCTGTTGTTATCTCTGATTTCCCTGTTGGACGGGTATTTTTGCAGTGGTGAGTTTACCGGGTTAAACACCTTAAACCCATGTTCAGCTAGTATATTCTCCGCTAACTTCCGCCAAGCGTTCATCTCTTCACGCGTCAGGCCGGTCATTTTACCGGCAAGGTATACAGTTGCTCCCATTTGGCCCTCCTTAACCCAACAGCTCATTTAGTTCATTGAGATCATTTACCACCATCCGCAGATTTGCGGCCCCGACCTTGAAGTAACTGCCTTTAAGTTCGATGCCCACAAACCGGCGCCCCATCTTGACCGCTTGATACCCCTCTGAGCAGATACCGGCGAAGGGCGAAAACACTATATCCCCAGGATTGGACCAGAGTTCAACCCCTCGGGCAATTACATCCAGTTGTAGTGGGCAGATGTGCCGTTCGTCTTTTTCCTCCCGGGCTGACTTAAACTGCAGGGTATTGGATTGCCGGATATCCAGCCATACCGGGGAGGCATACCGTCTCCAAACCTGGTGCGAATAAACTGGATCAACCTTAGTCATGGATATTTTTTTATGTTTGCGGCTATCTTTGAGAGTTGGCTCTATTTTCGGGGCTTCTGGCTCGTTCTCACCGATAAATTCAGTGAATCCATCAGGCCTGGAAATCGGCTCAGGGTTATCCCCCGGTTTGCGAACAGTAATCAGGTAATCCGGCAACCCCTGTCTGCACATGGCTGAATCCTTGGTTACTTGCTTGTGCATGAGGCCCAGGGCCTTGGTCCTGATGGCCTCCACCAGAGGATCTTTCCAGATAGTTGCCTTTGAGTGGTAGATAAAGCCGTATTTTAAGAACATCCTGAGCAGATCCCCGGGGAAATCCTTTAAGCCTATATACCCGTCTCTTGATTTCATGGCCGGGATATCCATGCAGTGAAAACTAACCAGCCGACCAGGTATGGTGACCCGGTAAAGCTCACGGATTAGGAATTGAAAGTGCTGGTAAAACTCATCGTCTCCCCGGGAGTTGCCCAGGTCCCTCTCACTGTTGCTGTAGGTGTAAAGGCTTAAAAAGGGAGGGCTGAATATTGAGTAGTGGATACTGTCATCCGGTAGCCCCCGTGTTATCTCCACACAATCACCCTGGTAAAGTGCGTATTCTTCAGTTACAACTTGGTCTACGGCCTTAACTTGCAATGTGCTCACTCCTTAGCCACCCGGGGATGATGAGAGGTCTTTCCGGGACGTACTCTGTGACATCCCGCTCGGTGGCCCTTATGGATTCTGACAATATCGCCTGGGTGTATTTAACCATCTCATCAACCATGTTCCGGAAGTCTTGTTCTTTCCGCTTGATGTTCTCAACCACGGGGCCTTCATTCTCCGCCGTGATGATGTAGACATCCACCGGCCTTTTTTGCCCAAACCGCCAGCATCGGCGTATGGCCTGGTATATGGCCTCAAAGCTATCACTTAACCCCACAAAGGCAACCTTGTTACAAACCTGAAAGTTCATACCGAATCCGCATATTTTGGGCTTGCTGACCATGATCCGGGTGCCGCCCCGGGCGAAGGATAGTAAGGTCTGTTCTTTGTACGTTGACTTATGGCTGCCCCTGACCTCAACCGCTCCGTTTATGGCCTGGGTCAATAACTCACTTTCCCGGTTAAGGTCACACCATACCAGCCAGTGATCATCTGATTGGTTGATTATGTCGGCACAGGCCTTTACCCGGTCCTCAATGCTTTCTTTCCTTGCCTCCCGGCGCTCTGTCAGGGTTTTGGTTTCCCTTTTGACCGGTGACGGGACAACTATTTCATGTACGTTCAGCGGTGGCAGGGTGTAGTCACCATCCTCATATCCCAGGTCTGAGGGCTTTTCCAGTACCACGGCCCAGGATGCAACCCAGGCCCAGAACTCATCCTCTGCATGACCCTTTAATCTCCATTTGCGGGTATCGCTGCCATCATGGACAAAGTACATTGAGAGCATTTCCGTTCGGTCCATCACACCTAAAAATTCTGAGTGGTTGCCTATTTCCATGTAATCGTTGGGTGCCGGCGTTGCTGTGCAGGCCAGTTTGTAAGAGGTGTATTTAAAGGAGTCAATCAGCTCGTTTCTGATCTTGCCGGTGAAGGATTTAAGTATTGACGATTCATCCAGCACCACCCCGGCAAAAAGGACCGGCTCAAAGTGATGTAGCATTTCATAGTTAGTGATGTTTACTCCGGGCTTTACATCGTCCTGGCTCCGGCACAGGTGGACATTATAACCCAGAGCCGCCCCTTCTTGCACCGTTTGAGGTGCTACCGCCAGTGGGGCCAGTATTAGCACGTCCCCACCGGACAGCTCGTGTATTTTCTGGCTCCACTCAACTTGCATCCGGCTTTTACCCAGGCCTGTGCCGGCAAATATTGCTGCCCGTCCACGTTTTAAAGCCCATCTGACAATATCTTTTTGAAAATCAAACAATGTTGGGTTAAGTGAATCCTGGGTAACTGAAAACCCACAGGAGGCAATAATCTGGCGTTTGTTTTCAATGAAGCGGTTATAATCCTCAATCATCTTTTTTGTAGTACACCCCCTCGAAGCCGTCCGCTCCCAACGGCAGCCCCGGAGCCCATTTAATCGGTTGACTCATTATTTTGCAAACATCCTCCAGGCTGCCCCGGCCATACGGCTCTTCCAGTACGGCCTCATCATGGACGTGCATTACTGCCTTATATCCGGCTGCGGCCACCCTGAGCAGGGCTTCTGCCAGACAGTCCCGGGATATTGCCTGGATTATATTTTCCACCAATTTTGGCCCATATGTGTCAGTTCGACCCCACTGCTTTGTCTTCTGATCGGTTCCCTCATATGTCAGTTTAGGCTTATTAAAACGGTCATCGTTTTCCAACTTGGGCCGGACATATGCCAGCCTTCTACCGCTGGGTAACCGGATGAACATTATCCCGGATTCATATGAGAAGGTTAGCCCATATTGCATTTGAACAGTTTGCTTTTCCCTAACAGCCGTAAACGCTGCCTTTTCGACATCCCACCACAGTTTAGTTATGTTTGGATTGCTCTGCCGCCACAACTTAACCAAGTCAGGCAATTCTGCTTCCTCCAGGCCCATCTTCAACGCACCCATGGCCACCAGGGCACCAACTGCGCCTCCATAACCCAAAGCCAATTCTGATATTTTCCCTTTCTGCCGGAGCGGGTTGCCCTTGGTTATCGTCTCAATTGGTACCCTAAACATAGCTGCCGCCGAGGCCTCATATATTTTCCCGTGGGTCCGGAATACTTCCATCCGCCACTTCTCCCCGGCCAGCCAGGCTATTACCCGGGCCTCAATTGCACTGAAGTCTGCCACTATGAACCGGTGGCCGTCAGCCGGGATGAATGCCGTCCTGATAAGCTGGGAGAGCACCACCGGGACTGATTCAAAGAGCAATTCCAAGGTTTCACAGTCTCCGGCAATCAGCAGTTGCCGGGCCAGGTCAAGGTCTGGTAGTTTGTTCTGCGGGAGGTTCTGGACCTGGACTAATCGGCCTGCCCATCTTCCGGTCCTGTTTGCTCCATAGAATTGCAGCAGCCCCCTTGCCCGGTCATCCCGGCACCTGGTCCTATCCATGGCCATGTATTTTTTAATTGAGGTTTTGGCCATTTCCTGGCGGAGCTCCAACACCCTCTTTGTCACGTCACTTTCAGCCTGTTTGATGAGCTCTGGCACTGTAGCCTTGTTAAGACTCTCGACCTCCAAGCCTTCAGCCTCCTGCAGCCAGGCTTTGAGCTGGGACACACTGTTGGGGTTATCCAACCCGGTCAGTTTGGCCGCCTCTTCTGTCAACCTCTCCTGGTATTGGTTGTCACAGGCTATTGCGTTGGCCACCAGGACCGGATTGACCCTGACCCCGGTGTCATTGATTTTCTGGTCCAGGCACCAGAGCCGCTGCTCTACCGGTAGCACCGGGAACCGCTCCAGAGTCTTACGGACGTCACGTTCCACTACCACATCCTGCCGGCAATACTCAATAAATTGTGCCCATTTCTCCGGGGCGTGTTCTGGCAGGTTCCGGGTTCTCATGCCATTGGTCTTGGTCGGTTTGCACGGCATACAGAAGTAGCGGATTAGGTTCTTACCGGCAGTATCCTTTTGCACGTTCAGCCTCATGGCCTGAGCCACGCCTTCCAGATGGATGGGCAGGCCCAGGGTCAAGGCGTGAACCTGAGTGCAGCGCCATGTTTCTGGCGGCATCGGTAGTTTGAAATGCTTTGCTATACAGGTTCTCTCAAAGGCGGCGTTAAAGGCGGTCTTAATTATTGCCGGGTCAGTCAGTGCCTGGAAAACCTGAGCCGGGAGAGCCTTTCCGCTGGCCAGGTCTACAACATGGACTGAATCATCATCAAAGGCGTACCCGAAGAGCAATATTTCAAAGTCCGGGGCTTCAGTATAGACGTAGACCCCGGAGGATTTGAGGTCTACACTGGAATATGTCTCTATGTCAACTGATAAGATGGTCATTTAGATACTCTTCCTAAGGTAGATTTATCAAAAGGTGTGGTTGAAATTACAGATCCTTTTTTGTTACAAACAACGCACCTTTTATGCTTTTCTTTAACCTTGAGCAATCAACTTCACCCCCTTTGCTTTCTGTTTTGGGCGGCGTTTTGTCCGCTCTTCGTCCTGGTAATACCCTTCCCAAACTCTCTGTATTTTGTTATAAACCAGTTTATAATCACATTAAAGCACCAGCCTCAATTAGCTGTCGGTGGAGCGCGCTGCCACCGATGCGCCCCCGCTTGCTCTTTCTACCTGTGTCGTAGGTACTGATGGTGTATGTGTCACCTGAACGGATGAGTATAACACCGTCATTAGTGATACCTATATCAATGTGTTTGGGTAATTTTTTTACAGCGCCTGAGTTTGCGGCAATGTAACGTCTGCAGAACCTGATATATGGCTCGGGCTCCCGTCTCTCAGCCCAGGTTACGTTGTTCATACAATCACGCGCCTTTACACTTACTTGGCTTAAATGTTATAACTCGCCAAACATTGTGCAGGTTCGGCGGGTCTAGGTGGGCTTCCAGGTTACACGGTATGTCCAGTCTATCTTTATCCAGGTACATGACAGCCCTGCCGTGCCGTACCTGTAGCCCTACACCTAACTGTTCGGTGAGCAGGACTGTCAGTAACCCTTCTAGTTTTCCCACAGGCCGCCCCGTTCGTTCTCTCCACCGCATATGTGCGTGTTCTTCAAGTCTCACGCAAAGTCGCTTTGGCTTCCTTCTTGGCATAGCCAGTCCCCTCCTCAACTTAAGTTGGGTAATCTTCCCAACCTACGCCGATATAATCAAGGACTTTTCCCCACCCCATCTTGTACATCCAAAAAGCCCATTCCCTGGGGCTGTCCTCCCTGAGCCTGTCAAACCTGTGCGGCCTTTTCTCAATGTGGATACCGAACCCACACATCGTACACCCAGTACGTTTGGCTCTGGTGGTGTCCAGTGTTCCGTCCGGTAACTCGATGATCTCGCCGTATATTTCCGGTACTGGTACCTCCAGTTCAATGGCCAGCCGCAGTAAATCAGTCTTGCTAAATATCGCAAAAGGGCAACTCCTGGTGACCGTCTTGCCATAGTAATTGCAACCGTGCGCCATTAGAGCTTTTTCTCTGCGCCCTCCCTCAGAGGCCATTAACCCCATGTAAACGTATGATTTATTCTCCCGAGCATACTGGTTACAAGGCTTTTCTTTCATGTAATAACAACATTTGGCACTAACCCTAAATGGGGCGTCCTGTTCTATGAAAAGCTTTTGCCATTTTGCAGGCAGCTTCATGTACTGTGAATACTTATACCCACCTTGCTCCCCCGTCTGACCAGTTACTATCGCGTGTCTGACGGTGGCATTTTTTTCAGTTGGGTTTTGGATTAGCTCAATTTTGGCGGCTTTATCCTTAGAGATAACCGGGTACCCAAACTCTTTAATTACCTGTGTTTTTGTTTTGGTCGGTTTTACTAAAAACATGTTGTTAAGCTGCCTGTGTACTCGTTGGATGCTTCTGTCCTCCAGTGCCGAAACTGCCACCCCAACGATGTTAGCGTTGACGTATTTGCGAAGGAATGATAGTAGTGTGATGCTGTCCGGGCCCCCAACGCTGCAGAACACTTTACCGCCCAGCTTTTCGTAAAACTCCTTTGCTACGGCCTTGGCATGTTGTATTTTAATTTCATATGGGTATTGTTGTTTTTCCATGAATTCTTGTGGTGTCAATTATAATCACCCCAGCAATTCTTCTAGTTCTTTGGCTGCCCGGCGCTCTTTCATCCTGGCCCGGTGGCCCTCAACGTCAACCTTTTGGACTATCCAGTTAGTCGCCTTGGTGCTGGTCTCCACAAATCCAACCGCCTTACCCACGCTGTAGCCCCGGACCGTATCGCAGACTACTGGGTCACCTTCCTGGAGGTCGAGGTCTGTGAAGAAGTCGTATAGGTAAGACAGGTTTCCAGCGAAGGACACCTGGACGATTTGTTTTATTGTCGGCTTTATGGTTAAAGGGCACAGTTTTTCACAGCAATTGCCTTCAGTATCATTTGGATTTCCGCCGTGGTTACAAAACACAAGTACGGGTGAAGAGCGATCTTCCTCACGCTCATGTTCAGTATCCCAACCTTCAAATTGACAGGCTTGGAATGCACAGCCTTTCCCGAACCAACTACCCACGTTTCCCACCCCATCTGCTAATTTTGCTAAAACATCCCCATGACAGGCTTCTGGCTTGCACCAGCACCCGAGCACTTTTCCTTTTAACTCCGGCAGGGCTTTCATTAAATCCGGCTGTGTTAAAATCCATTCAGCGTATCTTTTTATGTTCTGCTCCCGGGTGCCGCTGCTGAAGGGGTTTCCCCATTTTGAAGGTCTGCCAATGTAAATGTCGTATTTAGCCCGTTTGTAGTGAACAACTTTAGTCCTCATTACAGTGCGATTCTCATGATCTCGTTATAAAGTGCTTCTGTTCTCTCACCGCTGTTAAACCTATTCCTGAGCGGCCTGATAACCATCGTTAGAGCAAAGTAGCTACAGTTACATATTTCCGTATAAGCCTTTTCACATTGTTCTAAGTGCTTTTCAGCTAATTCCCAATCCAGCATTAACTTCACACTCCCTCTGTATAGCAAGGCAGGTAGTAATTAACTACCTGCCTTATTCACTTGGTGGTTTTAGCTCAGGAAATCGTCTCCACCCTCATCATCCATTGAATCAAAGTCATCCTCCGGATTTGTGCGTGCGCCTCCTAACGGTTCACCGTCAGCCAACTTCTGTACGTTGTTGAGTCCTGCGGCCACACCTTTGCCGCCTTTTGGGTGGTTGTATGGATAGAAGTTCACCGATACCCGGCCATAACATCCGGAATAAACTTCCGTCTGGTCCAATATCGGGTTAAGGTCTTTGTCAACGATGCCGGGTTTATTAACGCTGTTGGCATTGAAAAAGTAATGACCGGCATACTCTGGGCTGTCGGGCCTTTCCTCATCACCGTCACGCAAAGGCAACTTCAAACCGGAGGGAATCTTTCCGCCCCACTTGCTGGACTTGCCCTCTTCCCGAGCAGCATCAACGGCGGCTTTGATTTTTTTCAGAGTTGCGACGTCTGATTTCGGGATAAGTACGCTAAGGCTGTATTTAGGTTTTTCGCCTGCGTTTTCAGGTTCCCGCGGTGTAAAAAGATAGGCATAGGACATTCTTATTTTTCCGGTTACAACTTTTGTTTTTTGCTCACTCATTGGGCATTTCTCCTTATAACAGTTTTAGTGTTTTAACTGCTTACTGCTTCACTGAAATCCGCTTTTGCATCATCCGCTGAACTTATCTCCGTTCGTTTGTCGCTTTCCAGTACCAGGGTAGGTTTACCGGCAGGTTTTACGATTAACCCGTTGAGCAGTTCGGCAAAACGTTTCTTGCCCAGCATTTTTTCCATACCCGTGATGCCCAACAGCGACCTAGTGTAAATAACGGAATCTGTATAACCTGCTTCAGTAAGAGCAGTTCCCACTTTAGCCTCGTCGGCGTACTTCCTGTTACTCCTACCTTCAACCAACTTCCAGCCCGGGAACTTAACCCCGTGGTTGGTGGCCTGGTCAAGTGCGTACTCCTGCACGTCATTGGCCCACTTGGCCAGTTCCTCAGCCCTGGCTAGCACGTTGGCGATCTCGTCATGGCTCAACAGGAAGGATTCCTGGAAGTCGTACTTGGCCAGCTCCAGGTTGTGGTCAGCTCTGGCCCTACATGTTGCCCTGGCCTTGCAGAACCGGCAGTGCTCCCCTGCTGCAAACTCACCCTCACCAGCTATGGCCAGCGCTGCCCTGGGCTTGATGTGCTCCTCTGCCCAAGTCAGAAGCTCGTTTACTGTCATTTCCTCAGTTGATATGCTGTCTAACCTTGGCTGAATAATCGTCATCCTGACCCGGGTGAAGTTATACAGCATTTCATAAGTTTTAATGGCTCCCAGGCCGTAGAGCCTGATCTGCGGGTTGCCCTCGGCTGACACCGGCACCCCCTTACCGTACTTAAGATCAATTACCTCAATCACATCGTCACTGATGATAACGACGTCACCGGTACCGAAGCCCCCAGGCACCCAATCAGAGAAGTCTAACCGCTGTTCCAGCAGGGCCAGGGTATCCGGACATTTACCCACACAGGCTAGATACCGTTCTGACACCTGGGCGACATACTGGTCCACGTATTCTTCCAGGCCTGTGGAGTATAGGGTCTCGTTCCTCAAAGCCGCCAATTTCCTCTTAAACACACTGGGCTTAGTGGTGTTAGCCACCGCCCGGGAAAGTTTCAGATCGGCCAGGGCGTGTGCGAATGAGCCCTCAGCAGCATAATCACTTTGCTGATCCTGGAACTGCTGCTCCAGTTGGGCGCTGGGGGTACACGCCAACCAGCGTGATGCCCCCGAAGCCGAAAGGATTGCATGTTCAGCCATCTTAAAGCTCCCCCGCTGCCGCCAGCACGTCAGCAAACTTATCTGCTGGTATATCGGTCAGCTTCTTGGCCCCGAAGCTGGTAATCAGCTCTTTAACCTGGGCCTGCTTACCGTCCTGGGACAGGGCTGTCAGCCTGGCCCGGACCTGCTCCCGCGTTACAGTGGGGGCCGGCTCTGGCGCTTCTTCGGGCTCCGGAGCAGGTTCAGGGGTTGGTGTGGGTTCCGGCTCTGGCTCTGGTGTGGGTTCAGGTTTGGGATCTTCCTTTTCGGGTTCGGCCACGGCCTCTTTAAGTGGGAAACGGAATTCAGACTTGAACTTGCAGCAATCTTGCACCAGTTCAGCGGTGCGCATTACAGGGGAGGGGGATGTTACGGTTCGCAGGGCAGATGATAGTGTGATAATTGCGGCCGTCAGCCCGGGGGCGTTTATATTCACGTCAACAGTTATTTTCATTTTTGGGGTCCTCCTGTAAAATTAAAGTGGTGTTTTGTTTTTCGGGCCCTGGCCGTGGGATGGCCAGGGCGTCTTTTTCTACTCAGTGATTATGACTTTGCCTACAAGCACCAGGTCCTCCAGCTCATCCAGGAAGTAGTTCTTGATGTTCTTCCTGGCCTGGATCTTCTACGCCCCGCCATCCGCTTCAAACAGGGCTGCCCTGGGGCCGTTTTGTAGTCTTAACAGGAATTCTCCCTCAGGTTGTTCGACCTCAACGAATGTCCGGTAGGGGGCCAGTTTGATAATCGGCGGCAGTGTCACGTTGCTTACCGTGGCAATCCCGGTCTTAGCGGCAACCGTTTGGCTTATCCCGTCATCGCTGGACGTCTTAACTGCTTCTTCCTTGGTATTGCCGAGTATGTGTATGAGTTTGTCCCGTGTTTCTGTTTGCACGAAGGTGGATTTTAACCGGATAATCATTTCTTCCAGGTCCACGTAAGCGCCTAATTTTCGATCCGGCAACTGTGCCACGGCGGAGTAAATCTGAAACCGGCCCAGGTCATCTCGCAAGGTGGAGAAAACACATATCTCGGTAGGCTCGTCCACATGGATGATAAGGTTGCCCAGCCGCTGGTGGTCATGTTCTTGGTTAATCAGTTCAACAATGCTGGCCAGTGATCTGGTTCCGAATACTTTGGGGGACGGCTCAGGGATTCTGTGGAGCATTTTGTTGGAATAAATAAGACCGTCATGCTCCATGGTTTCAATTTCAACAAGCTTCAGTAAATATTCCAAAACCTCTTTGGTCATTGACAAGCTTTTTCACTCTCCTTAACCCTGTTATGGGGTTTGAATCTGTTTGCATCCAGTTTCTGTAGCTTCCTGCTTACATCCCGGCGGTTGGCGCGCGCCTCATTTCTGCGGAGCTTGCGCCCTGCGCTTTTCTTCATCAGGTCCTCCTTTCCCAGTATCAGAAGGAAATTACTATACGCTTTTAACCAGTTTCAACTCTTTCTCATGCGGGGCTAGGGCGCTGCCCCTGTCTTTGTTCAGCTCAGCGGCAACCGGGCGGCCCAGGTGGTCGGTATCCATGATGAGCACGGTCTGGATGGGCTTAACCGGTGCAAGTGTGGCCTTGGCCTGAGCCGTGCAGTCAACGGTATCGCGGTTTTCGTCAGGCTTGAATTCCAGCGTCACTGTCAGCTTGCGTTTGGTTTTAACGTCGGTGTTAGGGTCCATGAGGTTTTCCAGGATTCTGCCCACCTCGTTGTTAATCTGCTCCTGGATGGCTCCCCGGGCCAGCTCAAGCACGTTGATTTTCTCCGGCAATTTTTTCACCTCCTTAAATAACTATTTTCATAACATTAAATACAGCGTTGATTAATCGTAATTTAGCGCTGCACTTACAAATGGCAGCCACGGTATTGCCAGTGCAGCTGCTCCCACTATTAACATCAGGACCTGCAGCGGCCGGCAGCGGTACCAGCGCCACCGACGCCGGCCCCGGAGTGCGACCCTAATTGCCTCATCAGTTAGTTTCATTGCCTGCCTCCCACTCTTGGGGTCGTATCCACGTCCTGCAGCAGGCGCGAAGGTTGTCAAGGAATTTGGCCATTTTAGTTTCCACCTCACTTTTCAATGACTACTCGCTCAATCGCAAATTCAATCAGCAAGCAGGCAATTTTACTGATAGACAGGTTGGTTTCTTCTGCTAATGTCTTAATACTCTGGTATGTATCAGCTGAAACTGCTATGGGTTTCCAACCGCTGATATCCAGTGGCGCTTCACGCTTGATGATTAAAACGTCTTTTTCCAAGTTTTTCACCTCACTTTTCAATTAAGCTCCTTTGGCCTTTCTTGTTTCGTCACGAAACATTGAGGGAAAAAAATATTCCACTATGCTCTTTGGCTCAATGCTTAGTATCTTACACACTTCGCCTATTTCTGAACACGTGAATTCGGAAATGCCGTTAATTTTGAGACTGAAAGTATTTGGGGCTATACCTAAGAATTCAGCCATTGTTTTAGTTGTTTGTCCTTCGCTGCGCATCTTCCCCTTCAGAGCTTTTAATTCATGATAACGCTTTCTTGCTTTCTTCACTTTCACACCCCCTATTTCGTGAGGAAATATTCATAGGTTGATGGTACATAAAAAACTAAACTTTGTCAATACCTGGCGAAATAAATTTTAGATATAGCGTATATTCTTTGTTGCACAGGGAAACATTTAGATTTATAATAACAAATACAAGGGAAATAGGTGTGGGGTGATTGATTTGACAGAGACTACATTTGATATTTTAATTTTCGCTGAAAGACTAAAGCAGCTAATGGATGACTCAAACGAAAATACATATACGTTAGCTGAGGCAGTTTTTCTTACTCCTGGAACGATTTCAAAATACATAAACGCAAAAATGGAACCCAAAAGGAATACAATTGAGTTACTGGCAAAGCATTTCCGAGTTAACCCAGGTTGGTTAATGGGGTATGACGTCGACAAATGGCTTGATGGACAGGCCCCAAAAACGAAAACAATCCCGTTTTTCAAGACTACTAATTACAATAACGGTAAACCTGATGACTACACGGCTGTTCCAATTGAAGACGACGTAGATCTCTGCTTAGTTGTACAAGACGAAAGCATGATTAACGCCAGGATTCATATCGGGGATTATGCCTACATACGTAAGCAGGCTTGGGTGGAGGATGGAGAGGTAGCAGCTGTAGTGATGGATGGAGTTATAACACTAAAGAGGTTGTACTTATTAGACAAAGCTGTAATGTTGCACTCAGAGAATCCTAACATTCCACATAAGGTATTTTCAAATAAAGATAAGAAAGGATTCTACATTATAGGCAAAGCTGTATTTGTAAAATTCCAGGTGAGGTGATAGTCTTGGCTAGCATTAAAAAACTTCCTAATGGACGGTTTCAGGCTACAGTATTTGTTGGCAGGGACGCCAATGGAAAGCAAGATAAGAAAAGAAAGACATTTGATACAGAGAAAGAGGCAAAAAATTGGGCTAGAGATTTAGAGCGGGAAATTGAAGAGCGTACATATACAAACATGGACAATATGCGGGCTTCCGCATGGTTTGACAAGTGGATGGAGTTAAATCAAAACCGGCTGTCTCCGTCTACTTATCTAAGCTATAAGTTATACGTGGAAAAACATTTTAAGCCAGCTTTTGGCGCCTTCAAACTAGGCCAAATCAAAGAATTGCACATAAAACACTATATAAACGATAAGCTTAAATACTTATCGTCAACCACAGTTAGAAAACACATACTTGTTTTGCGCGAAATGCTTCGTGACGCTCTCAAGCTAAAAAGTCCCTGCAGAGATATTGACGTACCAAAGGCTGAAAAATATACGCCCTACGTTCTTTCGGATACAGAATTCCAGCAGATCCATGATGCCGTGAAAGGGACACGAGATGAGCCTATAGTGCTTTTAAGCGCTTGGTGCGGATTACGGCTGGGCGAGATATTTGCTCTCAAATGGGACGATATCAACTGGAAAACGGGCACTATAAGAATTGACGAAAACATGGCTATTTCCGAGAAAGGTTATAGAGACAAAAAACCCAAATCGGATAATGGCATACGAACCATAATTGTTCCCCAATCTTTAATGGCCTTGTTAAGAAAGTACAAATTAGAATTACTTGAATCCGGAAATGACAAAAAACTAAAAACTAAAAGCAAGGAAAGAAAGTCGTTCAAGCTGGCCTTTAAAAAGGCAACCAAGGCCCTGCTGCGTAAGTATAACAGCAAGTCGATTACAGAAGTACCGGAGGAGAAAAAGAAGGAGTTTTTAGCGGAATTGAAAGAGATACAAGAAAGGGTTTTCTTGATGCGGCCCGACAGTTACAGTACATACTTTGGTGAGCTAATCGACGATAAAGGGTTGCCACCGGCCCGCTTTCATGACTTGCGCCACTACCACGCCACCTGGATGTACAATCAAGGCATCCTCGATCATTACGCAGCCGGTCGGCTGGGCCATGACATCAAGACATTGAAAAGTATCTATCAACATCTACGAGTGGACATAAAAACAGAGATGGACGATATAATCAAAGAACGGCTGAGAACAGAAGATAACAGCCAGCCGGGCAGCAAAAAACGCGTTTTTAAGATACGAAAGAGGCTGCATATCAGTAGATAATTTTGTTCCCTTTTTGTTCCCCTTTCACAGAAAAAGGCTTCTAGCATAATCGCTAGAAGCCTTTTGAATACTGGCGTCCCAGGAGGGATTCGAACCCCCGGCCTACGGATTAGAAGTCCGTTGCTCTATCCAGCTGAGCTACTGGGACAATAATGGAGCGGGTGATGGGAATCGAACCCACGTACCCGGCTTGGA
>JBFMEU010000008.1:0-58873 GCA_040753155.1 Bacillota bacterium
TTGTTTATTTATCATCAGATATCTTTTGTAATCTATAGTATACTTCGATATTTACCCTTATTTATCCTGCTGTAACAGGAACTAATTTTGGCTATTCTATGGGGTTTTTGCAGTGGAATCATATATTCTTAAAGAAAAAATCAGGAAGTGGATAAATTTTCGCCAGCATGATCTGCTTACCGATTCATTTGGCGCAGGCTATGATTTGATCCTGTGCCGCAATGTAACAATTTATTTTACCCGGGAGGCCCAGGACCGGCTTAACCAAAAATTTTCCCGGGCCATGGCCCCGGGCGGGATATTATTCATTGGTGGCAGTGAAATGATCTTTGATTACCAGAACATGGGTTACCAAAAACTATCGCCTTGTTTTTACCAGAAAGCAACCTTCTGAGGAAAGGATGATTCAGTTGATTGACGACCGGCAAATGTCTGACTTTCAGCTTGATACCCTGCGGGAAATCAGTAATATTGGCCTGGGCCACGCCGTTACATCCCTGGCGGAGCTGACAAACCGCAGGATTGATATGTCTGTGCCACGCTCCGGCTTTTATCCTTTTGAAGGAATTGTCGATCTGGTGGGGGGGTATGAAGAGCAGATAGCCTTTGTAAGCCTGAAGATTACCGGTGAAATATCAGGTCTGATCATGTTTATCTTTAACAGGGAAAGTACCTTTAATTTAGTGGATATGTTGATGGGGCAGGAGTCAGGCACATCCCATGAGTTAAATGAAATGGGCCAGTCAGCGGTAATGGAGGTGGGAAATATTCTCACCGGATCCTTTATTAACGCCATAGCTGGAATGACCGGCCTTAGTGTTGCCACAACGGTACCCATATTCGCCTTTGACATGCTGGGGGCTGTTTTGTCTTCCCTGTTGGTGGCAACGGGTAAAATTGAAGATCAGGTGCTGGTAATAGAAACCCGGCTTTTACAGGACACCCTGGCTGTAAAAGGCCACTTCTTTCTGTTGGCCGAACATGAGGCCATCGAGAGGCTTTTTTCCGCCCTGGCTCTCTAAAAAAGAAAAGTTTTTTAAAATATCATTGCCAAAGTGGGGAGGGAATTACCCGGTGAGTAAGAACATTCTTGTGGTAGACGACGCTGCCTTTATGCGGATGATGATTAAAAACATCCTGACCAAAGAAGGTTATAATGTTGTTGGTGAGGCAGAAAATGGTAAAGTGGCGGTAAACCTTTATGAGAAGCTAAAGCCGGACCTGGTTACCATGGACATAACCATGCCTGAAATGGATGGCATTGAAGGTGTTAAGGCTATTCGCCAGATGGATCCGGAGGCCCGGATAATCATGTGCAGCGCCATGGGTCAGCAATCCATGGTTATGGAAGCCATTCAGGCCGGGGCCAAGGACTTTATTGTCAAGCCATTTCAGCATGAGCGCATTCTCCAGGCTATTGAAAGGGTGCTGGCGCGATAATCGAGCAAACATGTAAAAAAGTGGGTGAAAGTTATGCAGGAAGT
This sequence comes from Bacillota bacterium, assembly GCA_040753155.1. Classification (GTDB taxonomy): domain Bacteria; phylum Bacillota; class Desulfotomaculia; order Desulfotomaculales; family JBFMEU01; genus JBFMEU01. The sequence goes on from JBFMEU010000008.1 coordinate 1,485, forward strand.
TTTGTCTCAATCAGAAATTGACTCTTTACTGGAGGCCATGACTTCCGGTTCCGTTAACGTCGATAAGATAAAACAGAAACAGCCAGGCACAAAACTGTATGACTTTCGGCGGCCCAACAAGTTCACCAAGGAGCACCTGCGTACCCTGGACATGGTAAGTCAACAATATGCCCGGTTGCTGTCCAGTTTCTTGTCCGGATATTTGCGGACCAATATTACCATAGAGGTAGGCTCCGTGGGGCAGATGATTTATGAAGAATTTACCTTGTCTATACCCAGCCCCACCGTATTATCTATTTTTGCCATGGATCCTCTGGAAGGCTCAGTAATCCTGGAAACCAGCCCCCAATTTATTTTTCCTGTAATTGATTTATTGTTTGGAGGACCGGGCACGGCATCAGAAAAGCTCAGGGAATTAACAGACATTGAACTGATCGTGGCCAAAAAAATCAACGCCAAAATTCTGGAAAGCATGCCCCAGGCCTGGAATGAAGTTTTGGCATTCACGCCCCGGATCCAAAGTATGGAGACTAATCCGCGCCTGCAGCAACTGTATTCTCCCAACGAGGTTGTGGCCCTGATTACATTTATTGCCCACATAAACGATGAAGTGGAAGGTATGCTTAATCTTTGCCTGCCCTATATAGTCCTGGACCCGGTTATCTCCCGGCTTTCGGTCCGGCAACAATATATCCGCAAGGCAGGAACTGCCAAAAAAGAGGACTTAAGCTTATTAAAGCACTGGCTGGGACAGTCGGAGATTGATCTGGAAGTTGTTTTAGGCGTGTCGGAACTCACTGTTCGGGAAATGCTGGAGATCCAAAAGGGTAATGTGCTGGTTCTAAACAAGCAGATGGATCAGGACATGGAGATGTATGTAAACGGCCTGCTTAAATTTGGGGTGCAGGCCGGCAGTCTGGGAAACCACAGGGCAGTACAAGTAATTTCCCTAATTGAGGGGGATCAGGATAATGAATGATCGTAACCTATTGAACCAGGCAGAAATTGATGCTCTATTAAATGCTGCCAGTGGGAGTTTAAATAATGATGAGCCAGCAGATAGCCCGGGCATAAGGGATCTTTCCCTGGAAGAAATGGATGCGTTGGGGGAAATTGGGAACATATCTATGGGCGCAGCTTCAACGACCCTTTCCGAACTGCTGGGTAAACGGGTAAACATAACCAGCCCCAAAATCAGGACTTGTATGCAGCAAGAACTTTTTAGCAGCTTTGACATCCCCTTTATTGTGATCCAGGTGGAATTCAGGTCAGGCATTCAGGGCTTTAATGTTTTGATCATGCATCTTCAGGATGCCATGCGCATGGCCAACCTGATGATGGGGGGCGATGGCAGCCAAACTGACGGAGATGTTACGGAGATGGAGTTGAGTGCCGCATCCGAGGCCATGAACCAGATGATCGGCACAGCGTCAACTTCTCTGGCCACTATGTTCGGGCGAGCGGTTAATATTTCACCGCCCCGGTCAGTAGTAGTACAAGCCGACGATGCGGAGTCGTTCCGCCTGCCGGCCGCAGACCCGGTGGTGGTTGTTTCATTTAATATGTCCATGGGAGATTTACTGGACACCGAGATTATGCAAATCATGAGCCTGGAAACGGCCCGGGAAGAAGCATCGTTATTACTGAGCAATCTCCTTGGCATTGGGCCGGGGCATAGTGAGGCGGCAGTTATCAGGCAATCAGAGGAGCCGTTACCAGAGCCTGAGCCCCTGATCGAGGTAGCTGCGCCTTCTGTTCCTGAGGTTGAGCTGGATTATAGTGGCGGGGATCAGGAAAGCTGGAACGGATTTGGCCGTGAAAGGTTCGCAGGTGCCACCGCAGGGGGCAAGGTAGAAATAGACCAGAGTAAACTGGAAATGTTAATGGACATTCCGCTAAAGGTTTCCGTGATTTTAGGGCGGACCCGCAGGCAGATCAAGGATGTGTTAACCTTTACCCCCGGGTCTATTGTTGAACTGTCAGCGGTAATTGACGAGCCCGTTGAGGTCATGGTTAACGGTACTTTGGTGGCCAGAGGGGAAGTGGTTGTGGTTAATGAAAACTTTGGTGTCAGAATAACTGAAATAATAAGTCCCCGGGAAAGGCTGCGAAAGGTAATGTCCTGATATTTATTTAATTGGCAAAAGGAGGATGCTATATGAAACACGACGCCCAGGTGGTAATATTTGAACTTGACAAGCAAAACTATGCCCTGCCGATAATGGAAACCAAGGAAATTATCAGGGTCACCGACATTGTCAAAATACCCCGGGTGGATCACTACATTGAAGGTATTATGAATCTGCGGGGCAATGTTATCCCGGTGATCAACCTGAACAGCCGCCTTGGTCTTCCGGACAACGGCATTACCGGTGACTCCAGAATTATTGTGGTGGGGGTGGACGATAAAAAGGTGGGCCTGATTGTGGAGAGGGTCAACCAAATCGGCAAGTACAGTGAATCCCAGGTTGAGCCGCCCTTGGTGACCGGAGATAATGTGGATTTTATTAAAGGGGTAATTAAAAAGGAAGAGAACCTGTGGATGCTTCTGGACCTGGATCGGTTACTTAATTAAAGAATCGGTATACATTCAGTGAAACCGGTGTTAAGGCACGGCGTTATCACCGCTCACTCCAGCGCTCCGCGCCGGGTGAACAAAATCGCCTTCGGCGACCTGTGGGCTTACAACGCGGCTCATATTCACCCCTTAAAATTGTCCGAGCTCGTTCGCCCTCGGGCTCAGTCAAACTCGGCGCTTCGCGCCTCAAACAGTTCCTTCGCTTATCCTCGGGCTCACTCGCTCTTTGAAGTGGGGTTCAAAATCGCCGCTAACTCAATTTATTGATTACCAAACCGGTGATGAGTTTGGGGTAGAAGAAGGTTGACTTTTGGGGCATCTTTTCACCGTTCCCGGCAACTGCCATGACTTCCTCTACCAGGGTCGGGTTCATCAGCAGGGACAGCTGATAGTCACCCCGGTTAACGCCGCCGATGGCCTCCTTTTCGTCCCTGGTGTAGGTCAGGTTGGCGCCGCTGGACAGTTGCTCAGACCCTATGCCCAGGTGGCGCTCCAGGATTAGTCTGTGCAGGACGGATACGTCAAGTCCGCGCCAGGCGGCTGATTTATCCCGGGGCATCAGGTTGCTTAAGTCCACACCGTGCTTCAGGGTCAGCAGGTGCAGGAGATCCTCGCCGGCATAAAGCCCGAAAACATGCTTGTGCCGGGGGGGCTGGCTGTTCACCCCGGTTTTATTTTTGGTTATGTCGCGGCTGGACACCGGCCCGGGAAGGCCGGCACGCAGGGCCATTAATTCCAGAACTGATTGCAATACCACGCCATGGTCATCCAGGGGGAAGGTTTCAATGGTGAACTCGGCCTCCAGTTTTTCCAGCAGTTCGTCCCGTTCTTCCCGGGTTATGTTCTTGACCAGGCGGTGGGTGGGTAAAACAACCAGGCCGGGGTCGTAAAGGTTAACCAGGGTCATCATGACAAAGTTATAGGGCCGGTCAGATGCAGGGTTGGGATCCTCCTTGCGCCGCTCCAGGCTGTAATTAAGGGCTGTTTCATACCGGTGGTGCCCATCGGCAATGAAAATGGTCTTGCCGGTCATTGCCGTCTGCACCCCGGCAATAACACCGGGATCATTGATCACCCATAAACGGTGAATCTGTCCGTCCTCATCGGTAAAGCCTACATCCGGCTCCCCCTGGGCGGCGCCGGCCAGCAGGCGCTCCACGGCCATTTCGGGGTCGGCAAAAAGACTGAAAATCGGGCTGAAATTGGCCCGGCAGGCCTGCATCAGAGCCAAGCGGTCAGCCTTATGCTTGGGCAGGGTCTCCTCATGAGGTAATACCACCCCGTTTTCATAGGGCTCCAGGCGGACGCCGCAAATAAAACCGCTGCGCACCAGATGCGTATCCCGCACGCTGAACTCCTGGCGGTAAAGGTAAAGTGCCGGCTGCTCATCTCTAACCAGGATTCCTTTATGCCGCCAATCGGTGAAGTAGCCGGCGGCCCTGGTGTAGCGGTTGTTTTCATTGTCATCACCCGGGTATTCCAGGCCATACTCCAGGCGGATAATATTCCGGGGGTGCTTGCGGTAATAACGGTCCTGTCCGGCAGCGTCAATAACGTCGTAGGGGGGGGTGACCAAATCGGTAAAGTCAGCCACGCCCGGGCTATAACGCAGGCCCCGGATGGGTACTACATTGGCCATATGAAATCCTCCTACGTAGTTTCTGAAGCAATTTCCTTACGGGTCCACCGGTTGCTGTCCCGCTCCCGGTACTTTTCCATCATATCTTTAAATGCCGTTTCCAGATTTATATTCATGGAGTTGGCATAACAGACAATGATAAATAAAATATCAGCCAACTCCAGGGCCAGATCACCCGAGTCCTCCCCGGGTTTTTTGGGCTTTTCCCCGTAGCGGTGATTTACCTCCCGGGCCAGTTCCCCCACTTCTTCGGTAAGCCTGGCCAGCATAGAGAGAGGGTGCCAGTAGCCCTCCTCAAACTGGCTTATCCACTGGTCTACCTCTCGCTGCATAGCAGATATTTCCAAGATCAAGACCTCCTTAAAACAACAACATTTTACCACAAAAACAGCCTAAAATATACCTTCTGCTTAGAAATTGGCGGCCAGCCCCGGCCAAATATAGTAACTACTCAGGAGTCGGGAGTCAGTAGTCAGGAGTCAGAATGAGAAAACCAGCGAAAACATTTGAAGATTTACTGGTATGGCAGAAGGCGCACCTGTTTGTACTTGCGGTTTATCGTTTATCCATGGCGTTTCCGAAGTATGAGATATACGATTATTCTGACTCCTGAATTCTGAATACCTGAATAGTAACCAAATTATTTTCTGCCAGTGGGCCCTTTGTTTACTAGTCATAATTGTGTTGCCAATAAAGTATAAATATGGAAACTGGTAATGAGAGGGGCGCCGGGGGATGTTGCCAAAACCTCACTGGGTGGTTATCAACCGTAAACTGTTATGGCCTGTGCTGGGTGCCGGGTTGCTTATTCTGACAGTCCTGGCGGTAAATATCCTGGGACGGGGCGGTGCGGAAAAATTGCAGCCGGAAGTGCTTTTTGCCCGGTCCTTAAGTCAAACCGCCGCAACCGAATCATTCAGGTACAAGATGCAGGTGGCCGTTGGGCGGGAGGATTGGGTTTCCTCGGTGGAAGGCGAGCGGGTGGCGCCGGACAGAATCCACATCCGGGGGACAATGCAAAAAACGCCCCTGGAATTCATTCATATCTCAGGGATAACCTATATGAAAGACCCCTGGTCCGAGGGCTGGCTGACTATCCCTGAATCCAGCCTGTCCTTGACCGAGTTGTTTATCGCCGAGCTTAATCCTCTGGGCATTCTGGACTTCAAAGGTATCCAGGAAATTAAAAGCCTTGGCCGGAAAAAGGTTGCAGGTGAAGTTTTAACGGGCCTGGAAATAAAGCCGCTGCTGAAAAATGCCCTGCTGGAAAGCGGATACCGGGATTTTCTTGTCCAGGTGTGGGTCGACCCCAGGACCTGTTACATTCGCAGCGCCACCTTGGAGGGCGCCGGCAGTGGGGGAGAGGCTGACAAAATAGTAATTAAGCTTGAAATATGGGACTATAACAGTAAATTAGAGATTAACAAACCGCCGGGTGTTTAATTCTCGGCCTGTCCTTTTATTGACAACCTTCGGCAATCCTTGTTATAATACCATGTATTTTTTCTATGCGTTATAAATGGAGGGATTTAATTGCATCCTGATGCCGAAAGGATTTTGCTTGGGGAAGCAGAAATAAGGAAGCGGGTTAAAGAGCTGGGTGCTGCCATCTCCCGGGATTACGCCGGGAAGGATCTGGTGGTAATAGGTATCTTGAAGGGTGCCATGATTTTCATGGCTGACCTGGTAAGGGCCATGGAGATTCCGGCCCGCCTTGATTTTATGGTGGTTTCCAGCTACGGCGCCACCAGTAAATCCTCCGGGGTGGTGCGCATTCTCAAAGACCTGGAGCAAAGTGTTGAGGATCGCCATCTGCTGATTGTTGAGGATATTGTGGACAGCGGACTGACTCTGAACTACCTGGCGGCCAATTTGAGGTCCAGGGGTCCGGCCAGCTTAAAGATATGCACCCTGCTGGATAAGCCTGACCGCAGGCAGGTCAATGTTGAGTTGGATTATAACGGCTTCATTATTCCCGATGAGTTTGTGGTTGGTTACGGCCTTGACTACAACGAAAAGTACCGCAATCTGAGAGATATAATGGTTTTAAAAAGAGAGGTCTATGCGAAATAACCGGGGAGTATTTTATTTGACAGGGGGAAATATGATGACGGTTCCGGAACAGGAAATGGTAATTGTCCTTGATTTCGGCGGCCAGTACAGCCAGTTAATTGCCCGGCGCATCCGGGAGCACAAGGTGTTTTGCGAAATGCTTCCATATAACACGCCGCTGGAGGAAATCCGGGATCGGTCCCCCCGGGGGATCGTTTTTTCCGGGGGACCGTCCAGTGTTTACCAGCCCGGTGCGCCAACTGTCGACCGGGACATTTATGAGCTGGGCATACCCATTCTGGGGATTTGCTACGGCATGCAGCTAATGGCTAACCAGCTGGGTGGCAAGGTAAGTTCAGCCGACTACCGGGAGTATGGCCGGGCCAGGCTGGAAATTGAGGATCACGGGCAGCTTTTGGACGGCCTGGCGGATACCGAGGATTGCTGGATGAGTCACGGGGACCTGGTGGAGGCCGCGCCAATTGGCTTCACCGTTCTGGCCGGGACCAGCCAGGCGCCGGTGGCGGCCATGGCGGATAACCAACGCAAGCTTTATGGCGTGCAATTCCACCCAGAAGTGGTGCACACGCCCCGGGGCCAGGATATTTTGAAGAATTTCTTGTATCAGGTTTGCGGCTGCACCGGTTCCTGGACCATGGGCTCCTTTATTGAGCACTCGGTGGCTGAAATCCGCGCCAGGGTAGGGGACGGCCAGGTTATCTGCGCCCTGAGCGGCGGCGTGGACTCCTCCGTTTGCGCGGCCCTGGCGCACCGGGCCCTGGGGGACAAGCTTACCTGTATTTTTGTCAATCACGGCCTTTTGCGCAAGGGTGAGCCTGAGCAGGTGCTGGCAACCTTCCGGGATCAATTTAAGATTAACCTCATATACGTTGACGCAGTAGACAAGTTTTTGGCCCGTCTGGCTGGTGTAACTGATCCCGAGCGCAAGCGCAAGATCATCGGCGAGGAGTTTATCCGGGTATTTGAGAAGGAGGCAGCCGGGCTGGGTGAGGTGGACTATCTGGTTCAGGGCACCCTGTATCCCGATGTTGTGGAGAGCGGCACTGCCACGGCGGCGGTGATAAAATCCCACCACAATGTGGGCGGCCTGCCCGAGGACATGCGCTTCAACCTGATTGAGCCGGTTCGCTGGCTGTTTAAGGATGAGGTGCGGGTGCTGGGCGAGGAGTTGGGCCTGCCCGAGGATATTGTCTGGCGTCAGCCCTTCCCGGGGCCGGGTTTGGCGGTGCGCATCCTGGGCGAGGTTAACCGGGGGAAGCTGGAGATTCTCCGGGAGGCCGACGCCATCCTCAGGGAAGAGATTTCCAAGGCCGGCTTGCACCGGGACATCTGGCAGTATTTTGCTGTTCTGCCCAACCTGCGCAGTGTAGGGGTGATGGGGGACGAGCGCACCTACGCTCATGCCGTTGTTATCAGGGCCATTCACAGTAACGACGGCATGACCGCTGATTGGGTGCGCCTGCCCTATGAAGTACTGGAAAGTATCTCCAACCGCATCGTAAATCAAATCAAGGAAATTAACCGGGTGGTGTATGACATTACTTCTAAACCCCCTTCAACCATTGAGTGGGAGTGAACTCAGTCGATAGAAACACCCAGGGCATGGCAGAACATAATAGCAAAAGCCGTCATGAGCCAAGTGGGCCCAGGACGGCTTTAATGCAGAAAGAGCGGGATTCCGGTGTTGGGATACCCGCTCTCGTTTTATGACAGCTCGGGAAGTGGAATGTGCAGCAGCCGCATGATTTCCTTCTGCGTTTCATAGACCCGCTCGGCGATGAAGTCCATAAAAGGGCGGTCGTCCTTACGAGCGAGCTCCAACATGCTTATATATTCCTGGCGCAGAACAGGAGAGATTATTGCCAGCATATACCCGTCTTGAATCAGGGCTGTATTCATCAGGAGCCTGGAGAGCCTCCCGTTTCCGTCAATGAAGGGGTGGATAAAGACAAACCGCTTGTGAAGCTGCGCGGCGAGCTCCACCGGGTGGAATTTATCCCTTTCAGACGCAACCCAAGCAAAGAGCTGCTCCATCTCGCCAACGATATGCTCCGGCTTACATAGCGGATACTTTGACCCGGTGATAAACACCTGCTTGTCGCGGTATTTGCCAGCGTAGGCTTCGTCAATTCCCCGATAGAATATCCGGTGCATGGTCAGCGTGTCAGCTTCGGTGATTTTCCGAGAGCGAAGCAGCGTGAACATGAAGTCATACGCCTGTGCATGCCCGAGCGCCTCAAGGGTGTCACGGAGCGGCTTCCCGCCAGTTGTCAGCCCATCCTCCAGTAATACCTTTGTTTCAGTTTCGGTCAGAGTATTCCCTTCAAGAGCATTGGAAGACCATGTCAGCCCGATACGGTAATAGGCTTTTATTTGCTTCAGCAGGTGACCTTCAAAGGGGCGAACCGCACCAATAGCCGCATGGCAGCGGTCGATTTTTTCATATACCGCCATTTCGTCAACTCCTATGTACAGACTTGTTTCAGTCTCCCAGAGAGCCCAGAAACCCCGCAGGGTCTTTATTCTTTTACAGTCTTTACCTTCCCGCCAGGATGTCCAGCGCTCGAGATTTCAACAGCAAAGCCCTTGCCGCAGGCTTCGCATTTGCGAATATCCTTCTTTTCCAAAGCAGGAACCTTCCCTCGGTTAATATAAGACCTTATCGCCGGACGGCAAGACAAAGGAACCCTCGTACTTACAACCCGACGCTTCGGCGATTTGTTTTAATTCATCAACCGTGAAACTTTCCCGCCGCATTTTCTGGCTGAAAGCCTGCGGGCTTTTTCCGGATAACCGGGCAAGCTCGGAGACGCTGATATTCAGCTTTACGCAAAGGATTTTAAGTTGTTCAGACACTGCCACCTCACCCACTCCTTTCATAATTCTCATTATAAACGAAATAATTTAGTAAATCAACGTTAATATTTATCTTTTATTGAGAAACGTTTAAAAAATGCATTTTAGTGATGTTTAAAGGCCTTTAGACAATGTTGGAGAAAAAGAAACGGAAGAAAAACTCTTCCTGATTAGAGAGAAAATAAAGGCCAGGATATAGAATGGGTGTTTGTAAATAGGAGCAAAAAGACGAAGCGAATTCAATTAGAGCGTATACTTACATTCAAAACGCGCTATTGACAAACATTACTAGTATTGATAACATATAAAATCATAGAGTAAGAGTCTTTCGTTAACTGTATTCTTCCGTTAACTGTATATTGTAGCGGAGAGAAAGTGTACCTAGGGTTCCACGCCTGCCAGCAGGCGGTTAGGTCCAAGCGGTACAGGCCCGGTGAGGTGTAAGGCAAGTATCTCATTGGTGCTACACCGGTCGGGATAAAAACCCAGGCGGGCAGGTTTCACTCAAAATAAAAGTGAAACCTGCCGCCTGGGCTTAATTTTTTAACTGGGGAAATAATAGGTAAGCCGGGTTTAGTATACCCAGCCTAATTTTTAAAAAGGAAGGGTTAAGCGCATTTAGACGTCCATGCCGCTGAAGCGGCGCCAGCAAAGGATGAAAATACCACGGAAGTGCGCAGCGTATGAACAAGCGGTAAGCATCCGTTCCCGGGCAAATGTATTTTCAGGATAGAAGAATAAGAGGTGATCATAAATTGATAGACCGTTACACCCTGCCGGAAATGAGGGAAATATGGTCCCTGGAGAATAAATTCAGGAAATGGCTGCTGGTGGAGATTTACGCCTGCGAGGCCATGTGCGAGCTGGGCTTGGTGCCACCCGAGGCCCTGGAAACAATCAAGGAGAAGGCCGACTTCAATGTAAAACGGATTGAAGAAATTGAGGCTGTGACCAATCACGATGTGATTGCATTTCTTACCAACGTGGGAGAGTATGTTGGCGAGGCATCAAAGTACATACACCTGGGGCTGACTTCTTCGGACGTTGGTGACACCGCCCTGGCCGCCCTGATGAAGGAGGCCGGGGAGCAAATCCTGCAGCGCCTGGAAAAGTTTAGGGACGTACTGTTAAAGCGCGCCGCCGAGCACCGGCATACCATCTGCATCGGCCGTACCCACGGCATCCATGCCGAGCCGATGACCTTCGGCATGAAGATGCTGCTTTGGGCTGATGAAACAAGACGCAACATCCAGCGGATGGAAAGGGCGGTGCAAAACATCAGCGTGGGGAAAGTTTCCGGCGCCGTGGGTACCTACGCCAATATCGATCCCTTTGTGGAGTCCCACGTTTGCAAGCGCCTCGGCCTGGCGCCCGCACGACTTTCAACCCAGGTGCTGCAGCGGGACCGCCATGCCGAGTACATGAGCACCATAGCTGTTATCGGCTGCACCCTGGAGAAGATTGCCACCGAGGTGCGCAATCTCCAGCGCACTGACATCCGGGAGGCCGAAGAATATTTTGCCCGGGGCCAAAAGGGCTCCTCGGCTATGCCCCACAAGCGCAACCCCATTACCGCCGAGAGAATCAGCGGTATGTCCCGGGTTCTGCGGGGCAATGCCCTGGCAGCCATGGAAAACGTGGCCCTGTGGCATGAGCGTGACATCTCCCACTCCTCGGTGGAGCGGGTGATCATACCCGACAGCACTACCACCTTAGACTATATGCTTTATAAGCTCACCGACATCATTGACCGTCTGCTGGTGTATCCGGAAAAGATGCGGCAGAACATGGAGCGTACCAGGGGTCTGGTGTTTTCCCAGCGCCTGTTGCTTGAGCTGGTGGACCGGGGCTGCTCCAGGGAGGAAGCTTATGAACTGGTCCAGCGCAACGCCATGGAGTGCTGGCGCACCGGAACTCCCTTCAAAGAACTTCTGGCCGCCGACCCCGGTGTAGCTGTCCTGATTACTCTGGCGGAACTGGACGCCCTGTTCAATTATAACCACTACCTGAGGTACGTGGACGCCATCTACGCCCGCTTCGGCATGTAATAACAACGTTAGAAGTGGACGGAAACAAGTGGGAGCAGTAGGCGCCATATCCTGCGCGGCGATATGGCGGAGCGGCGTAAAAGACTTGGCGCGGGAGTTTAATATATGCGACTGATACTTAAACACTAAAACAGGAGGATGCCTAAAATAATGCAAAAGCTGGAGCAGATATACGAAGGAAAAGCCAAAAAGATCTTTAAAACCGACAACCCGGATCTATTCTGGGTGGTGTACAAGGACGACGCCACCGCCTTTGACGGCCTGAAAAAAGGCACCATTGACAACAAGGGCGCCTTGAACAATCTCATCTCCATCCATTTTTTCCGGCTGCTGGAAGAGGCCGGCATCACCACCCATTTTGTTGAGGCCGTTAGCGACCGGGGAATGATAGTCCGGGCAGTTAAAATAATTCTGGTGGAGGTAGTGGTGCGGAATATCGCCGCCGGCAGTCTGGCCAAGCGTCTGGGACTGGAAGAAGGCACACCCTTGCGCCATACCATAGTCGAGTACTACTATAAGAGTGACGAGCTGCATGACCCCATGATTAATAATGATCACATCAGCGTTCTGGATCTGGCAACGCCGGAGCAAATGTCTCAGATAAAGGCCACCGCCCTGAAGGTAAACGACATCATGCGCGCCTACCTGGCTGAGCGCGGCCTTGATCTGATCGACTTTAAATTGGAGTTTGGCATCAATAATCAAGGAAATGTAATTCTGGCCGACGAGATTTCCCCGGACACCTGCCGCTTTTGGGACATGCAGACCAGAGAAAAAATGGATAAGGACCGTTTTCGCCGCGACCTTGGCAACGTAGAAGAAGCATATCGGGAGGTATATCGCCGCCTGACCAGTTAAGGGGGAGAAAAATGGATGAGCATCATTGCGGACCAGGATTCCCCGGGTCCTGGCTGTCTGATAAGCCCAGGGAAGAATGCGGAGTTTTTGGCATCTATGCTCCGGGCCGGGATGTGTCCCGGCTCACCTACTACGGACTGTATGCCCTGCAGCACAGGGGTCAGGAGAGCGCCGGCATAGCAGTGGCGGACGGCAAAGCAATTCACCTGTATAAGGGGATGGGCCTGGTGCCGGAAGTCTTTAACGGTACCCAGTTGGATGACCTCAAGGGCACTATTGCCATTGGCCATGTGCGGTATTCCACCACCGGGTCCAGCCAGCCCATCAATGCTCAGCCCCTGGTGTTCCGCTATGCCGGGGGAAAATTGGGCCTGGCCCATAATGGCAACATTACCAATGTGGCCGACCTGCGCTCGCAGCTGCTTTCTTCCGGTTCTGTTTTCCAGTCATCCACCGATACTGAGGTTATAGTTAATCTTATCGCCAGGTACAGCCAGAACACCCTGGAAGAGGCGCTGATGAAGTGCATGATTGATATCAAGGGCGCATATTCTCTGGTGTTGCTGGCCGGGAACAAGTTAATCGCCCTGCGGGACCCCTTTGCCTTCAGGCCCCTTTGCCTGGGCGCCCTGCCGGGAGGCGGCTATGTTGTTGCCTCCGAGTCATGCGCCCTGGATATTGTGGGGGCAACCCTGGTGCGGGATCTCCTGCCCGGGGAAATTGTGGTTATTGACGAAAACGGGCTTTTTTCCCTGCAAACCTTGCAGGCCAAGAAGAGGGCCCACTGCATCTTTGAGTATATTTACTTTGCCCGGCCGGACAGTAAGATTGACGGCTTTTACGTTAACCGGGTGAGACGGGAAATGGGGCGTCAGTTGGCCCGGGAATATCCTGTGGATGCGGATCTGGTCATTCCGGTGCCGGACTCGGGTACCGCCGCCGCCCGGGGTTACGCGGAGGAATCGGGCCTCCCCTTTGAGGAAGGCCTGATGAAAAACAGGTACGTGGGGCGTACTTTCATTCAGCCTACCCAGGAAATTAGGGCCCTGGGGGTCAGACTCAAGCTAAATCCGGTTCGGGAATTGCTGGAGGGCAAGCGGGTGGTCATGGTGGACGACTCAATCGTCCGGGGCACCACCAGCAACAAGCTGGTGGCCATGTTGCGGGATTGCGGGGCCAGGGAAGTACACATGTGCCTGAGCTCGCCCCCGGTAATTAAGTCGTGTTATTACGGTATCGACACATCCAATGAGGATGAGCTGATTGCCACCAAGATGACCCCCGAGGAGATCCGGAAAAATATCGGGGCCGATGGCCTGCATTATATTACCATGGAGGGTATGCTGGGGATTTTTGGCGGCTACCAGGATAACTTCTGCACCGCTTGCTTCAGCGGCAACTACCCGGTGGACGTCAATAGAATTAAAGACTGTGGTAAGCTAAGCCTGGAATAAACTGCATAGCTAATGATTAAAACCCGGCGGGGAGGGAGCAGTGTTGAAAAAGGAAGACACAATGGCCAGCGCCGGCACCCCCCTGACCTATGCCGGCGCCGGGGTGGACATCGAGGCCGGCAACAGGGCAGTGAATCTAATGAAGGATGCCGTGCGAAGCACCTTCCGGCCGGGGGTCTTAGCGGATATCGGCGGGTTTGGCGGGCTTTTTGCCCTGGACGTGGAGCGCTACCGGCAGCCGGTACTGGTTTCGGGTACTGACGGAGTGGGCACCAAGTTAAGGGTGGCCATGCTGATGGACCGGCATGATACCATTGGCATTGATGCCGTGGCCATGTGTGTTAACGACATCCTGGTCCAGGGGGCCGAGCCCTTGTTTTTCCTGGACTACCTGGCGGTGGGCAAGCTGGTTCCGGAGCGGGTGGCAGCCATTGTGGGCGGTATCGCCGAGGGCTGCCGGCAGGCCGGGTGCGCTCTGATTGGGGGTGAAACAGCTGAAATGCCGGGCTTTTACGGTGAGAATGAATATGACCTCGCCGGCTTTGCCGTTGGGGTTGCAGACAGGGACAGAATTATTGACGGCCGGGGGATCAGGCCCGGCTATGCCCTGGTGGGCCTGACTTCTTCCGGCCTGCACAGCAACGGCTACTCCCTGGCCCGCAAAGCGCTTTTAGAGGTGGCCGGCCATAAGGTGGACAGCTTCCTGGGGGAATTGGGCCGGACGGTAGGGGAGGAGATGCTGGAGCCAACCAGGATTTACGCCAAGCAAATTATGCCCCTTCTGGATGAGTTTTCCGTAGGCGGCATGGCCCATATTACCGGCGGCGGCCTGACGGAGAATGTTCCCCGCATGCTGCCCCCGGGCACAGCGCCTGAGATTGACCGGACAGCCTGGCCGGCGCCTGCGGTATTCAGGCTGCTCCAGTCCATTGGTCGGGTGGCGGAAGAAGAAATGTACCGCACCTTCAATATGGGTATCGGCCTGGTGCTGGCCGTGCCCGGGGAGCAAGCGGACAGCCTGCTGGCCAGGCTGTCCGAACGGGGGGAAACAGCCTATATTATTGGTGCGGTCAGGGAGGGATAATGATGCTCAAGGTGGGTGTTTTGGCCTCGGGGAGGGGTTCCAACCTGCAGTCCATCATGGACGCCTGCGCCGGGGGCGAGATTCCGGCCCGGGTGGCGGTGGTGATTAGTGATAACGCCGGCGCCTATGCCCTGGAGCGGGCCAGGGCGGCCGGAATACCGGCGGTATATATCAGTCCCGGGGACTACAAAGATAAGGGTTTATACGAAACAGCCATTAAGGAATCGCTGGAAGCGCACGGGGTGGAACTGGTTTGCCTGGCCGGCTACATGAGACTGGTGGGCCGGGTATTGCTGGACGCCTTCCCCAACAGGATGATGAATATCCACCCGGCCTTGCTGCCGGCTTTTCCCGGTCTCCACGGCCAGCAGCAGGCCTGGGAGTACGGGGTTAAGTTTAGCGGCTGCACGGTGCACTTTGTGGATGAAGGCATGGATACCGGCCCCATTATCCTGCAGGCCGTTGTGCCGGTACTGGATGTTGATTCCGGGGAAACACTGTCCGCCCGCATTCTGGAGCAGGAGCACAAAATATATCCTGCCGCCGTCGGACTGTTTGCCCGGGGGCAGCTGGTAATACAGGGGCGTAAGGTTATGCTTAAAAAATTTTATAGCGAGGAGGAGCAAAATGAGTATTAAAACTGCGTTAATCAGCGTTTCCGATAAGACCGGATTGCTGGAATTTGCCCGGGGTCTGACCGGGCTGGGGGTTAAGATTATATCCACCGGTGGTACCGCCAAGGCCATTATGGAGGCCGGCATCCCGGTGCTAAAGGTATCCGAGGTCACCGGGTTTCCGGAAATTCTGGACGGCCGGGTTAAGACCCTGCACCCTGCGGTGCACGGCGGCATCCTGGCCCGCCGGACCGATGAGCACCTGGAGCAGCTGGACAAGCATAACATCAACACCATTGACCTGGTAGCGGTAAACCTGTACCCCTTTCGGCAAACCATTGCCAAACCGGGGGTAACCTTCGAGGAGGCTATCGAGAATATCGATATCGGCGGCCCCGCCATGGTGCGGGCGGCGGCCAAAAACCATGCCTCAGTGCTGGTGGTGGTTAATCCCGGCCGCTACTCCAGCGTTCTGGAGGCCATTCGGGTGCAGGCCGTAACTCCGGATCTGCGCCTGGACCTGGCCAAAGAGGCTTTTACCCACACGGCGGCTTATGATGCTGCCATTTCCAGCTATCTATCAGGCCTATCCGGGCAGCAGGACTTCCCGCCGGTCTGGACAACCTCGGTGGAGCAGGTACAAAGGCTGCGCTACGGCGAAAATCCCCACATGCGGGCCGCTTTCTACCGCGATGCCGGGGTAACGGGGGCATGTACTGGCAACGCCGTGCAATTACAGGGCAAGGAACTCTCCTATAATAACATTCTTGATCTTAACGCCGCCCTGGAACTGGTGCGGGAATTCAAAGATCCGGCGGCGGTAATCGTTAAGCATAACAATCCCTGCGGCACAGCCTGCCGGGAGAACCTCGTCGAGGCCTACCAAATGGCCTTCGAGACTGACCCGGTTTCGGCCTTTGGCGGCGTCGTGGCCTTTAACAGGCCGGTGGACCGGGTAACGGCCGGGGAAATGACCAAGATCTTCCTGGAGGCCGTAATTGCCCCGGAATTTGAGCCCGGGGCCAGGGAGCTTCTAGCAGCCAAGACGGACCTGCGGCTGATGGTTACCGGCAGCCTGGATATTCCCTCCAGCGACAGCCTGGACCTGCGCAAGGTCAACGGCGGCCTGTTGCTCCAGGATGCCGACAATATTGTTTTGAACCGGGACAACCTGAAAGTGGTGACGGAAAAAGTCCCCACCCCGGAAGAAATAGAAGAGCTGATTTTTGCCATGACCATTGTGAAGCATGTGAAGTCCAACGCCATTGTGGTGACCCGGGGCCGGCGGCTGATTGGTGTCGGGGCCGGGCAAATGAACCGGGTGGGCTCGGCCAGGATTGCCCTGGAGCAGGCCGGTGAAGCCGCCAGAGGGGCCATGCTCGCCTCAGATGCCTTCTTCCCCTTCAAGGACACCGTTGAGCAGGCTGCCGCGGCGGGCATCGGTTTCATTATCCAGCCCGGCGGCTCCCTCAAGGATCAGGAGTCCATCGACGCCTGCAACAAGTATGGCATTGCCATGGTCTTCACCGGGATGCGCCACTTCCGGCACTAATAGGGAGGTAATATTAATGAGGATTCTTGTGGTGGGAGGCGGCGGCCGGGAGCACGCCCTGATCTGGAAACTGCGCCAGAGCCCCCGGGTAAAGGAAGTATTCTGCGCCCCGGGAAACGCCGGGATTGCCGGGCTGGCCACCTGTGTGGAAATTGGGGCAGACGATGTTGCAGCCCTTCTGGATTTTGCCCGGCGGGAGGCCGTTGATCTTACCATGGTCGGCCCCGAGGCGCCCCTGGTGGGGGGGTTGGTGGACACCTTTACCGCCGCAGGCCTCAAGGCCTTCGGGCCCTCGGCCGCTGCCGCCGCCCTGGAGGGCAGCAAGGTGTTTGCCAAGGACTTGATGGCCAAGTACGGCATACCCACCGCCCGGTACAAGAGTTTTACCGGGCCGGGGGAAGCTCTGACCTATCTGAAGGAGGTTGGGGCGCCCTGCGTTGTTAAAGCTGACGGCCTGGCCGCCGGCAAGGGGGTTATTGTGGCCCGGGACCTTGACACAGCCCGCAGGGCGGTAAAGGCAATCATGGTGGACCGGGAGTTCGGTGCTGCCGGGGATGTTCTGGTTATCGAGGAGTGCCTGGTGGGTGAGGAGGCCAGCCTGCTGGCTTTCACAGACGGCAAAACTGTGGTTCCCATGGTGGCCGCCCAGGACCACAAGCAAATCTTCGACGGCGACCGGGGGTCCAACACCGGGGGCATGGGCGCCTATGCGCCGGCTCCGGTGGTCACCCCACAGCTGTGGGAGCTGGTTCTGGAGGAAGTACTCAAGCCCACCGTCAGCGCCATGGCCAGGGAAGGCCGGCCCTACTCCGGTATTCTTTACGCCGGGCTGATGATCACCGCCGGAGGACCCCGGGTGCTGGAATTCAACGTGCGTTTTGGCGATCCCGAGGCCCAGCCACTGCTCATGCTCCTGGAAACTGATCTGGTGGAAATCATGGAGGCGATTATGGAGCAGCGCCTGGACCGGATCGAGATTAACTGGAAGCAGGGGGCCGCCATATGTGTGGTCATGGCCGCCGGAGGCTATCCCGGCAGTTACGCCAAAGGTGACGTAATCAGCGGGCTGGATGACTTGCCCGCTGGGGCTACGGTTTTCCATGCCGGCACCCGCCTGGACAACGGCAAAGTGGTAACCGCCGGCGGCCGGGTCCTTGGTGTGACCGCCGCTGCCCCTGACATCCCTTCAGCCATAAATCTAGCCTACAGCGGGGTGGAGAAAATTAGCTTCAAGGGCGCCCAGTATCGCAAGGACATCGGCCAGAAGGCCTTAAAGAGCAAAGCTTAAAATTTTCAGTAGAAATAGATTATATAGTCCCGGCTGAAGCGGGACAAATTTTTTTGTGCTAAAACTTTAACAAAGTGACATGGTAAAGGAGGAATTGGTCTTTTGCCGTCGAAGGCTAACGCAATATACGATACCGGGAGGAGTTTGCCGTGAGTTATACCGGAAAGTTGAGAGATCCTTTATTGGACAGGCTTTTTGCCGCAATTCTGACTCTTGAATCAGTGGACGAGTGCTATCGCTTTTTTGAGGATGTGTGCACAGTGGCTGAGCTCCGGGCCATGGCGCAGCGCCTTGAGGTGGCCGGAATGCTGGAGGAAAACTTGACCTACGGTGAAATTGCCGGCGCCACCGGAGCCAGCACCGCTACCATCAGCCGTGTTAAGAGGTGTCTGATTTACGGGGCCGACGGCTACAAAATGGTGTTTTCCCGCCTGGAAAAAAAATGATTGACTTTAACTGCCGGTGACTTTATCATTTTATTGTAGCAATGATTTAATGCACTAAAGGAGGAACCCGGTGATTAGAATAATCCGGCCTGCTGACCCATTCCTTTCCCGCCTGCTGGCCAGGGAGCCTGCTAACCTGGATGAAATCAAGGCAGCAGTGGCTGACATAATAAAGCGGGTCAGGCAGGATGGGGACAGGGCACTATGTGACTATACAGAGAAATTTGGCGGCCCGGCCTTGGAGCCCGGGGAATTGAAGGTAACCGACGATGAGATTGAATCCGCCCTGACCTCAGTGGATGGCGGTTGCCTGGCGGCCCTGGAAAAGGCAGCGAATAATATATCCGGCTACCATCAGAAGCAATTATTCGGCTCCTGGTTTGAGCCCGGGGAAAACGGGAAGATCCTGGGCCAGCTGGTAAGGCCCCTGGCCAGGGTTGGCATTTACGTGCCCGGGGGCACAGCATCTTATCCCTCATCGGTTTTGATGAACGCCTTGCCGGCCCGGGTGGCCGGGGTGCCGGAAATAGTCATGACAACACCGCCGGGACCGGACGGGCGGCTTAACCCCTATACCCTGGCAGCCGCCAGGCTGGCCGGGGTGACGGAAATATACCGGGTGGGAGGCGCCCAGGCGGTGGCGGCCCTGGCCTATGGGACCGAAACCATCAGGCCGGTGGACAAAATAACCGGCCCCGGAAACATCTACGTAACCATGGCCAAGCAGCAGGTTTACGGCAAGGTGGACATTGACATGCTGGCCGGCCCCAGCGAAATCCTGGTAATTGCCGATGACAGCGCCGAACCTGCCTTTGTGGCGGCTGATCTGCTCTCCCAGGCCGAGCATGATGCCCTGGCCTCGGCCGTTCTGATTACACCCCACCAGCCCCTGGCCCTGGAGGTGCAAAGGGAGCTAAAGACCCAGCTGGCCAGGCTGCCCAGGCAGGATTTGGCCCGGGCCTCCCTGGAGGAGTACGGGGCCGTTATAGTTACCGATAACCTGGAGCAGGCCTTTGATCTGGCCAATGAGCTGGCGCCCGAACACCTTGAGCTGATGGTGCGGGAACCTTTTCATTGGCTGGGCCGGGTGTGCAATGCCGGGGCGGTATTTCTGGGGCCGTATACCCCTGAGCCGGTGGGTGATTACATGGCCGGGCCCAATCACGTATTGCCCACCGGGGGCACAGCCCGCTTCTACTCGCCCCTGGGGGTGCAAACATTTCTGAAAAGAACCAGCGTAGTTTATTATTCTCCGGCGGCCCTGGAAAAAGACGGCCCGGAGATTATCCGCCTGGCCGGGGTGGAGGGGTTGGATGCTCATGCCTGTTCGGTCAAAGTACGCCTGGCCGGCCCGGGCGGAAAGACTGCCGCCCAGGCGCCTGAAGCAAATGAAAATTATCCTGCTCCCGGGGAAAAAAAATCAATTAATGGCTGCGCCCGGATGAAGCCGCAGGGGTTTAATGGTTTTCCGGAGGCCGGGGAGAACCGGCTGGATGTTGACCCTCTGCCGGGCATGACCCCCTATAAGCGCTCGTTTGGAAGCCTGCCGGGTAAGTCCGCCAGCGATCTGCGCAGTGGAACACTGCCTGGCATTAATAATCGAAACAGGGGAGACAATGACCATGACTAATTTTAACCCGGCAGAATTGCTCCGGGATGAGATACGTACCCTTGATGCCTATGATGCTCCGGTAATACCGGGTTTGGTGAAGCTCGACGCCAATGAGAACCCCTTTGATTTCCCTGGAATTGTTAAAGATGCGCTGGCCAGGGAAATGGTTGACCAAATCTACAGCCGCTACCCTGACCCCATGGCCCGGGAACTGCTCTGCGAATTGTCCAGTTATACCGGCCTGCCGGCTGATTGCCTGCTGGCGGGCAATGGCTCTGATGAGCTTATTCTGACCCTTTTGCTTACCTTTGGCTCCGGCGGCACAATTCCGGTGGCTGTGCCCACATTTTCCATGTATTTTGTGCACAGCGTGATTGCAGGGGCCAGGCCGGTATTCATACCCCGCCGGCCGGATTTCAGCGTTGACGCCGGGGCCATGGCTGAAGCAGGCAAATCCTCTGAAGCCAGGGTATTATTCCTTTGCACACCTAACAACCCTACCGGCAACATCACCCCTCCGGAGGTGATTGCCGGCATTGCCGGGGTAAGCCGCTGCCTGGTGGTAGTAGATGAGGCCTACATTGAGTTTGGTGGTGAAAGCTGTCTGCCTCTGATGGAAAAATATCCCAATCTTGTTGTCCTGCGCACCTTCTCCAAGGCCTTTGGCCTGGCCGGCCTGCGTGTTGGCTATCTGGCCGCCAATCCTGAGGTCATAAATCAATTGAAAAAAGTTAAGAACCCGTATAATCTTAACGCCCATTCACAGCTGGCAGCCAAAATTGTTCTACGGTACAGGGATATATTCAGCCGGCAAATCAGGGAAATATTAAACCTTAAGCAGGAATTGCAAAAAGATTTGGAACAGTTGCCAGGAATCCGGTTATATCCCGGCGAAGCTAATTTTATTCTATTCCGCACCCCCCATGATGCCGGGGAGGTATTTGAGGGACTGCTGGAGCGCGGCATTTTAATCCGCAATGTGCATAGCCCGGGCCTTGAGGGGTGCCTTAGAGCAACCGTGGGTCAAAGGGAAGAAAATAGGCTATTTATCAAGGCTCTGGCTGATGTGCTCAAGCAAAAAGGGGTGAGCTGAAGTGCGGGTAGGGGAAGTAAAGCGCAGCACCTCAGAGACCGGGATTGACCTCTCGATTAACCTGGACGGTTCCGGAACCAGTCAGGTTGACTCCGGGGTTCCTTTCCTGAACCACATGCTTGACTTACTGGCCAGGCATGCCCTGGTGGATTTAACTCTCAGGGCTGAGGGCGATACTGAAGTGGATGACCATCATACTGTGGAGGACATTGGAATTTGCCTGGGACATTCTATAAAGCAGGCCCTGGGTGACAAAAAAGGGGTTGCCAGGTATGGCCACGCAGTAGTTCCCATGGACGAGGCGCTGGTGCTGGTGGCCATCGACCTCAGCGGGCGAAGCTGCCTTGCTTATGAGGTAAATCTGACCTCACCCCGGGTGGGAAGTTTTGATACGGAGTTGGTGGAGGAGTTTTTAAGGGCCCTGGTTACTAATTCCGGCCTGACCATGCACGTCAAGATGTTGGCCGGCAAGAACGTTCATCATATCATTGAGGCTATTTTCAAAGGTCTGGGCCGTGCCCTGCGGGCTGCCTGCGCCCTGGACCCGCGGGAGACCGGCATACCTTCCACCAAGGGAATGCTTTAGAAAATATAAGTTATATTGTTTTATGGAATGGGGTTAGTCAATTTGCTGGCCATTGTCGACTATGGAATGGGAAACTTGCGCAGTGTCCAAAAAGGCTTTGAAAAGGTTGGCCAGCGGGCGGAAATAGTACGCCGCCCGGTTGACCTGAACAGCGTTGCCGGTCTTGTTCTGCCGGGTGTAGGGGCCTTTGGCGATGCCATGGCCAGCTTGCGGAAAAGCGGCCTGGACCAGGCAATTTATAATGAAATTAACCGGGGCAAGCCCTTTCTGGGTATATGCTTGGGGTATCAGCTTTTGTTTGAGGCCAGTGAGGAATGGGGCCTGACTCCGGGCCTGGGTGTTTTTCCCGGATGCGTGCGGCGCCTGCCGCCGGGTCTTAAAGTGCCCCATATGGGCTGGAATCAGGTGGAGTTTACCAGGTCATGCCCGCTTTGGGAGGGAATACCCAGTAATTCAGCATTTTATTTTGTGCATTCATATTATGTGGACACGGCGGATCAGGAGATTATTATGGGCAAAACAGATTACGGGGTAAAATTTGCATCAGCAGTTGGCCTGAACAAGGTCTTTGGAGTTCAGTTTCACCCTGAAAAAAGCAGCGTACTGGGATTGCAAATACTGCTTAATTTTGGGAGGTTGGTGGCACAATGTTAATTATCCCGGCTATTGACCTGAGGGCTGGGAAGTGTGTCCGGTTAGTCAAAGGACGCCTGGACAGCGAAACAGTTTACTCGGATGATCCGGCGGCCATGGCCCGGCTATGGGAAAAACTGGGCGCACTCAGGCTGCATGTTGTCGATTTGGACGGCGCATTTTCAGGAAGCCCCAAAAATCTGGATACCATTACTGAAATTGTCCGGGCGGTGGAAATCCCTGTCCAGGTGGGAGGGGGTATCAGGGATCTGGACATAGCCCAAAACCTTTTCGACCTGGGCGTGGAAAGAGTTATTCTGGGCACGGTGGTAATTCAGCAGCCTGACCTGGTGACCGAGGCCTGCGCCCGTTTTGGAGACCGCATCATTATAGGTATTGACGCCAGGGATGGCAAGGTGGCCATTGAGGGCTGGGGTGTTACAGCAGAGAAGGATGCTGCGGAGCTTGCCGAGGATATGCGCAGGGCCGGGGCCCAGCGGGTAATCTTTACCGATATCCGCCGGGACGGCACACTGCAGGGACCAAATTTAAAAGCAGTTGAGGAACTGGCCAGGGCAACCAAAATGAGAATAATTGCCTCGGGCGGTGTATCCACAACTGATGACATCAAGGCGCTGAAAAAGCTGCAACCCCTGGGAGTTGAAGGGGTTATTGTGGGCAAGTCCCTCTATGCCGGTACAGTTAAGCTGGAAGAGGCGCTGAGTATTGCCCGGGGAGAAGCGGAGGAACAATAATTGCTGAACAAGCGGATCATCCCCTGCCTTGATGTTAAGGACGGCCGGGTGGTAAAGGGAACAAATTTTGTTAATCTCAGAGATGCCGGGGACCCGGTGGAACTGGCTGCCCTTTACGACCGGGAGGGAGCGGACGAGGTAGTATTCCTGGATATATCAGCATCCCACGAGGGGCGCAAGACCATGCTGGATATTGTTTACCGCACCGCCGCCGAGGTGTTTATACCCTTTACCGTGGGTGGAGGCATTAACAGTACTGACGATATCAGGGCCATATTGTCAGCGGGGGCGGATAAAATATCTGTGAATACCGCAGCGGTGAATAACCCGGATATCATTGGGGAGGCCTCGGCCCGCTTCGGGAGTCAATGTATTGTTGTGGCCATTGACGCGCGCCAAAGGGGAGCAGGCGGGTGGGAGGTATTCATCCACGGCGGACGCACGCCAACAGGCCTTGACGCCGTGGAATGGGCCTGCCGGGCTGAGCAACTGGGCGCCGGCGAGATTCTGCTCACCAGCATGGACAGAGACGGCACCAAAGATGGCTATGACATCCCCTTAACCAGGTCAATTGCCCGGGCGGTGAATATTCCGGTCATTGCTTCCGGCGGTGTGGGAACCATGGAGCACCTGGCGGAGGGGTTGGTGGATGGCGAGGCTGATGCAGCTCTGGCAGCCTCAATCTTTCATTACGGCGAATACAGCATCAGGCAGGTTAAGGAGTATCTGTTCAGCCGGGGGCTGCCTGTGAGGTTGTAGAATACAAGACGCAGACAGGGGAGTAGTGGGTTATGACAAGGGGTATGGATAAATTGAAATTTAATGAAGCGGGACTGATTCCGGCCATTGTGCAAGATGCAGCCACCGGTGACGTGCTGATGATGGCTTATATGAATAAGGAGTCTTTGGCTAAAACACTGGCCACCGGTGAAACCTGGTTTTGGAGCCGCTCCAGGCAAAAGTTCTGGCACAAGGGTGAGTCCTCGGGCCATGTGCAGCGGGTCAGGGAGTTATTGTTCGACTGTGATGCAGACACCCTGCTGGTTAAGGTGGAGCAAAAGGGCGCCGCCTGCCATGAGGGCTACTACACCTGTTTCCACTATCTGCTGAATCCGGATGGCAGCGTGGAGATCCGGGGCGAGCCCCTTTTCGATCCCGATAAGGTTTATCTTCGCACAGCCTGTAAGACCCCGCCCTCGCATAAGGAAAGGGGACACACCTGCTGAAGCTTGGGTATTTCTCTGGGGACAGGAATGTCCCCAACTAATGGGATTAACAGGCTGTAAACTCGAAATAAGTGCGACTAAGGTTTAGCGGTCAGGGAACACACCTCCTTCGGAGGAATGTCCCCAACGTATGGGTTAAAACCCCACCTGAACCAAGTCTTCTTTATGGAAAGGACAGGTAACAATAACGGAGGCAGGCATGAATTTACTATCGACCTTGAATGAGCGTCAGGCC
Organism: Bacillota bacterium; assembly: GCA_040753155.1. Classification (GTDB taxonomy): domain Bacteria; phylum Bacillota; class Desulfotomaculia; order Desulfotomaculales; family JBFMEU01; genus JBFMEU01. Next base: position 26,115 of record JBFMEU010000008.1, read on the forward strand.
GAGGCGGTTGGCTGTACCGAAGGGCCACTGTTGGTACTGGCCGGCGCGGGCAGCGGCAAAACGCGGGTACTGACAACCCGCATTGCCTATTTGATCCAGCAAGTCGGGATAGAGCCCGGGCAAATCCTGGCCATTACCTTTACCAATAAGTCCGCCCGTGAAATGAGGGAGCGGGTGGCCGCAATGCTGCCCGATGCGGCCCGGGATCTTTGGATTTCTACCTTTCATGCGGCTTGCCTGCGCATTTTACGCCGCCAGGCAGGCCTTTCCGGTTACGGGCCGGGCTTTGTAATATATGATGACGCCGACCAAATAACCCTGGTTAAGCAGTGTTTAAAGGAACTAAACCTGGATGATAAGAAGTTTGCGCCCCGGGCCATACTATCCTCTATTTCCAGTGCCAAGAATCAGTTGGTGGATGAAAAGGCTTTTGCTGCCCAGGCCGATGACTATTACAGCCGCACCGTGTCCGGGGTGTATACTCTGTATCAAGGGATGTTGAAGAAAAATAACGCCCTGGATTTTGATGATCTTTTAATGCAAACGGTACTGCTGCTTCAGGGTAACCCCGGCGTTTTGAATTACTACCAGCACCGTTTCCGCTATATTCTGGTGGACGAGTATCAGGATACCAACCACGCCCAGTATGTGCTGGTGAATCTTTTAGCCCGGGAGCACCGGAATCTTTGTGTGGTAGGGGATGACGACCAGAGTATTTACAGCTGGCGGGGCGCCGACTTAAAAAACATTCTGGATTTTGAGCGGGATTATCCCGAGGCCAGGGTGATCAAGCTGGAACAGAATTATCGTTCCACTGGTAATATCCTGTCCGGGGCCAATGCTATCATTAAGCATAATAAACTGCGCAAGCAGAAGCGGTTGTGGACTTCAGCCGGGGAGGGCCGCCCCATTGTAGTGTTCACCGGCGAAAATGAGTATACTGAGGCAGCCTATGTCTGCGACCGCATTCAGAGGCTGAAATCCTCCGGCAACCTGGATTACAGTAATTTTGCCATTCTCTACCGCACCCACGCCCAGTCCAGGGTGCTGGAAGAAACGCTGGCCAAATCAAGAATACCCTACGTTATCTTCGGTGGCCAAAGGTTCTACGACCGCAAGGAGATCAAAGACCTGATAGCCTATTTGCGGGTGATTGTCAACCCCGGGGACAGACTGGCCCTGGCCAGGATTGTTAACGTGCCCAAGCGGGGTATTGGGCCGGCCTCCCTGCAAAAAATAATGATCCATGGCGACATCACGAATGTTTCACCTGTGGAGGCCCTGGTGCAGGCGGCAGAGGTGTCCGGGCTCAGTTCCAAGGTCAGGGCCGGGGCGGTGGCTCTGGGGTTGATGCTGCAAGGAATGGCTAAAAATGTAGACACTGTGCCGGTGACAAAAATTGTGGAAGATGTTCTGCAGCGTTCAGGCTATTGGGCGGAACTGCAGGGCGACCCCGGCACGGAGTCAAAAACACGCCAGGAAAACTTGAAGGAGTTTTTGTCTGTAACCGGAGAGTATGACCGGGAGGTTGTGGGTGGCAGCCTGGCTGAATTCATGGCTGACCTGGCCCTGCTGACCGATGCCGACCAGCAGCAGAACACTGGTGAGCAGGTGGTTTTAATGACTCTGCACGGGGCCAAGGGCCTGGAGTTCCCAGTAGTTTTCCTGGTTGGCCTGGAAGAAGGTATTTTTCCCCACTCCCGGGTCCTGGAAGAGCCCCGGGAACTGGAGGAGGAAAGGCGCCTGGCTTATGTTGGCCTGACCAGGGCCAGGGAGTATCTGTATCTGACCCATTGCTGGCAGCGCACCCTTTACGGGCATACCCGCAGTAATCAGCCATCCCGCTTTTTGCTGGAGATACCCCGGGAATTTCTCACCACCCGGGACCCCCTGGATCACCGTCCAGATGCCGGCAGGCTGCGGGAAGCAGCTGCGCCGGCGCCCAAAGTGGCGCTGGCCGATCTGATTCCCGGTGATGTGGTGCGCCACCGCAAGTGGGGGGTCGGAACTGTTACCGCTGTTCGCGGGCAGGGTCCCTCCGCCGAGATTCGCATTGACTTTCCCCGCCTGGGGGTCAAAACACTGCTGGCCCAATATGCGCCGCTGGAGCGGGCCTCGGCTGAAGATCTCTAAGTTGTATGTCAGACATCAGTTGTCAAACATATCCATAGCTGGCAGGAATCACTCTTTATTATAGCAGCTTGGATAATTGGCAATAATTGTTGCAAGGATTGTAACTATTCAGGAGTCAGGAGTCAGGAGTCAGAACTCAGGACTCCTGACTCCTGAATACCTGAGTAGTTACAATTTGCATCCACATAGGAGGGGCTGAGCAAACTGTTGGAAGGTACCATTCTGGCCGGTCCTTATGCCAGCCGGTTGCTGATTGTAGCCGCCCTGACGGCGGTAATTCACATGATCAATACACTGATATATTCAGTGCGGCTGGCCGGCATCCGCTCCGGGCGCCTGGCCACGGCCCTATCGCTGTTTCAGATTATATTCCTGTTAGCCAGCACCGCCAATCTGGTTCAGGCGCCTCTGCTTTCATCAATAGTGGAGCACTCCATTAACGAGGGGCTGCGTCAGGCTGTGCATCCCGGGCTGATCCAGGAGGCTGTACAAACTGCTGCCTACCAGCAGCAGTTACACCTGCTGGAATCCCAGATACGCCTGGTTATTGTGGCCGCCACTTTGGGTACAGTATTAGGGGCGCTCCTTATCCCGGCCTTTGTAAATGTGTTTACCAGGGCGATTTTGCTTTTTGACCACCTGGGTTCGGTTCCGCGCTTAATTGGCTATGTCCTTTTTTCTCCCCGGCGGGTGGTCAGGATTCTGGGCGAAATTAACATCCCGCCCCGCAGGAAAATCAGGGCTAGCCTGAAGGAACCCCTGGGCATACCCAGGGGGTTTCTGCTGACCAACATCATTGTGACCGGCATCTGGACCATTGGCGTGCTTTCGGCCTTGCTGGCCGCCGCCATGTTTCCCCAATTCCGGTCCACAGCCACCCTGCTGGCCGGCGTGGTTAATGGTGTGGCGGCGGTGCTGGCCGCAACCATTGTTGACCCCCGGGCGGCAATGATTACCGACCAGGCCCTGCGGGGTGAGCGGGAGGAAAAAGATGTCCGGCAGATGGCCGCCTACCTGGCCCTGACCCGCTTTGCCGGAACAATTGTGGCTCAGGCCATATTTGTGCCTGCTGCGCTGCTGATCCGGCTGATCGCAGAGTGGCTGGTTTGACATAGGAGGGGAGTCTTGGTGGACAATAACCTGGAAAGTTCCCGGCAGCGGGCTGAAGAACTGCGCCGGGAAATTGAAGAACATAATTACCGCTATTACGTACTGGATAACCCGCTGATTTCCGACACCCAGTACGACAGGCTCATGCAGGAGTTGCTGCGGCTGGAAAAAGAGTTTCCCGGCCTGCAGTCGCCTGATTCGCCAACCCAGAGGGTGGGCGGGCAGCCCAGGGAGGGTTTTTCTGCGGTTAAGCACCTGGAGCCCATGTTAAGTCTGGCCAATGCCTTTGATATCTCCGATTTGCTGGACTTTGACCGGCGGGTGCGGGGGGCGCTGCCCGGGGAAACCGTTGAATATGTTGTGGAGCTTAAAATAGACGGTCTGGCTGTTTCACTATATTATGAACACGGTGTCTTTATGCGCGGCGCAACCAGGGGTGACGGTACACTGGGAGAGGACATTACGGCCAATTTGCGCGCCATGCGCAGCGTGCCCCTGCGCCTGCGCCAAAATATTCCCGCCCTGGAGGTGCGGGGCGAGGCCTATATGTCAAAGGATGCTTTCAGCCAGCTTAACAGCGCCCGGGAAGAAGCCGGGGAGCATCCCTTTGCCAACCCCCGCAATGCCGCGGCGGGTTCTTTGCGCCAGCTTAACCCCTCTGTCACAGCGGCGCGCCGCCTTTCCGTATACTTCTACGGAATTGGCCATAGCCGGGGGATTGAGCTGCCCGGCCACTGGGTGGGCCTGTCAATGCTGGCGGAGCTCGGGTTCAGGGTTAACCCCCAAAGGGTGCTGTGCCTGGACATTGACGAGGTGATCGAAACCTGCCGGCGCTGGCAGGATGAGCGGTTTAAGCTGCCTTACTCCATTGACGGCCTGGTGGTAAAGGTGAACTCCCTGCACCAGCAGCAGCGGCTGGGGGCGACAATGAAAAGCCCGCGCTGGGCGGTGGCCTTTAAGTACCCGGCCGAGGAGGCCAGGACAGTGGTAAGGGATATTTTTTGGCGGGTGGGCCGTACCGGTGTCCTTACCCCTACAGCGGTATTGGAACCCGTTAGCCTGGCCGGCAGCACGGTGAGCAGGGCTACTTTGCATAATATTGATATAATCCATAATAAGGACATCCGGATTGGTGACACAGTTATAGTGCACAAGGCCGGGGACGTTATCCCGGAAGTTATTTCCGTGGTTGAGAATTTGCGTCAGGGTAACGAAATTCCGGTTGGCGAACCGGCGGATTGCCCGGAATGTAATTCACCGCTGGTCAGGCAGGAAGATGAAGTGGCTATTCGCTGTCCCAATCCTTCTTGCCCGGCCTTGTTGCGGGAGGGGCTGATACATTTTGTATCCCGGGGGGCCATGGATGTGGCGGGGCTTGGACCGGCCCTGATTAGCCTTTTAATCCGGGAGAACCTGGTAAGAGATGCCGCCGACCTGTATGTTCTGGAGCCACAGGCATTGGCCGGGCTGGAGCGCATGGGGCCCAAATCGGCCCAAAACCTGGCAGACGCCATTGCCGCCACCAGGGATAATCCCCTGCACCGCCTGATCTTTGGCCTGGGTATCCGGCATGTAGGGGAGCGGGCCGGTAAAATCCTGGCTGAACATTATGGCTCTCTGGACGAACTGGCCAGGACGACTTATGACGAATTGGTGGCAATTCCCGAAATAGGCCCTAAAATTGCCGCCAGTATTCAAGAATACTTCCAGAATCCCGAAAACCTCCATTTGATTCACAAACTGCGGTCGGCCGGTGTGAACACCGGAGCCGGGGTAAAGACGGCGGCCCAACCGGGACCCCTGACCGGTAAAACCTTTGTCTTGACCGGAACCCTGGAAAAGTATTCCCGCCAGGAGGCCAAAGAAAAAATCGAGGTACTGGGCGGTAAAGTTTCCTCCGGGGTGAGCAAAAAAACAAACTATGTCATTGCCGGCGACAGTCCCGGGAGTAAGTACCAAAAAGCCCTGGCCCTGGGTGTAGCTGTCCTGACAGAAAATGATTTTGAAGAATTGCTGCAAGAACAATGATAGTCACCACAACGCTGGTTTACTGAATATATACAATAATTTCATCATACGGAAAAATAAAGGCTGGATCTTTCACCAGCCTTGCTTATCTGGGGCGCTGTTAATATAATAGTTTCAGTTTGCGAGGGAAATGGATGGTGATTTTGGATGATTTCCACCAGAGATGTGGAACATGTGGCTCTGCTGGCCCGCCTGGAGCTTACTGACGAAGAGAAGGAAATGTATACCAGGCAGCTAAATGATATTTTACGCTATGCAGAAATGCTTAATGAACTGGATACCGCCGGGGTGCTTCCCACGGCCCACGTGCTGCCGCTATATAATGTTTTCCGGGGTGATGAGCAAGGTTCCCAGCTTCCCCCGGATGTTGTTTTAGCCAATGCCCCCCGGCGGGAGGGGTTATTTTTTAAAGTACCCAAGATAGTTTAATCTTGATGTGCAAGCCTGGCGCCAAACCCGGGACCCAAGGAGGTTTTTTTGTTGGATATAGTAAGTATGCCGGCCCACTGGTTGCAGGAACTGATGAGGCGGCGGGAAATCAGCGCAGAGGAGTTAACGGCGGCAGTATATAAAAGAATTGACCAGGTTGAGGACACGGTTAAAGCGTACATAACCCAAACCAGGGACGAGGCCATGGCCATGGCCCGGGAAGTTGACCGGGTCAGGGCGGCAGGAGAGGACCCGGGACCACTGGCCGGAATTCCGATAGCAATAAAAGACAATATGTGCACCAGGGGTACCCGGACTACCTGCGCCTCCAAAATGCTGGAGAACTTTGTGCCTCCTTACGATGCCACAGTGGTGGAAAAAATCAGGGCGGCCCGGATGGTCATGGTGGGTAAGACCAATATGGACGAGTTTGCCATGGGCTCTTCCAATGAGAATTCAGCCTTTTTCCGCACTGCCAACCCTGTGGACCCCGGGCGGGTTACCGGTGGCTCCAGCGGCGGCTCGGCGGCGGCAGTGGCTGCCGGAGAGTCGGTGGTGGCCCTGGGCTCGGATACCGGGGGTTCGATCCGGCTGCCGGCCGCCTTTTGCGGCGTTGTGGGCATGAAGCCTACCTACGGGGCTGTTTCCCGCTACGGCCTGGTGGCTTACGCCTCCTCTCTGGATCAGATTGGGCCCCTGACCAGGGATGTAACCGACTGTGCTCTGATGCTTAATGTTATTTGCGGTCATGACCACCGGGATTCCACTTCAGTCCGGTGGCAGGCGCCGGATTATACAGATTTTTTACGCCCGGACGTTAAAGGTATGCGGGTTGGCCTGCCCCGGGAATATCTGGGGGAGGGTATTGACCCGGCGGTCAGGGCCGCTGTTTTGCAGGCAGCTGAAAATCTGGCCAGCCTGGGGGCTGAGGTTGAGGAAGCTGAACTCCCCCACACCAGGTATGCGCTGCCGGCCTATTACCTGATTGCCCCGGCGGAAGCCGGCTCCAACCTGGCCAGGTATGACGGAGTGAGATATGGCTTCCGGGCGGCAGATGCCGAAGACCTGGTGGATATGTTTATGAAAACCCGCAGCCGTGGTTTTGGCGCCGAGGTCAAGCGGCGGATTATGCTGGGTGCCTACGCCCTGTCCGCCGGCTATTATGATGCTTACTATCTTAAAGCACTGAAGGTGCGCACCCTGATAAAGCAAGATTTTGATAAGGCCTTTGCCAAATTTGATGTCCTGCTGTCCCCCACCGGGCCCACCACAGCCTTCAAGGCCGGTGAAAAAACAGATGACCCGCTGCAAATGTACATGGTGGACATCTGCACCCTGGCGGTAAACCTGGCCGGCATCCCGGCCATGTCGGTGCCGGCGGGAAGTGACCAGGGTCTGCCCATAGGGGTGCAGCTGATGGGGCGTCCCTTTGGTGAGGGAGATTTGTTGCGGGTGGCCTATACCCTGGAGCAGGTGGGGGTGGAATTTTGAGCAGTTATGAGACAGTAATTGGCCTGGAAGTTCATGTTGAGCTAAAAACCGGCACCAAAATCTTTTGTGACTCATCCACTGAGTTTGGAGCCGATCCCAATACCCATGTGTGCCCGGTCTGCCTGGGGCTGCCGGGGGTGCTCCCGGTGCTGAACAAGAAGGTGCTGGAGTTCGGTATCCGGGCGGCCCTGGCCCTGAATTGTGAGGTGGCCCGCTTTTCCAAGTTTGACCGCAAGAATTACTATTATCCGGATCTGCCGAAGAACTATCAAATATCCCAGTATGACCTGCCCCTGGCCGAAAGGGGGCGCCTGGACATAGAAACACCGTCCGGGCTCAAGCGCATAGGTATTACCCGCATTCACATGGAGGAAGACGCCGGTAAGCTGGTGCACCAGGGAACCATCTCCACCACGCCCTATTCCCTGGTGGATTACAATCGCACCGGGGTACCACTGCTGGAAATAGTTTCCGAGCCCGACCTGCGCTCACCGGAAGAGGCCAGGACCTATCTGGAAAAGCTCAAGACCATTATCCAATACACGGGGATTAGTGACTGTAAGATGGAGCAAGGTTCACTGCGGTGTGACGCCAACGTGTCGGTGCGGCCGACCGGCAGCCACATTATGGGCACCAGAACAGAGATAAAAAACCTGAACTCCTTTAAGGCCCTGCACAAGGCTCTAGTTTATGAAGTTGAGAGACAGGTGGGTGTGCTTAAGGCAGGCGGCGCCATTGTCCAGGAAACCCGCACCTGGGATGAGACCAAGGGTATAACCCTGTCCATGCGCAGCAAGGAGGAGGCCCACGACTACCGTTATTTTCCGGACCCGGACCTGGTGCCGATGGTTATTGACCGGGAGTGGGTTGAGTTCATCAGGTCGGAACTGCCGGAACTGCCCGATGTCCGCAGGCTGCGCTTTGTAAATGAGTTGGGGCTTTCAAGCTATGATGCCGCGGTACTAACCGACACCAGGGAACTGGCTGATTATTTTGAGGTTTGTTTGGCTTTTTATCCCGGTCCCAAGCCTCTGGCCAACTGGGTTATGGGGGATTTGGCGCGGCTTTTAAACGCCGGCAATCTGGAAATAACCAGTTGCCCGGTAAACCCGAAAGCGCTGGCGGAAATGTTGAAAATGATTGATGACGGTGCCATTAGCGGTAAAATAGCCAAAGCTGTTTTTGAGGAAATGTTTAAAACCGGCAAAGGCCCGGCCGACATAGTCAAAGAAAAGGGACTGGTACAAATTACTGATGAGGGGACCATAGCCGCCATAGTGGAGCAAGTGCTGGCGGGCAATCCCAAAACGGTGGATGATTTTAAGGCCGGCAAAGAGAAGGCCCTGGGCTTTTTGGTTGGCCAGGTGATGAAGTCCACCCGGGGTAAGGCTAACCCTGAACTGGTAAACCGCCTGCTGTTGGAAAAAATGAGATAAGGGGATTTGATAAACCCTCTGGTTGCACTTTGTGCAGACCAGAGGGTTTATACTTTTTGAACGAGACTTCATTCAGAGGGGGATTCAACCCCCTCTGAATGTTAGCCGAGTCCATACTGGACTTAACCGCCCTTTGAAACCCGCCGCCTACAGAGGCGGGGGTCTTAGGGCGGATTAGTTCAGTGATAAAATATACCGGCCATAAATATGGCCGGGAAAAGAGGTTTGAATCCTAAAAAATTTCCAATTCCATTTAAAATAGGGTTTGACTGGTTACCGCTGGTCTAAAGGAAATGACTATCTGTCGCCGAATAATGACTATATGCAGTATTAAACAATACTAGTACATACAGAGGACTTTTCAGTTTCTGTCATTTATGGTACCATATAATGAGGTTTTATCTCCGGTGGGGTATATGTGATAAAGTGCAAACTATATACATGAAAGGGTGAATTAACTAAATGAATGACAGGGAAATATTAATAGTGGACACGACGCTCCGCGACGGGGAACAAACCGCTGGCATAGTGTTTGCCAACCGCGAAAAATTAAGAATCGCCAAACTTCTGGATGAATTGGGCGTTCACCAGATTGAAGCCGGTATTCCCATCATGGGCGGGGACGAAAAGGAAGCCATTAAAAGGATCTGCAAAGAAGGTCTTAAGGCCAGTATTATGGGCTGGAACAGGCCTGTAATCAAGGATATTGAGCAGTCCATTGAATGTGGCTGTGACGCCGTGGCTATCTCCATTTCCACCTCGGACATCCACATAAAGTATAAGTTGCGTACCAGCCGGGAATGGGTACTGGAAAATATGGCCAAAGCGGTACAATTTGCCAAAAAAGAAGGTCTTTATGTTTCAGTTAACGCCGAGGACGCCTCCCGCAGTGACCTGGATTTTCTGATTACCTTTGCCGAGCTGGGCAAATCGGCCGGGGCCGACCGCCTGCGCTACTGTGACACCGTTGGCATTCTGGAGCCTTTTACAACTCAAAAGAACATAGCTGCCATTAAGGAACAGGTGGATATCGACATAGAAATGCACACGCATAACGATTTCGGTATGGCCACCGCCAATGCTTTGGCGGGCGTGATGACCGGTGCCAACTGGGTGGGGGTAACGGTACTCGGCCTGGGCGAGCGGGCCGGCAACTCGGCCCTGGAGGAGATCGTCATGGCCTTGAAGCACCTTTATAAAATAGACCTGGGTTTCAAAACAGAAATGTTCCGGGAAGTGGCGGAATATGTTTCCCGGGCCTCGGGCAGAGAACTGCCGGCCTGGAAAGCCATTGTCGGCTCCAACATGTTTGCCCACGAGTCAGGCATCCACGCCGACGGGGCGCTGAAGAATCCCAAAACCTATGAACCCTTCCTGCCGGAGGAAGTGGGCCTGACGCGCCAGATTATCCTGGGCAAACACTCCGGGACGGCTGCAGTGAAAGCTAAATATGCTGAATTTGGAATCCGCCTTACCGAGCACCAGGCCGAGGAATTACTGCCGAAGATTCGTTCATATACAGTTTCCTTAAAACGGCCGCTGTTTGATAAAGAATTAATGTACATCTATGAAGATTACTATGGCGGCTTCAGCACATATGTTAAACACGATCCTGTAAAAGTTTAGGTTTTAGTGTATTCGCCGGTACCGAAGGCACCGGCGAATCAATGTCAACATGGACAGCACTTAAGAAAGAGGGTATGAAGTTGGGCCAAACAATTATCGAGAAAATTCTTTCGGCGCACAGTGGCCAAACAGCCCATGCCGGCGATATTGTCGTGGCGAAAGTGGATTTTATCATGGGCCAGGACGGGACAACCCCCCTTGCCATCAAGGCGTATCGAGATATGGGCGGACAGCGGGTGCTGAATCCCGAGGCGGTGGCCCTGGTAATTGACCACAGTTCCCCCAGTCCCAATGAGGGCGTATCGGCGCTGCACAAGCTGATGCGGCAATTTGCAGCTGAAACCAACGTCAAATTGTACGATATTGGCGAGGGTGTCTGCCACCAGCTGGTTCCGGAAAGCGGTATGGTGGGCCCCGGCAGCCTGGTCATCGGGGCTGACTCCCACACCTGTACCTATGGCGCTCTGAATGCCTTTTCCACCGGCGTTGGCTCAACGGATCTGGCCGGGGCGCTGATATCGGGCCATATGTGGTTCAAGGTGCCGGAGACGATCAAGTTTGTTTGCAATGGCCGGCTTCCGGCGGGTGTTTTTGCCAAGGATCTGATCCTTTACTTGATCGGGGATGTAACCGCTGACGGGGCAACTTACATGTCTGTCGAATACACCGGGGAAGCGATTGCAGACCTGTCCGCAGAGGGCCGCCTGACGGTTTCCAACATGGCTATTGAGATGGGGGCCAAGGCTGGCCTGATGGAGGCCGACGAGAAAACATTGGCCTGGCTGAAACAATACTCTGAAAAGGATTACGAGCCTGTTAAAGCTGACCCGGACGCCGTTTATGCGGCTGTGAAGGAATATGACTTTTCAACCCTGGAGCCTCAGATTGCCAGGCCGCACCGGGTTGATAACATCGCCCCGGTGACCGGGGTGGCGGGCATCCCCATCCAGCAGGCCGTAATTGGCACCTGCACCAACGGACGACTGGAGGACCTGCGCATAGCCGCTCAAATTCTGGGTGGCCGGAAAGTATACCCCGATGTGCGGTTTATTGTCGCACCGGCCTCAAAGCGGATTTTCCTCCAGGCCATCAGTGAAGGCTTGATCCAGTCCCTGGTTGAGGCCGGGGCAGCGGTGGTTACGCCGGGGTGCGGTCCCTGTGTAGGAACCCACAACGGCGTTCCCTCCGACGGTGAGAACGTTATTTCAACCGCCAACCGCAATTTCAAAGGCCGGATGGGTAACAGCAACGCCTTTATTTACCTGGCCTCACCGGCAACTGTAGCGGCCTCCGCCCTTACCGGGCAGATTACCGACCCCAGAGAATTCGTAAAGCAGGTGACGGCATGAAATTTAACGGAAAAGCTCATGTTTTTGGCAGCGACGTGAATACTGACTATATCATTTCGGGGAAGTATAAATTTAAAACCCTGGACATGAAGGAACTGGCCAAACATGTAATGGAGGACCTGGATCCTGATTTTTATAACAAGGTCATCCCCGGTGATTTCATTGTGGCCGGAACAAATTTTGGCTGCGGCTCATCCCGGGAGCAGGCGCCCCTGGCTATTAAAAATGCTGAGATCAGCGCTGTGCTGGCCAAATCATTCGCCCGGATTTTTTACCGCAACGCCATTAATACCGGGCTGCCGGTGGTGGAGTGCAATACAGATTTGATTGAGACCGGAGATGAGTTGGTCGTTGATCTGGAGGCCGGTTTAATTACTAATAAAACAAAGGGCACCACCATACCGGTAACCCCGCTGCCGAAAGTGATGATTAAAATTCTCAATGATGGCGGGCTGGCGCCCCACTTCAGAAAGCACGGCGGCTTTAAATTTGATTAGCCCAAGGAGGTTTGAAGCAGCTACAGAATAACTAAACAAAGATTGAAAAAAATAACAAAAACCGTTTACTCAAACACCTGTTCTATTGTATAATAGTAACAGGAGGTGGTGGCGGCTCATGAAAACTGAGTAAATAAGAAGAAAGGAAAAAGGTTTCTTGGCAGTCACATCCGATGATGCGTCGCAAAGACACGTTGTGAAAGTCGGGCGCGGAGGTTAGAACAACCAGGCGGTGGGTAACACCCCCTTCCGGGCAGCACTGTAAAGCCAGGCGGCATTTCTGCCACCCGGAATATGGACGAGAGTCCATAGCTCAGCAGTTGAATCCTGTGAAACTGCCTCCCGTTAGTCGGCGGGAGAGAAAACTAAATATATCTGGATTATCCTGTATAAATCAGATTTGTTTAGTTTTCAGAAACCAGGATGCAGTTTGACTTACAAAATTACCCTTATTCCAGGTGACGGTATCGGCCCGCAAATTGCCGGTGCCGCCCGCCGGGTTATCGATGCCTCGGGAGTTAAAATTGACTGGGAAGTGGTGGAGGCCGGGGAGGCGGTTATTCCCCAGTACGGCACCCCGTTGCCTGAATACGTTTTAGAATCCATTCGCCGCAATAAGGTAGCCCTTAAGGGTCCCTTAACCACACCCGTCGGGAAGGGGTTTCGCAGTGTTAACGTAACCCTCCGGCAGGAGCTGAATCTGTATGCCAATGTACGCCCGGCGCGCACCCTGCCGGGAATTGTAACCAGGTATGAGCATGTGGATTTAATTGTTGTCCGGGAAAATACCGAAGATCTGTATGCCGGTATCGAGCACCGGGTGGGCCGGGATGCGGCGGAAAGCATAAAAATTATTACCAGGGAGGCTTCGGAGCGGGTTTGCCGGTTTGCCTTTGAACTGGCCCGCAAGCAGAGTCGCAGGAAGGTAACCGCGGTTCACAAGGCCAACATTATGAAGCTTACAGACGGGCTGTTCCTGGAGTGTGCCCGTAAAATAGCCGGCGATTATCCGGACATTGAGTTCGAAGACATGATTGTGGACGCCATGTCCATGAAACTGGTGCAAACTCCGGAGTCCTATGATGTGATGGTGATGGCCAACTTATACGGGGACATCATCAGCGACCTTTGCGCCGGTCTGGTGGGTGGCCTGGGTGTTGCCCCGGGTGCCAACATCGGCGAGGAGGCCGCAGTTTTTGAGCCGGTGCACGGCAGCGCCCCCAAACATGCCGGCAAAAACAAGGTCAACCCTCTGGCCATTCTCCTGAGCGGCATCATGATGCTGCAGCACCTGGGGGAGATAGATGCCGCCGGACGGATCATGTCTGCGGTAACTGCCGTGCTGGAGGAAAAAACCCATGTTACCTATGATTTAGGTGGAAATGCCGGAACCAGTGAAATGGCTGATGCTATAATTGAAAAGCTATAAAGAAGACTTGGTTCAGGTGGGGTTTTAATCCCACCTGAACCTTAGCCGCGCTTATTTCGAGTTTACAGCCTGTTAATCCCCGGCCTAAGCGGGCGGGGTCTTACAGATGAAACCGTCCCCATGGCGTAGCGGACACAGCGAAATAATCAATATTACGCTGTAGTGTTAGCCAGGGTATGTATGATATAGCTGATAGTGTTCATTTATTAACAACCGTACATACCAATGTAAATAATCAAAAACACTTGGCAATCATAAAGTAGCTCTGTACAGCTGAGTTTTTTAAAAATTCATAAGATTGTAATAAAATCTGAACAATTTTAGCGTAAACCAAAGTTACGCATAACTGTGTAAACATCTGCTATTATGCCAATTAAGTAAAAATATGACAGTTCAGCCCTCAATTTTAACCGTTGGGGGGTTTTTTATTTTGTGCTTATGTCCTATTTGCAAGCATGGTAAGTATTCAGTAAACCAGGTGGAGGCACGGCGCTATCGTTAGCGAATGACGCAGCAGAGCCGGTAACAGCACCCGGCGCAGTGAGGGTAACCGGACTGCGGTGCGAAACCAGCGGACTGCTAATGTGACGGGTTTGAGAATAAGGTGTTTTGATGAGAGCTTGTACCTTCTATTGCAAATCAATCGCCGCCTTTGCAGCGCCGCTAGTCCGGTCCTAAACAAGCCGGGGTGCTGTCGGCGCGGAGTACTGGAGTGAGCGGTGATAATGCCGTGCCTTAACACCGGTTTCACTGAATATTTACCAAGCATGTGATTACACAGGCAATGTTGTTAACTGAAATTAAAGGGGGGGGACTTTATGGATTTTGAGTTAACCAGGGACCAGAAAATGATTAGAGACGTGGTAAGGGATTTCGCCCAAACGGAAATTGTTCCCAAAGCTGCGGAAATTGACAAAACCGGTCACTTTCCCATGGATATTGTAAAAAAAATGGCAGAGTTGGATATTATGGGGTTGCCGTTTCCAGAACAATACGGCGGGGCTGCTGGCGATTATACCAGTTATTGCCTGGCAGTAGAGGAGATTGCCCGGGCCTGTGGGTCAACAGCCCTGACTTACGAGGCGCACATTTCCCTGGGCTGTATGCCGCTGTATCTCTTTGGCAGCGAGGAGCAAAAAAAGACCTATTTATCACCCTTATGTCAGGGTGAAACCATCGGCGCCTTCGGGCTGACCGAACCCAACGCCGGTTCCGATGCCGGTGGCACCCAGACAACCGCGGTACTGGAGAATGGCCAGTGGGTGATTAACGGCTCCAAATGTTTTATCACCAACGCCAGTTACGCAAGATTTGTAACTATAACCGCAGTAACTGATAAGGGCAAGGGTACCCGGGGGATTAGCGCCATCCTGGTACCAACTGATACACCTGGCTTTACCGTCCGGGCCGCTTACGAAAAGATGGGCCTGCACGGGTCGAATACGACAGAATTATTCTTTGACGACGTCCGGGTTCCCGAGGAAAACCTGGTGGGCAAGCGGGGCGAAGGTTTTAAGCATTTTTTGCAGGTCCTTGACGGTGGCAGGATCGCCATCGGCGCGTTGGCTGTGGGCCTGGCCCAGGCCAGTTTGGACGCGTCCCTGAGATACGCCCAGGAGCGCTTTCAGTTTGGTAAGCCCATTGGCAGCTTCCAGGCTATCCGGTTCAAGCTGGCTGATATGGCCATGCATGTTGAACTGGCCAGGAATATGTACCTGAAGGCGGCCTGGCTAAAGGACAATGACCGGCCCTACAGCCTGGAAGCGGCTTACGCCAAGCTGTTTGCCTCGGAAATGGCCACCATGGCTGCCCTTGAGGCCATCCAGATCCACGGCGGCTATGGGTACATGAAGGAGTTCCCGGTAGAGCGGATCATGAGGGACGCCAAGTTGATGGAAATTGGCGAGGGAACCTCCGAGGTTATGCGGCTGGTCATCTCGAAAAAGCTCGGCCTGTAGGACGGTAGTTTAAGCACCATATATTACAGAATATCTCGTGATTGAAAGACATAGTAGTCCAAGTAGTCGATGTAGATGATTTTCACATGGAATACGAGATATCGATGGGAGGAAGGAAAAATGGAAGTTGGCAAGATTACCATAGGTGATTTAGTTGACGTGATGGCCAACAGGTTTCCCGACAATGATGCCCTGGTATACCCATTTAAGGATTTACGGTGTACCTATAGCCAGTTTCGGGATGTTTGCAATCAAGCTGCCAAAGGTTTTATGAAGCTGGGCATTAAAAGGGGAGAACATATTGCCATATGGGCCAACAATGTTCCGGAGTGGGTATTAACCCAGTTCTCCACCGGGAAGATGGGCGCTGTACTGGTTACGGTGAACACAAACTACCGCTCTCACGAGCTTGAATACTTGATGAAGCAGTCTGAGTCAACCACCCTGCTGCTGGTTAACGGGATCAAGGAGAAGAACGAGTACCTTAAAATAATTTATGAGGTCTGCCCGGAATTAAAAACGTCACAGCAGGGGCAGCTCAATTGCCAGAAGTTGCCCCTGCTAAGGAACGTAATTTTCCTGGGTGATGAAAAGCAACCGGGGATGTTTAACTGGTCTGAGGTTATGGCCATGGGCGATGAGGTTTCCGATGCGGAACTGGCTGAAAGGCAGGCGTCACTGAGGTCTGATGATGTGATCAATATGCAGTACACCTCAGGTACCACTGGCTTTCCCAAGGGCGTCATGCTCACCCATACCAACCTGATCGGTAATGCCATTAGCCTGGCCGAGTGCATGAACTTGAGCGAAGTGGACAGAATGTGCATCCCAGTACCCTTCTTCCACTGTTTTGGCTGTGTTCTGGGTACCCTCACCTGCGTGGTATCAGGTGCGGCTATGATACCTGTTGAGGTCTTCAACCCGGTGGCCGTGCTGGAAACAGTGCAGGCGGAGCGCTGCACGGCGCTGCACGGGGTTCCCACCATGTTTATTACAGAGCTGGCTGAAATGGAAAAGAAAAAATATGACACCTCATCCTTAAGAACAGGTATTATGGCAGGGGCGCCTTGTCCCATTGAAGTTATGAAGCAGGTGGTCAACACCATGGGGGCCAGTGAAATCTGTATCACCTACGGCCAGACCGAGGCTTCCCCGGGGATAACCATGACTAGGGTGGATGACCCCCTGGAGTTAAGGGTGTCCACTGTAGGCAAGGCGCTGCCCAATGTTGAGGTTAAAATTGTCAACCCGGATACCGGGGAAGAAGTTCCCGCCGGTGTTCAGGGTGAGCTTTGCACCAGGGGCTATCACATTATGAAGGGCTATTATAATATGCCCGAGGCAACCGCCTCCGCCATTGACAAGGACGGCTGGCTGCACACCGGTGACCTGGCGGTAATGAATGAAAACGGCTACTGCAAAATCACCGGACGGTTAAAGGACATGATCATCCGGAGTGGAGAGAACATCTATCCCAGGGAAATTGAGGAGTTTCTTTATACCAATCCCAAAATCAAGGACGTCCAGGTAGTCGGAGTGCCCAGTGAGCGGTACGGCGAGGAAGTGGTTGCCTTTATTCAACTCAAGGAAGATCAGACTTCATCCCTGGAGGAAATCAGGGAGTTCTGCAAGGGTAAAATATCCCGTTTTAAAATACCCAAGTTTGTTTTATTCCTTGACGAGTATCCCACCACAGCCAGCGGAAAAATTCAGAAATACCGCCTCCGGGAGCAGGCCATCAAGGATCTGGGGCGTGAAAAAGATTCTTCCATAGAAACAGCTTAAGTTAAGGGCCATCCCCGGCATCCCCGGGGCGCCGGGGATGGCCCTGGCAAGGGGGAGGTAAAGTTCGCAATGTATGATGTTAACGAGCATGGCCCGACGCTTGATTTTAGAGATGATTACGATGAAGTTGACTTTATCCCCGATGATGATAGATACATGTACGAGAATGAAGGAATAAAACCTGTCATCATTGCTGCCATCTGCGGCGCATTACTGGCATGCGGATTGCGTAATAAAAGTGTAATTAAAAGTATACGGCGGGCGACCACCGGAATAAACCCGTGGAAAGCGGCAGGATTGATGGATTTGATGCTGAGCAGGGAAGTCAACAGGTATTAAATCGTTATAGGTACTTAAATCATTTGATTGGCTTGTACTATTACGCCTGTCTTATCAGGGATTAAGTCTTTATAGGTATTTAAACCATCGCTATGGGAGATGAAGTAATGAGTGAAAACAGTTTAAAAGATCTTGAAAAGGTGCTCATGGACAAGGAAGAGCAGATTAAACTGGGCGGCCATCCAAAATACCATGACAGCAACGCCAAAAAAGGCAAAATATTTGTCCGGGAAAGACTTAAGCTGTTGCTGGACCCTGGTTCATATCAATGCGAGGATGGTTTCTGGGCCAATAATCTGGCCGGGGACTTGCCGGCTGACGGGGTCGTTACAGCCATAGGTAAAATCCATGGGCGTACCGTATGCGTTATGGCCAACGATTCCACGGTTAAGGCAGGCTCCTGGGGCTGGAGAACGGTGGAGAAAATCATCCGCATCCAGGAAACGGCCATGGATCTAAAAGTCCCTATGCTTTACCTGGTGGACTCGGCCGGGGCAAGGATCACCGACCAGATTGAAATGTTTCCGGGACGGCGCGGGGCTGGGGCTATCTTCTATAACGAGGTGCGGATGTCCGGCATGATTCCCCAGGTCTGCCTGCTTTTTGGCCCCTCAGCCGCCGGCGGCGCTTACATACCTGCCTTTTGCGACGTGGTATTTATGGTTAACGAAAACGCCAGTATGTATCTTGGCTCACCCCGGATGACAGAGATGGTAATCGGCGAAAAGGTTACTCTGGAGCAATTGGGCGGTGCTTTGATGCACTGCAGTGTCAGCGGTTGCGGTGATCTGCTGGCTATGAGCGAAGAAGAGGCGATCCGGGCCTGCCGCAATTATTTAACTTATTTCCCGCAAAATTATCTGGGCAAACCACCCCTGGCCATGGCCAAACCGCCCAAGGCAGGCAGGAATATTGAAGATATTGTTCCCACTAATGAAAGCATGCCCTTTGATATGTATGAATTTATTGACCTTCTAATTGATGAAGGTTCCTGGTTTGAAATTAAGAAATTATTTGCCCCCGAACTGATCACCGGCTTATGTCGCATCGGCGGCCGGACGGTGGGTATTCTGGCCAACCAGCCCAACGTTAAGGGCGGTGTGTTGTTCGTTGATTCCGCAGACAAGGCGGCGCGCTTTATGAACCTGTGCGATGCCTTTAACATCCCCCTCCTGTTCCTGATGGATGTGCCCGGCTTTATGGTGGGCACCCACGTTGAAAGGCAGGGTATCATCCGCCACGGGGCGAAGATGATTTCCGCCATGTCCGAGGCCACAGTACCCAAGGTTTCGGTGGTTGTGCGCAAAGCCTACGGGGCCGGTTTATACGCTATGTGCGGCCCGGCTTTCGAGCCAGACTGCTGCATGGCCCTGCCGACGGCCATGATTGCTGTTATGGGACCCCATGCGGCGGTAAACGCAGTCTATGAAAACAAGATCAAAGCTTTGTCCCCGGAGGAAAGGCCTGCTTTTGTTCAACAGAAGCGGGAGGAATACATACGGGACATTGATATTTACCGCCTTGCTTCAGAATTGGTGGTAGATCACATCGTAACTGCATCCAATTTGCGAGAGGAACTGATTGCCCGTTTCACTTTGTACGAGTCCAAGAAGCAGCGGTTTGCCGAGAGAAAACATCCGGTTTACCCGGTTTAACAATACACATTTATGGTATATATTCAGTGAAATCGGCGTTAAGGCACGGCGTTAAACAGAAGCTGGGCGCATTCATAACAGGAGCCGGGCGGCGACTGCCGGTAAATAGACGTAAAGGGAGTGATGCAGTTGGGCTATGAATGTATTATGGTGGCTCGGGAAGGACATGTCGCCATTTTGTCCTTTAACCGGCCGGAGGCCATGAATGCTCTGAGTACGCTGACAGCAAAAGATTTGCTGGCAGCTCTGGAAGAACTGGAGCTGGATGATCAGGTATTTGCAGCTGTTCTTACAGCGGAGGGGGACAGGGCCTTTTGTGCGGGGGCTGACCTAAAGGAAAGAAAGACCTTGAGCCGGGAGGAAATGAAGAAGCAGCGGGCCCTTTTTGTGAAAACCTTTACTGCGGTGGCCATGTTTCCCAAGCCGCTGGTGGCAGCGGTCAATGGCTTTGCCCTGGGCGGGGGCATGGAGTTCTCCCTTTGCTGCGACTTTATTATCGCCTCGGAAAAGGCAGTTTTTGGCCTGCCCGAGGTGGGTCTGGCCATCATTCCCGGCGGGGGTGGCACCCAGCTGCTGCCCCGGGTGATTGGCCGTAATAAGGCCAAGGAGTTAATTTTTACAGGCCGTAAGATGACTGCCCGGGAGGCTCTTGATCTAGGCCTGGTAAATTATGTTGTCCCGGCCGGGGAACTGATGGTCAAAACCATGGAAATTATGCAGCAAATCACCAAGAACGGCCCTATCGCCCTGCAGCAGGCCAAGCGGTCAATTAACCTGGGTGTTGAATTGGACCTCAATACCGCCCTGGCCCTGGAGGCCGAGTGCTATAATGTCTGCCTGTCCACCGAGGACCGGGACGAGGGGCTGCTGGCCTTTAACGAAAAAAGAAAACCTGTTTACAAAAACAGGTAGTTCACAATATCGGAAATATCTGGTATGGCCGGAGAAATAAAAGAAGGGGGAAGGCGATAATGGATTATCCGAAAAAAGCAACTGTTGGTGACATTACGGTGAGGGATGGATTCCAGCACGAGGAAAAATTTATTCCCACCAGAGCCAAGTTGTGGTGCCTGGAAGAACTAATCCTGGCCGGCTTCAGAGAGATGGAAGTAACCAACTTTGGCAACCCTACAAGAATGCCCCAATTTGCTGACGCTGATGATTTGTTCAAGTTAATCCGCAGCAGCAAGCGCGTAAAGGACGTTATCAACGATTGCATACTTACTGCTGTTACCATCCGGGAAAAATCAGTGGACAGGGCTATTGAAGCAAGGAAAGAGGGTTATGGGCCGGATCGCATTTTGATGATGGTATCCACCTCACCTACCCATATGATCAAGAACTCGGGCCTGGACCATAAGGGATACTGGGCCGAAGTGGAAAGGTGCATTAAGAAGGCCAAAGATGCCGGCATGAGAGTCAACGGCACTGTAAGTACCATTTGGGGCTGCCCCATGGAAGGACCTACCGAGCTCAAGGCGGCGGTTGAATTCACCAAGCGCTTTCTGGACCTGGGGGCGGATGATATTGAGCACGCCGACCATGACGGTTCGGCGACCCCCAACAAGGTGTACGAATATTTTTCCATGGTCATGGACGCCCTGCCTGATCCGAAACTGCACATCGCCCACTTCCACGTAACCCGGGGCTGGGGTATGGCCAATGTCCTGGCGGCCCTGCAGGCGGGCATAACCCGCTATGAATCAGCATGCGGCGGCCTGGGTGGCCAACTGGCCAACTTTGTTGATGGCTGCCCGGTATCGGGCGCCGGGAAATACTATTACATGGATCCAAACATTGTCGGCCTGGTGTCCACCGAGGATATGGTGGTCATGATGGATGAGATGGGTATTGACACCGGCATTGATGTTGACAGGTTGCTGGAAATAGGGAATATGATTGAAAGAATTGTGGGACGCCGGCTGCGCAGCGAATGCATCAAGAACGGCCGGATTCTCAAGGAAGCAAGGGAATTTTAAATCCTACTACCCGTCCATCACCTGGTCACTTCATTTCCACGATACCCGGGGCCTGGGTTTGGCTGATACGGTGGCTGGCCTGCAGGCCGGGATTACCATCCTGGAAAGCTCTGTGGGCGGGCTTGGCGGCGACCCCTTCATATCCGGGGCCGATCCTACCCAGGACCTGATTTATATGCTGCGCGGCATGGGCATATACACAGGTATAGACCTGAAAAACATACTCAGGTGCACTGTAGAACTGGAAGCAATACCGGGCCGCAAATTATCAGCGAAGGTGAGGTTGGATCATGGTTGTAGTTGACTTTCATACCCATGCCGGTCTGGTGGAAAATCTGCAGCAGTGGTTTGTGCAGAGGTTTAGTGAGATTCACAAAAAGGACATGACGGAAATCTTGAACTACTATTCCACACCCGCCGGTAGAAGTGAGTTACTGGCGGAATCAGGGGCAGATTACCAGGTTATCCTGGCTGAAATGACCACCACCGGCTCTGTGACCAACGAATTTGTGGCGGGGCTTTGCCGGCAGGCGCCCGGCACTATACCCTTTGCTAATCTAAACCTTTCCATGGACGGGCGCCCTGCCGCGACACTGGAATACTGCGTCAAGGAGCTGGGCTGCCGGGGTTTGAAAATGCAGCCCACCTACCAGCACTTTTACCCCAACGAACCCTCCTACTATCCAATATGGGCCAGGGCTGAGGAGTTGGGGATCCCGGTTATGTTTCACACAGGGTCATCTGTTTTTCCCGGAGCCAAGGCAAAATACGGGCAACCTATTTTACTGGACGATTTGGCTGTTGATTTTCCGGATCTTAAAATCATTATGGCCCACAGCGGGCGTGGTTTCTGGTACCAGGAGGCTTTTTTTCTGGCCCGCAACCGGCCCAATGTATATATGGAGGTATCCGGCCTGCCTCCCAAAAAGTTACTAAATTACTTCCCTGATCTGGAAAGGATAGCGGATAAGGTGATATTTGGCTCGGACTGGCCGGAGGTTACCAGTATCCGGGATAACATCAACCAAATAAAAGCCTTGCCTATCAGTGAGGCGGCCAAGGAAAAAATACTGGGCAAAAATGCTTTAAAGGTTCTGGGTATGGAAGGCTAAGAAGTTTCATGCAGACTAACAATATAATCATGATATGACATGGATACCAGATATTAAGTCCGCAGGCAAGGGGGTTTTACAAGTGGGGAGACTATTATGGCAACCCTCAGAAGCCCAAAACAAGAATGCCAATATGACTAAGTTCATCGGGTTTGTAAATAAAAAATACGGACTTGGTATAGAAGACTATACCGGCCTGTATCAATGGTCTATTGATCAGATCCCGGATTTTTGGGCAGCCATGTGGGAATATGGCGGGATTATTGCTTCAAAGCCATATGAGCAGGTTGTTATCAATAGGGAAGATATGCTGGGGGCAAAGTGGTTCACCGGGGCCAGGCTTAATTTTGCCCAGAATCTGCTGCGTTACAGGGATGAGCAGGTGGCTCTGATATTCAAAAGCGAGAGTAAAGAAGAGACTACAAAAATAACCTATGCTGAGCTATATGAGAATGTGGTCCGCCTGGCGCGCTCCCTGCGGGTGGCCGGTGTACAAACAGGTGACCGGGTTACCGGGTTTATGCCCAACATGATTGAAACTGTGATTGCCCTGCTGGCGGCCACCAGTATCGGCGCCATCTGGTCCTCCTGCTCACCTGACTTTGGCATTAAGGGAGTTTTGGACCGGTTTGGGCAGATTGAGCCTAAAATTCTTTTTACAGCTGATGGCTATTTCTATAACGGTAAAACCCATGACTCTCTGACGAGGATTGCCGGCATTATCAAGGAATTGCCCTCAATTGAAAAAGTAGTGGTAATCCCGTACACCAATGAGAATCCTGATCTTGGCGAACTGCCCGGCGCAGTGCTTTTTCAGGATTTTATGGCCGGGGAAGCGGGGCTGGAAATAGAATTTGAGCAACTGCCCTTTGACCACCCCCTGTACATTATGTACTCTTCTGGTACCACCGGCATACCCAAATGCATTGTTCACGGAGCCGGCGGCACTTTGATCCAGCACCTGAAGGAATTGATGCTGCATACAAACTTAAAGCGGGAGGATAAGATTTTTTACTTTACCACCTGTGGCTGGATGATGTGGAACTGGTTAGTCAGTTCGCTGGCTGTAGGGGCCACCCTGGTTCTGTTTGACGGTTCGCCCTTTTATCCTGACGGGGGAACACTATTCAAGCTGGCCCGGGATGAAAAGGTCAGTATCTTCGGTACCAGTGCCAAGTTCCTGGCAGCAGCTGAAAAGGCCGGAGTTAACCCCGGCCGGGACTATAATCTGGCCGATTTAAAAACAGTTCTTTCAACTGGCTCCCCTTTGTTAATCGAAGGTTTTGAGTATGTTTACCGGGATTTAAAGAGCGATCTTTGTCTTTCATCCATTTCCGGGGGAACTGATATCATATCCTGTTTTGTCTTGGGCAATCCCACCGGGCCAGTATACGCGGGTGAGTTGCAGTGCCGTGGGCTGGGCATGAAGGTGAAGGCCTTTGACGGCAATGGTAATCCGGTGCTTAATGAAAAGGGAGAGCTTGTTTGCACAGCGTCCTTCCCGTCGCAGCCGATCTATTTTTGGAATGATCCGGATCAAAAGAAATATAAGTCCGCCTATTTTAGTGTTTTTGATAATGTTTGGCACCACGGGGACTTTGTTGAAATAAATTCTGAAACCGGAGGCTTGATTATTTACGGGCGGTCCGACGCTACGTTAAATCCCGGTGGGGTCAGGATAGGCACTGCGGAAATCTATCGTCAGGTTGAAACACTGGCAGAAATAACCGATAGCTTGGTAGTAGGGCAGGATTATGACAACGACGTAAGGGTTATCCTGTTCGTGAAACTGGCAGCGGGTGTTGAGCTTTCAGGTGACCTGGTGAAAAAAATTAAAACCGTCATCAGGACCAATACCACTCCCCGCCACGTTCCGGAAAAAATTATTGAAGTCAAGGATATACCTTATACTATCAGTGGTAAGAAAGTTGAGCTGGCTGTCAGAAATGTAATCCATAATCAACCGGTATTAAACAAAGATGCCCTGGCCAATCCAGAGGTCCTGGATTACTTTAATAACATCCTCGAGCTGCAAAGATGATAAGTTTTTGTAACTAAGTTTTGTTTTGTAAGCCGCCCTTGCAGGGGCGGTTATTTTTTTGTATAGAAAATTATGCTTTTCGAAAATTGTGGATAAGTGACCTGTGGGCTTGCATAAGCAGCGATTTTTTGGGGCGAACATGAGCCCGTTGTAAGCCCGCAGGTCGCCGGAGGCGAATTTTTTTTACCTTAAATGTAAGTATTCGTTTATAAAAAATTTCTTTATATTTCCACGGGCAACGTATATTACAAAGCATCAATTTACATACTAAGAAATATCATGACGTAGCTGTGGGAGGTGATTACATGGTGCGAGAGACCAATTTCGGAACCGGCCATGATAAGCTCAGGGCCATGCGAGATGCGGAATATCCCGGGGGTGTAGTGGTGGATCCGACGCCCATTACGGCCGGGGAAGAGATAACAATTTTTTATAATGGCCTTCTGTCTCAGGGCGGGGCCCGGGAAATATACCTGCGGGTAGGTTTCGGCAGCGCTTACGACTGGCAGAATACAACTGAAACCAGAATGTCCCGGACCAACTGGGGATTTGTCAAAACAATGGAAATACCGGACAAGGGCCGTTTTAATTTTTGTTTCCGGGATAACGCTTACAACTGGGACAATAACTACGGCCACAACTGGAGCTTTGAGATACACAACGGGAACCGTCACTGAGCTAAGCAAATCCCTACCGATGAGCCCGGTAGGGATTTTTACTAACCATTAAGGATCTATGTAATACCTAGGCCATACTGGCATCAGCTGTATCAAATGATGAGTTGAGGAGGGGTAATCATGAGGGTGTTGATGCTTTCCTGGGAGTATCCTCCTAAAAGCGTCGGTGGACTGGCCCAGCACGTCTATGATTTGACCAATACCCTGGCGGAAAGTGGAGTTGAAGTTCATCTAATAACCTGCGGCGCCCCGGGGGTGCAGGAATATGAAAATGTGCGGAGCGTTCAGGTTTACCGTGTAAATCCCTATAACATATCCGCCATGGATTTTGTAACCTGGGCCACCCAGCTGAATGTCGCCATGCTGGAGCGGGCCATGCCCCTGATTCTGGAAAAGGGTGATTTTAGTATTATCCACGCCCATGACTGGCTGACCGTGTATGCGGCCAGGGCGCTGAAGCACGGATTCCATATCCCCCTGGTGGCGACAATTCATGCCACCGAGCACGGCCGGAATTACGGACTGCATAATGACACCCAGAGACATATCAGTGATCTGGAATGGTGGCTTGGCTATGAAGCATGGAAAGTCATTTGCTGCAGCAAATATATGCGGGACGAAATTAGACGGGTATTTCAAATTCCGGAGGATAAACTGGTCGTTATCCCCAATGGGGTAAACCCTGATAACTACGTGCAAAAGCAGCCGGGTTTAAGTCGGGATGACTTCGCCTCCCCGGATGAAAAAATTGTGTTTTACGTAGGGCGCCTGGTACGGGAGAAGGGGGTTCAGGTATTACTGGATGCGGTACGGCACATTCTTACCTACCACCCCAAAACAAAGTTCGTCATAGCGGGCAAGGGCCCGTACGATAAAAACCTCAGGGAGCAGGCTGTCATGCTGGGTGTGTCTCAAAGTGTTTATTTCACCGGTTATGTTAACGACCAGGTTAGAAATTCCCTCTACAGTTGGGCTGATGTGGCAGTATTTCCCAGTCTTTATGAGCCCTTTGGCATAGTCGCCCTGGAGGCCATGGCGGCCAATACACCGGTGGTGATTGCAGATACCGGGGGCTTGAGTGAAATTATCGAACATGGCAAAGACGGTCTTAAATCTTATGTTGGTAATCCAACTTCACTGGCGGATATGATTTTGCGGTTGCTGCACGAGCCGCAACTGGGAAACTATCTGCGCCAAAATGCCGGCCGCAAGATCCGGCAGGAGTATAACCGGCAGCAAATCGCCAGGCAAACCAGAGATATCTACCGCCATGTGGTCTCTGCTCACCGCAATACCATGTGGGACCCGGTGGAGCGCCGCAGCCATTTGTTTAACCGGGTCTCCAGGTTGCTGGCCAGAAACGCCTGAGTCCACAGGAAGTTAGGTAATACACTATTTATTCTAAGTGAACCATATTTAGGAGGTAAACGAATGAAGGCAATAATTATGGCCGGGGGAGAGGGATCTCGTTTAAGGCCTCTTACTTGCGGCAGGCCCAAGCCAATGGTGCCCCTGTTAAACCGGCCGGTGATGGAATACTGTGTTGATCTATTAGTAAAACACGGTATCCGGGATATAGGTGTAACTTTACAATATATGCCGGAAGCTATACGGAATCATTTTGGCAACGGGGCTGACCGGGGAATTAATCTTCATTATTTTGTTGAGGAAATTCCTCTGGGCACTGCTGGAAGCGTAAAAAATGCCGGCTCATTTTTAGATGAGACTTTTGTGGTGGTGAGCGGAGATGCCCTGACAGACCTGGATTTAACCAGAGCCTTTGGTTTTCACCGCCAGAAAAAAGCGCTGGCCACTCTGGTCTTGACCAGGGTCGAGTGTCCCCTGGAATACGGTGTTGTTATCACCGACCGGGAAGGGAATATAACCCAGTTTATGGAAAAGCCGGCTTGGGGTGAGGTTTTTAGTGACACGGTAAATACAGGCATCTATATTCTCGAGCCGGAGGCGCTGGAATATTTTGATCTCAACCGTAAATTTGACTTCAGTCAGGATTTGTTTCCTTTGCTGTTAAAGCATAATAAACCGCTGTTTGGTGTCGCCATTCCAGGTTACTGGTGTGACATTGGCAACATAACCCAATATTTAGAAGCCCAGCGGGATGCTCTGGCCGGGCGTGTTCAAATTGATATCTCTGGGGAAGAGGTTGAGCCCGGGGTGCGGGTTGGCAAGAATGTAAGCATCAGTTCTTCAGCCACCCTGGCCGGGCCCGTCTTTATTGGAGATAATTGCCGGGTGGGGTCAGGGGTAAGAATTGAGCCTTATACAGTGCTTGGTCAAGGTACCAGTCTGGGTAATAATTCCTCCCTTAAGAGAAGCATTATTTGGGACAATTGTTTTGTGGGCCCTAATTCTGCCATCAGGGGAGCGGTGCTGTGCAGCCGGGTTAAGGTGCTGTCCAATTCTTCGGTGCACGAAGGAGCGGTTGTGGGCAGTGATACATTAATCAGGGAAAATTGCATCATCAAGCCGGAGGTTAAAATATGGCCTAACAAATTGGTGGAAACGGGAACAATCATCCAAAACAATGTTATTTGGGGAACCAGGCAATCCCGCAAATTTTTTGGCCTGGAGGGTATAACCGGGGTGGTAAATGTAGATCTTACCCCGGAAATAGCGGTGAAAATTGGCGCCGCCTTTGGCTCGGCTATGGGC
The DNA here is from genome assembly GCA_040753155.1 of Bacillota bacterium. Classification (GTDB taxonomy): domain Bacteria; phylum Bacillota; class Desulfotomaculia; order Desulfotomaculales; family JBFMEU01; genus JBFMEU01. The sequence continues at coordinate 53,862 of JBFMEU010000008.1, forward strand.
GCGGGTTCCCGCCTGGCGGTAAGCAGTGATAATTACCCGGCCTCCAGCATGTTCAGCCAGTCCCTGATCTGCGGTATGCAGTCCGTGGGCTGCACAGTCCTCGATTTGGGCATTTGCATAACACCCGTGCACAGATTTGGAGTAACCAGCCTGGGCTGTCGCGGTGGCATTCATGTCAAAGTTTCTGCCCGTGATGTTTCGGAAATAACCCTGATCCTTACTAACGAAAAAGGTGGGAACATCTCCCGGGGGGCGGAGCGTAAAATAGAGAATTTATTGCAGCGAGAAGATTTTGCCAGGGTTGAGCCTGCTCGCATAAGCGCACCCCAGAAAATAGCCGTCCTGGCAAATGCCTATGCAACTTCCATTATGAAGCGCCTGGACTCTGAAGCCATCAAGGAGGCCGGCTTTAACCTGGTAATTGTTTATGACCGGTTAAATCTTCAGCGGTTCCTGGAACCTATGGCCGGGGAATTAAATATCAGTCTTAACAGGGTGGAGCTTCAGTCAAATTTAAATCAACCCGGCAGCTGGCAGGAGTACCGGCAGCTAATACCTCACCTGGTGGAAAAGGTGCTTGACCAGAGGGCAACCATGGGCGCCATTATCGACCCCAACGGTGATCACCTGGTTCTGGTTGACGATACGGGACGCCTGGTTCAGGATGAATTATTAACTGCCTTGATAGCGCTTTTAGTTCTAAAAAATCAAGGTGGCCCGGTGGCAGTGCCGGTTACCGCGCCCAGAGCGATAGAAACTATGGCCAGTAGTTATAAGAGCCGGGTAGTTCGTACAAAAACAGCAATCCAACATTTATTTAACGAGGTTTTAACTCTGGATCGTGAACTTGGTTCAGAAGGCACTAAAGAAAAGCGGCTGATCTCGCAATTCTTAATGAATTTTGACGCCCCTGCAGCGCTACTGACAATCATGGAGTATCTGGCCCGGGAAAGGGCGTCGCTATCCCGTTTGGTTGATGAGATTCCAGCATTTTTCCTGGATCGTAAGGATGTGCCGGTACCCTGGGAGGCCAAGGGCAAGGTTATTCGCCACCTCATTGAAGAGCACCGGACTCAGGAAGTGGAGCTTTTGGATGGGGTCAAGGTTTTTCACCAGGACGGCTGGGCACTGGTATTACCGGACCCGGAGGAGCCCGTTTGCCGTGTTTTCAGCGAGGCTTCATCCATGGAAGTGGCGGAGTCCCTAACGGATTTTTATGTGGATAAAATAAATCAAATAGCCGGGACTGTGGAGCAGATCGGGTAACGGATGAACCTCCCCCGGGACATATATCTCAGACCAGCCAGAGATAAAGAAAACTGCCGACAAATATCAGCGTCAAAAGCAGGGCGGCAAAAAGCCGCCCTGCCGTCAGGCCTGAGGCCTCTTTGATTGATGCCACTAAGGAAACAGCAGCCGCTACGGTTACCACCACGGCCAGGGAATTAAACAGGGAGCCCCCGAAATCAGCGCCAAGGGCGGCAAAAAATGGGAGAGCAATCCAGAAGACCGGCACAGCCATACCCGTACCGACATAATAGTTTATAAGACTGGTGTTGCCGCCGACTCCCCGGCAGAAAGTCCAGATAAAAAGTGAACTGCCGGCCTGAGCTAAAAACACCAGGGCGATACCGGATAATACAATCATAAAGCCGGCTATGTTTATGCTTGCCGCATCGGTAAAAATCTCCCGCATTTGGCCCAGATTAAAATACAAAGAAGAGCCGCCATAAATAAGTCCAGCCAGGAATAAATTCAAAAAAACAGCTAAAAAGGGCCGGCGAGGCAGATCATTATAAACAGAAAAGTCGAAACGAAAAACCCGTGCTAAATAAGCAAGATACTCTTTCACAAATTACCTCCAGTATAAAATAATTATATTAGGCTGGTAATAATCGCCGATACTATTATAAATACTTTTCAGCCTATTTACAATCCAGGAAAAATGAAGCCTGAAGGGAGAAGCCGCCCTTCAGGCAATAAAGACTATGGTGTTATTGCCAGGGCATAAGACCCCAATAAGTTATTATCAGGCAAACTGCTGCCGCCACCAGGGGCCAGGTTATACCGGCATAGCGCTTTTCATTGTAGTCGTTGCCCCAGCCGTGAATTCGGTCAATCAGCCGCTTGTCTTCTTCAGTTGGCGCAAAGCTGGAAAGTGCACCAATACGGTTAAAGATGATTGACAAGATAATGAACATGGCAAAGGACAGTGGTATGGTTACCAAACCGCCGGACATGCCAAGTTTTGCGGTAACCCCGGTGCCGACAACTATGCTTGGTATCACGTGGGGTGAAATGACAATATAGACTATGCCGCAAACCAATGAAGAAATCATCATTGCCAGGCGGTTGGCCTCTTTCCACCAGACACCCAGTAAAATGGCCGGTGTTACTGTGGACGCGATCAAGCCGAAGGCCCAGAGGATACTGGTTACCAGAAAGGCCGGGGGATTGAAGGCCAGTATAACGGCAGCCAGGCCACCGGCGCCCAGGGCAACATAGCCGATGCGCAGTTTCATTTTGGCGTCCATTTTAGGAGCGAGGATGCCCATTATATCGTGCCCAACCAGGGCGGCAATGGCCATCAGGTTGCCGGATACTGTAGACAGTCCGGCAGCCAGGGCGCCGCCCACAACAAAGGCGGTTACCCACTCAGGGTTATAGATGACGTTTAGAATAAACACAATTTGGTCCGGTTTGGCTACGGGGGTACCGGTAATGGCGGTGTAGTAGTTGCCGGCGAAGCCGGTAATATAACCGCCGCTAAACAGGAGGCCCAGGGTCAGGTTGAACCAGACCACGGCCCAGCGGGCTGATTTGACGCTGCTGGCTGTAAACACCCGCATGGCCAGGTGCGGCAGGGCGATGGGGCCCAGGGTAAAGGCCGGAATCAGAGCAAAATACCAGCGAAAGTCATAGTGCGTATCGAAAAAATCAGGCACTGCGGCCAGCATAGCCGGTACCATGTCGCCGTAAGCCAGGGGCGGGAACCACCAGCCTGAGGAACCCATGGCCTTCATGATGGCACCCATGGGGGCAACCAGGGCCAGGGTCATTACCACCATCTGGAAGGCGGCGTTGTAAGAAGCGCCCAGCATACCACCCAGGGTGATGAAGCCAACTGTGGCCAGGCCTGCGATAATCAGGGCGGTGACATAAGGGATGCCGAAAAGAATCTCAAAGGCCTGACCCAGGCCAATCATTTGACCCAGGGCGTACATGATCATGGTCAGGATCATCCAACCGGCAACTACTACGGTACAGCTGTTGCCATACCTCATTTTGATAAAGGATGCCGGGGTGTACACTTCCATTCTCCGCAGAGTGGCGCCGTATAGGACAACGATTAAGGGAATGGAAATCGCCCACTGGATCCATAAAAATACGAAGGGCGCTTTAAGAGCAAGAATTAGTCCGCTTAGACCCATAAAGGTGGCCAGGCTTGCCCAGGTAGCGGCCATGGCCAGGCCGTTGGTTACAGGGCCGATGGTGAAACCGGCGGCGTAAAGGTCTCCGGTGGTAGCCGTTTTGCGGGCGGACATCCAGCCGATGTAGTAGAAGATGGCAAACAGCAGAATGACCATGCCAAGCCCTAACGGTAAATTAGTGATGTAAAATGAAGATTGTTCTGCCATTTACTTAATCCCCCTTTGAGACGTTTGCAGTCTGTGATGGTGTGGTCTTAGCTTTACCAAGTTCACCTTTGGTCAGGGCCTCCATGTCGTCATCAAACTTGTTAAATACCAGCGTCATGACAATTGCCAGGGCAGTAAGACCGAACCAGCCAAGCAGCACGGGCACAATATAGTGCACCGGGAATCCCCACATCCAGCCCCCTTGCAGGCCGGGGAACAGCACAAAAATTGACGCCGAGTGGCCAAACAGAATAAATAAGAACACGAATCCCAGCGTCAGAAGGATCTCCTTCCTGTACAGTCGCTCTTTCATAAACTCACTCCTCATAAAATAATCTGGCAAAAAATTATTCCTTTATCTCGGGGAGCCAACCCCAAAAGCTTCTAAATCCCCCCTGAATTGTTCAGTATATTATAAAAATTTGCACAGAATATCTCTTTGCAAGAATCATGTATATTTTCAGTTAATTTTTTTAATTATGACAACTAATCAGTCTTATCGGGGCTTAAATGGTTATATACACAAATTAAACGGTTTTTAGGTTGAGAGCCGGCCATTGATTTGTAAACTTGAGGTTACACATTAATTTTAGGTTAGGTTTAGAAAATACCAGTTATTAGTAGCAAAGAATTTTTTCTATTAGCACTACAACGTAATATATAGCTTTATTCGCTATGCCAGCTACGCCTCGGGGACGGTTCCATCGTCTTTCCTTCGGCCCTACGCGGAGTCATGGGGACACTCGAACCGTCCCCATGGCTCCGCTAATATTTAAACTGCGTTGTAGTGTTAGGACAAAACTCATATAGTGTTAATTTACCCTGGTTTAACTTAATACGAGTTACAGTGTAAACATGAGTATACATGTTTGCGAAAAAATAACACTCTAACAGTAAAAATCAAAACCAGGCGGCTTTCTTAAAAACCGCCCGGCTGGTGGTTAACAGCAGGAAGAACAACACATTAGCTTATGTGGCCGTTCTCCGGGTCATTTTATTAATACATACATCTAGCTAGCAATAAATAATGAAATAATGTAGTTCAGTAGTTAATTAGACCACAACAATCATAACGCTAAAGCCTATGGCAGCTTATACTTTAATTTGAATGCAAATAGGCATATGCACCAACCTACCAGTGTAAATACTCCAGCGGCAGCAAACGGTATAATGTAAGTTCCTGATACATCGTACAACCGGGCGCCCATCATTGGTCCAAAAACGGCAGATAAACCAAAAGCGGTAATAACCACTCCGTAAATGGCGCCCAAGTGCTTAACGCCAAAAGAGATGGTGGTCAAAACCGGAAACAACCCCAGCGTAACGGCAAAGCCAAAACCAAGGATAAACGCACAGGCATACAGGGTCGTCGTT
>JBFMEU010000009.1:0-57904 GCA_040753155.1 Bacillota bacterium
TAGTGTGTATTTAGCCAGTTACCTTTCTTCGGGGGAGCTGGCTTTTCTGTTTATGGACTGACTGACGGACTGTCGTAGTCTATTTTAATTTGATTGCTTTAGTCTATATTAAAATGATTGCTAACAACATGGTTACCGGCTTAATCTTTTCAAAGAATGTTTCGTATTTGGTACCGGCATAGCCTATGGTCATGCCGCCGCACTCATGGTCCCCGGTTACAATAATTAGTGTGTCTTTGGGGTGTTTTCTGTAAATCTTTAAAGCTTCCTCAATGGCGTCGGCAAAGGCAACAGTGTCATGGATGGAAGCAGCTGCATCGTTGGCGTGGTTGGCCCAGTCAATCTTGCCGGACTCCACCATCATAAAGAAGCCCTTGCGATTATCCAGAACTTCAATACCTTTTTTCACAAAATCAGCCAGGGACAGTTCCTTTTCTTTGTCACGATCCAGCTCGTAGTTTAATGCCGCACCGTCCAGAACGGGACTAATGGCAAGTACTTTGCCGGACTTGTTATCCAGGGCCAAAATGTCATTCATGGTGTTTGCAAAGGTGTAGCCGGCTGTTTCGGCATAGCCTATACTTTTTTCGACCTGAGACGCATTGCCCTGGAAGCCGCCGCCGCCGAAGAAATCAAAACCGCTGACTGCCAGTTGTTGAGCGATACTGTCCACCTGGCCCCTGTGCGGAACGCTGGCATAATAAGCGGCCGGTGTGGCATGATCAATGGGAACACTGGTTATAATCCCAATCTTGTACCCCATGGCTTGCAAATCATAGGTTATGGGACGATATTTTTTTGTTTTGGATTCATCCATGTTAATCACGGCTGAGAGGGTTTTGTAACCCGAGGCCAGTGAAGTGGCTGTAGAAGCGGAATCGGGAACAAAGGAAGAGGAATCATAGGTTGTGGCTGCTCCGTGTACGGGGAAATTTGAAAAGTTTAGATGTTTTGGAGTGGGATAACCTGAGGGTTTGGCCTTGTTGCCAAGATACATCTCTGCACTGCTGACCTGCGCATAGCTCATACCGTCACCAATGAACATAAATACATACTTCGGAGTCTTTCCCGCATAGAACTCGCCGCCCTTCTCAGTCTGGGCCATCAAAACATTAGCTGGACTGCCTGCGATAGAAATGATCATGGCCATGACCACCAGAATAGGAATACAGACGATGCCTGCCCAACGCGCCCTTTTGTGCATAAAACTAAACACCTCCATATTACATTTTAATTAAATCATACGGGGACAAAGTTAAGCTGTTTTTGGATTAGTGTTAACCTCGAAGTATATTTTGGTTAAATAAATGTTCACTGTATGAGATATAAATAAAACCCTTGGCTTTTCTTACTGAAAGGCGCAAGGGTTTTACTTCCCCGGTATTGGAATCCTTATATTTTTTATAAATATAAGTGCTTTACAGTACAAGGAAGGATTTTGGAGAGCAGAACTGGATCTGGCGGAGGGTGTTTACTATTACTGCAGAGGTAGACGTTTTCGAAAGCACGGACGACAACACTTATTCACGTGTTAAAGGCGAGGATGAATGAGCTCTCCCGGAGTCTGGAGTTTGTATCTTCTTTTGATGACCCCAGTGACGGGCGCGAAGAAATTGGAGGAACTCCCAGAAATCCATAATACTCCATTCATGGTAATACTTTGACAGAACTCCTTAACATACGGATATATGATGCGAGGACTGATAGCGTTAATAAAAAGATAGAATACCTATCTATATATCACAGACACGCTTCATGAGCAGAGGAAGAAAGAATAAACATTTTACAAATCCCCCTTGACAATGATACTATATTTGGTATCTTATATTTAAGGGAGGGGGTGACATGGCAGGGGTAGAAAAAATCATTGAAAAAATGAATCGTCAACCTCATGGCATAAGGTTTGAGGAATTATCAAAGGTTCTCAATCATTTCGGATACATTGAAGTGAGGTCGGACGGTTCTCATCACCATTTCCGAAATAAAAACGGCGATGTTGTTACGATTAAAAAGAGCCAGCCGGTGAAGGCTGCATATGTCAAGGACGTGATCAGAAGGATCGGGAAATAAGCTTATCGCCGTAACCCCTGTGGAACGATGGAAATAAAGAGCCTTGATTACTACATGAATTTACCATATAATTTCTTAATCCGTCCAATCTCTGACGAAAGCGGCAATTATTATTACGGCCAAGTGCTGGAACTGGATGGCTGCCAAAGCGACGGAGAAACATTTGAAGAGGCCAGCAGGAACCTTCGCGAAGCCATGGAAGGATGGATTTCCGTTAAACTAGAACATGGTGACCACATTCCCGAACCGGTAAATGACGATAATTATAGCGGAAAGTTCATAGTAAGGGTTCCAAAATCACTTCATAAACGCCTCACGATCGAGGCCCAAAAGGAAGGGATATCCCTTAACCAATATCTGGTCTATAAATTAAGCCGTTAATGGAGATTCTAAGAACTTCGAGTGAGAATGCTCGGGGTTCTTTTTTTGTGAGGTGATTCAATGTACCGCTGGGGAGGTATCCAGGAAACTTCCGCGCAACGTGAAGGCACCCAGCCCACCGGGGGCCACTTAAACAAAAGGCGGGTTTACATAATACTCCATTACCGGCTGGGCGGAGCACACGTTCTCTAATGCAATGGATTAAATAGGCCCAAAAGAATATCCTCTGCAGCCCGGCTTAAAAAAGCATATTTTCCGAAACAATCTAAACTTCCTTTGGCAGGTGTAGTATAATTGAATCAAAGGAAGTGATTATGTGTCCGACAGTGGACAATCAGATAACAGGCAGGTTCACCATCCCTATGACAAAGGTTACCGGCAGCTTCTTACGAACAAGAAAGCTTTTTTGCAGCTAATCAGGACCTTTGTTAAAGAAAAGTGGGTAGATGCAATTAATGAAAACGATTTGATTTTAGTGAATAAATCCTTTGTATTAAAAGACTTCACTGAGAAAGAGGCAGACATTGTATACAGACTAAAGACCAGAGAAGGGGATGTAATATTTTACATACTCCTGGAATTGCAGTCCACAGTTGATTATACTATGCCCTTCCGGCTGCTTCAGTATATGGTAGAAATTTGGCGGGAAATATACAACAACACTCCCTTAGAAGAACGGGAGCGAAAAGACTTCCGGTTGCCGGCAGTAATACCGGCAGTTTTGTATAACGGAAAAAACAACTGGACGGCAAGGCTGGAATTTAAGGAGATATTGGCTGACTATCAAAGGTTTGAGAAACACATATTGAATTTCCACTACATGCTCTTTGACGTAAACCGTTACAACCAGGAAGAATTATATAGTATGGCCAATTTGATCTCCTGTATATTTATGCTGGACCAAACTATGTCGCACCAGGAATTAATCAGACGGTTGCGGAAACTTGCCAACATGTTGAAAGCTTTAACAACGGAGGAATTCCGTCAAATAACAACATGGCTAAAGAATATAATCAAGCCGAAGTTTCCAAAGAATATGCAGCGGGAAATTGACCGCATCCTGGACGAAACTAATCCATCGGAGGTGGAAATTATGATTATGAACCTGGAAATAACCCTGGAAGAGATGAAACAACAAGCCAGAATGGAAGGGAAAGAAGAAGGCATTAAAGAAGGTATTAAAGAAGGTATTAGAGAAGGCATTAAAGAAGGTATTAAAGAAGGCGAATTGATGAAGGCAATGGAAGCGGCCAAGGCAGCAATAAAAAAAGGCCTGTCTGTCGATGATATTGCTGAAATTACTGGTCTGTCCAGAGATACCGTTTATGAGCTAAAGAATAATCTAAACTGAAGATTAGACCCATAAATGCTGCCTGTTACAAAATTCGAGATGTCCTTAAGGAATACCCTGCAAGATAAAGTATTATGTAGGCTTCGCCCACAAACCTCCGCCGGAATGGTTCTTGTGGCATGGAAAATATACAATCAGGCCGGGCGAAGCGAACCCTTGACTGGCTGCCCATGAAATAGCACTCAGCCTGGTAAACAAGAAAAGCGTTTCCATAAAGGGAACGCCTGCATAAATCCCCGCAGCCTGTCAAGGGCAGGCCAGGCGGAGTGTAATCTGCCACAGGGCGAAGTTTACATAATACTTGCTTATAGGCTCGTTTCGGGCGTATAAGCCTTATTATGTAAGCTTGAACGGTGAGCCAGGGCTATAACTATCAAGGTTCTTTTCTTGACAGCTATTCCTAGTCAGCTATATACTGGGCTTACAACTGAATAGTCGGTAACATATAAGGGCGTGTGTTATCGGCATCCCATGGGGCCTGGCATCCATACGATGGGGCCAGGCCCCTGGGACAATACATACTGGCATACTACTTGCAATGTGGATTCATATACCCGGTGCTGTAACACCGGGTATAGTCGGTAAAGTTTACCTTTACTATTACCTCACATCAATAATCGGGAGGGATTTTATGTCAAGCTGGCAACAGGAACGGGCAAAAATTTGGCAAATCATGTTCAGGCACAAAAGACGTATTGAGGAATTGGAGGAACGGGTTAAATTCTTGACTTCTGAATCTTCTGAACATGATGGAATCCAGGTTGAATTTGAAGGCAACCAGGACGGCTTGGACGATTTAGACCGAGGTCGAGTTTAGGACGTTTTGGAACGGCCATTTCCGGATTCAAAACTCAATTTTTTTTGATATTCATTATCATTTATAATTTCAACTCAACCAGCCCGCCCGTAGGGTTTAGCCTTTACTTGGAGTGGTCCCCCTGGTAGGCTATCTAGCGGAGCTAGCCAGCCCCTCCCGGGAGGGGCTGGCTAGCCCTAAAAGCCGGGGGTCAGGGGGGCAGAGGCTCCAAGTCAAGGCCGGGCTGGTTGCTAAAACTAGATCCAGGTACGGCCAGTTCTAGTTTACATAATACTTATTATAGGAACCAATAATAAATAATTTAAAGGGGCAATAGCCCCCCACATATTTTCATCATATCCAGGTTAATCCTTATCCTGTCCCGGCTCCATGATGATAATTTCATCTATTTCAATATCGTTGAAATCAGCCAACTGCAGGCACTGGGCACAATTATCGCAGTTCTTGTCTGGATCGAGGTCACATACAAAGCACTCACAACAATTGCAACAGAGCTTGTGTTCCTCAAGAATACAAACTTTAGGTATATCCTTCAGCTTGTTGCGCTTAATCATCGGTCATCACCCTTGGATCCTTATTGGGTTGACTCTGCTGATTTATTCTAAATACTTTGGTATATTGTATTTCATCTTATTTAAAAGATCATTCTCTATCCGGTCAAAAGTCTAATCTAAATACTGAAATGATAATAGAAGGGGTTAACGAATATTAACATCTTTTAGTTTACATAATTAATAATTAGTATTTCCTATTTATAAAAACAGGTATTGCCAACACCTCTGTATTATCCCATTGGCTTGGTTCCTATAAAAACCAAAGGGGACAGGCAGTTTTTTCGCAAAGCGAAAATGGTAGCCTGTCCCCTTGGGGGTCTTACGGGCAAATTTGCTTTAACACTACAACTAAAATAATCTTAACAAATTATGTTAACTAGCTTTTCAAATTATGTTAACTAACTTTTCTTTGATAGTATTTTAAATCGCCCTGGTTGTACTCATACGCCTCATGATAAAGTTGGCAGCCAAGTTAATTATTAAAATCATAATAATCAGCACCGTGGCCGTGGCATAACCCATCTTAAATGAAATCCCCTCGGATGTCAAAATGAACAGGTGCACAGCCAGCGAACGGGCTGGGTCCATTACTGAAGTGGGCAAGTTCAGCGAACTGCCAGCAGACAGCAGCACAGCTGCTGTCTCCCCCACCGCCCTGCCAATGCTTAGAATTATACCGGTTACTATGCCGGGCAGGGCGCTGGGCAGCACTATTTTATAAATGGTTTGCCACTTTGTGGCCCCAAGGGCCAGGCTACCCTCCCGGTAGATGGTCGGAACACTTTTAATGGCCTCCTCCGAAGTTCTTATGATGGTAGGTAACACCATAGCGGCCAGAGTCAGGCCACCGCTAAGGATGGACCAGCTAAAACCCAAAAAAATAACAAAGAAGGCAAAGCCAAACAAACCAAAGACAATGGATGGTATCCCCGCCAGGGTCTCCACAGAATAACGGATGGCCCTGACAATCCGGCCCTTTCTGGTATACTCGGTTAGATAAATGGCTGCAAAAATGCCCACCGGAGCCGCAATAATCAGGGCCACCGCAATCAGGTAAAGGGTGCCGATGATGGACGGAAATATTCCTCCCTCCCGGCCCATTTTCCGCGGTGAGTCCAAAAGAAACTCCAGACTGATCAAACTAAGTCCGTGCTGAAAAATATGTCCCAGGATGATAATCAAGGTTCCCAATGTAGCTAATACCGAAAACCATAAAAACCCCTTAACCAGCCGCTCTTCCCAAACAACTGACTTCCTCACTGATCTATCACCCTCTTCGGAACCAATGTGATCAGAAAGTTAAGAAACATAATGATTACAAACAACACTATACCTGTGGCAAAAAGTGCTGACATATGATCACCAGCCGCATAGCCCATTTCCAACGCAATATTTGCCGTCAGCGTACGCACCGGATCAAGAAAGGACCCGGGAATAGCGGTGACATTACCTGCAACCATAATCACAGCCATGGTTTCCCCAATCGCCCTGCCCATACCCAATACAATCGACGCAACAATGCCGGACTGGGCGGTGGGCAATATAACCATTTTAACTGTTTGCCAGTGGGTTGCCCCCAGGGCAAAAGAACCCTCTTTATACTCCCTGGGCACAGCCCGGATGGCATCTTCGGAGATGTTAATCACTGTCGGCAAAATCATGATTGCCAGCACTACCGAGGCCGCCAGCACACTAAACCCCCGGCCGCCGAAGGTATCCATGATCAGCGGAACCAGCACAACTAGTCCAAAAAAACCGTAGACAACGGAAGGGATCCCGGCCAGTAACTCAATTCCCGGGCGAAGCACCTTGGTCATCCACATGGGGGCGAACTCGGCAAGAAAAATGGCGCAACCGATGCCAAAGGGTACTCCCAAAAGTAACGCCCCAAAAGTAACAATAAAGGAACCTATGATCATGGGCATAATGCCAAACAGTCCGTCTAAAGGATACCACTGCCCCCCTAAAAGAAAATGGCCCAGACCATACTTGGCAATTACCGGGTATCCCTCAATTAGAATAAACAGGGATATTAGGAATACCACCAGAATTGCGGCAAGCGCACTGAGCTGAAGGATTTTTTCAATTGTGCCCTCATACTTGCGAGCCATGTTATTCTCCCACTAATTAAGGATTATTTATTGTCATGCTAATTCTATAATTAGTTTGTTAAACCGTAGTTGACCCAACGTTAACCTTAGGTTAACCAATTGTTAAGACCATGTTAATTACTTGTAAATCACTGTATAAATTTTAAAGGCCCGCCGGAGCGGGCCTTTTCCAACTTCGCTAGTCAACCCTGATGTAGTGTTCAGCCACTATGTCCTGGCCCTCTTTACTGAGTACAAAATCAATAAAGGCCTGAGTTACTTCGTCAACTTCACCCTTGGTCAGGTACAGGAACGGCCGGGCAACTTTGTAACTGCCATCTCTGATGGTTTCCATGTTAGGCTCCACGCCTTCAATTTTAATGCCCTTCACACTGTTATCAACATAACCTGTGGAAAGGTAACCTATTGCTTTGGGGTCAATACTCACCGAACTGCGTATGCCACCGTTGGAAGGTTGAGTTACAGCCTTGTTGGAAATTTTGTCTTCGCCCATCACCATTTCCTCAAAGGCTCCTCTGGTTCCAGACCCCTCTTCCCTGGTTACCACGCTAATTTCCCCGCCGGCGCCGCCCAGCTCTTCCCAGGTGGTAATTTCACCGGAAAAAACTTTACGAACCTGCTCTAAAGTGATATCTTCAATATTGTTTGACGGGTGAACAACAATGGCAATACCGTCGATAGCGATTTTATGGGTGTCCAGCCCCAGACCCATTTCACTTTCTTTTAAATTTCTGGATGATGCGCCAATCTGAGCAATACCCGTTTCAGCAGCCTTAACACCCTGGCTTGAGCCGCCGCCCTGCACATTAATGGTTACATCGGGTTGAATCTTATTAAACGCCTCGGCCAGCTCCTCAGACAGGGGTTGGACTGAGGTGGAGCCTGCCACCGTAATGGATCCTGACAGCTTTGACTCGTTTCCGCCTGCCGGCTCTTTGTCCTGGGCTGTTTGTCCACAACCTGCCAGGGTCATTGCCAGGATCAGGCCCAGCGCTACCAAAAACATTCCTCTGAATTTTTTTAACACCATTACTCCTCCTTCAAATATAAGGATTTAATTTTTATATTAAGTAGCGTCACCGCTACAATGATTTTACCTTTGCCGGTCCCTGAAGCGGTAGCCAATACCCCTTACAGTCTCAATATACATAGGATTTCCCGGATCAGCCTCAATCTTTTGCCTCAGATACCTGATGTGCACATCCACGGTCCGGGTTTCCCGCACCGCATCAAAACCCCAAATTTGCTCCAGAAGCGCATCCCGGCTAAAAACCCGGCCCGGATTGGCAGCCAGCAAGGCCAGAATACTAAACTCTTTAGGAGAAAGATCAATTCTTGCCCCGTTAACCAGTACTTCAAAACGATCAGGTTTGATCAGTAACTCACCACACCTGATCTCTTTATCCTTGTCAACTATTTCTTTGGTTACTTGTTTTTGCCGCCTGATACTGGCCTTTACTCTGGCCAACAGCTCTCTTGGGCTAAAGGGCTTGGTGATATAATCATCCGCGCCGATTTCCAGCCCCAACACCCTATCTACTACATCTCCTTTGGCGCTAAGCATAATGATGGGGATTCCGGCCGTATCTTCAATACTTCGCAGTATCCGGCACACTTCATAGCCGTCCAGACCGGGCAACATGATATCTAAAACAATCAGATGCGGCATCATTTCCCTGGCCAGGCGGACAACACTTTCACCCTCGGTAGCCGTATGGACCTTGTATCCCTCCTTTTCCAGGTTAAATTTAATCAGGTCCCGAATATGCTGTTCATCATCCACCACCAGAACACTGGGCATTATGTAGCCACCACCTGTATGAGTAGACCTATTAGTACTTATTTCCTTATTAATTATAATGCCTGTTTGTTAAGGATAAATTATTGTGTTTTTAAGTTTAAGTTAATAACAGCAAAAACCGCCGTTAACATCAACAGCGGCTTCAGCTTTACTTTTTTTAAAGAAGTCTCGTTCAAAAGCTACGCACCGGCAAGACCACACCTTGGACCGGTCTAAGCCGGATAAAACTCTGTGCCCTGTTTGGCCAACTCCAAATCAACCTTAATCTTATTAGCTAACCTTTCCTGCAGGAATTTAGGCGCCACCTGCGGGAACAGTGCCACAGATATAACGTCCTCTTCCTTCTGCATGTAAGCGTTAACTTCCTCTCTGGCCTTGGGCAGCTCAGGGGGAATCAAGTCAGCAGGGCGGCAGTCGATGGGCCTTTCATTCCCGATTATTTTCTTTCTGACCTCTTCGTTGATGGGCGCTGGCGGACGTCCGTAATAACCCCGCATATAGTTCTTGACTTCATTGGTGGCCATCTTGTAACGCTCACCCATGAGCACATTTAAGGCCGCCTGGGCGCCAACGATTTGACTGGAAGGAGTGACCAGGGGCGGATAGCCGAAGTCGGCCCGCACCCGGGGCACCTCAGCCAGAACTTCGGGCAGCTTATCAAGAGCATTTTGCTCTTTAAGCTGATTGATGAAGTTGGAAATCATACCACCAGGGATCTGCTGCTGCAACACGTTGGTATCCACCGTCTTAGCTGCGACATCTACGGATGCATATTCCTTGCGCACTTCCTTGAAGTAGTCTGAGATTTCAGACAGCAGGCCAATGTCCAGGCCGGTATCCCAGGGCGTACCCTGGAGACTGGCCACCATGGTTTCCGCGGCCGGCTGGGAGGTTTGCAGCGCCATGGACGACAAGGCGCAGTCTATCACGTCAACTCCGGCCTCAATGGCCTTCAGGTAGGCCATTGAGGCCATACCGCTGGTATAGTGACAGTGCAGCTGGACCGGTATCTTGAGGAGCTCTTTCCAGGCCTTGATGATGTCATATGAGGCATAGGGAGACAGAATACCGGCCATATCCTTGAGGCAAATGGAGTCTGCCCCGAGGCTTTCCAACTCCCTGGCCATCTTTACATAGAATTCCAGGTTATGCACCGGGCTAATGGTGTACACCACCGTGGCCTGTACGTGGCCGCCGGCCTTTTTGGTCTCTACCATAGCTTTTTCCATGTTCCGAATATCGTTCAGGGCGTCAAAAATCCGGAAAATGTCCATACCGTTATGAACTGAACGCTTGATAAATTCAGTCAGCACATCGTCGGCATAGTGCTTGTAACCCACCACGTTCTGGCCCCGCAATAGCATTTGCAAGGGGGTTTTATAGTGACGCCGCATTACACGCAATCTTTCCCACGGATCTTCATTTAAAAACCTCAGGCAGGAGTCAAAGGTTGCCCCGCCCCACACTTCCAAGGAGTGAAAGCCTGCGTTGTCAAGTTTTTCGGCAATAGGCAACATATGATGGGTTCTCATTCGCGTGGCCAGCAAGGACTGGTGGCCGTCGCGCATAGTGGTGTCGGTGATTTTGATCTTTCTTATATGATCACTCATGATCCACCCTCCTAATTTGGTCAGACAAGCTTGCTCAGCGCCGCCATGGTTTTGCGTACAGAATCAATAGACTTGGCTATGGCCGCCTTCTCGTCGTCAGTCAAATCAACCTCAATTATTTTCTCCACTCCGGCAGCGCCGATGATGGCCGGAACCCCAAAATACATATCCTTCTCGCCATATTCGCCGTCCAGGTAGGCTGCTATGGGGAGAATCCGTTTCTTGTCCTTTACTACGGCCTCCACCATTTGAATTACCGAGGCGCCGGGGGCATAAAAGGCGCTACCGGTCTTTAAATAATTGACAATTTCCGCCCCGCCTTTGCGGGTTCTTTCCACTATAGCCTCTATTCTGTCCGCCGGAATTAGCTTCTCAATGGGTATGCCACCCGCATAGCTATATCTTACCAGGGGTACCATGTCATCGCCGTGGCCGCCCAGCACGAAGGCGCTGACATCTTCGAACGACACTCCCAGCTCCAGGGCGATAAAGGTTCTGAAGCGGGCCGAATCCAGAACACCGGCCATGCCGAACACCCGCTCCGGCGGGAAACCGCTGGCCTTGAGTGCCACGTAAGCCATGATATCCAGGGGATTGGTAACAACGACGATAAAGGCCTTCGGGGAATATTTGGCAGCCTGCCCGGCTACTGAGCCGACAATCTTGGCGTTGGTGGCCAGCAGGTCATCCCGGCTCATGCCGGGCTTCCGGGCAATCCCTGCGGTGATTACCACTACATCGGAATTGGCGGTATCCTCAAAGTTATTAGTGCCGATGATATTGCAGTCAAACCCCTCCACCGGGGCGGCTTCCATCAAGTCCAGGGCCTTACCCTGCGGGATTCCCTCTACCACGTCAATAAGTACGATGTCTCCCAGTTCCTTGGCTGCTGCCCAATGGGCACAAGTTGCTCCCACGTTGCCTGCGCCAACAATAGTGATTTTTTTTCTACCCAAATGTAACCCCTCCAGTGTTTTTCAACCTCTATTCAAATAACAAATTGCATACTGTATTACGGTTGTTTTTCAAAAGGTTCCTGCAGCGGCTATGTTTTAATGATTCTAACCATAGCCGCTATCAGCTTAGCTACTTATACTTTGAGAGATGATTGCTGCTTTACCTGTTCCGCCCAAGTATCAACAATTACCTAGCGAATGATTACCAGAATATCGCCGCCGTTCACGGTCTGACCCTTTTGCACGTAAACCTGCTTGACTGTGCCGGCCGCCGGGGCGCTGATTTCATTCTCCATTTTCATGGCCTCCAGCACTACCAAAACACTGCCCGCACTTACCTGATCCCCCACCTTAACCCGAACATCATTAATGTTGCCGGGCATTGGCGCCACAACCGCGCCAGCCCCGTCGTTGGGAGCGGCAGCCCTGGGCTGCGGTACGGGCGCCGGCGCAGCCGGCTGCGTCGCCGGGACCGCGGCTACCGGTGCTGTCGGCAGGGTGCTGGGCCGTGCTGCCGGCGCCGGCGTCGCTCCCCCCAACTCCTCCACTTCCACCACGAAGGCTTCACCGTTTACCAATACTCTAAATTTCTTCATTATGAGAGCAACCTCCCTTATCATTTTCGGTGTTAATAGCCGTATCTTGATATATCTCTGCCCAGCATTATTTCCATTATTCCAGCCCTCTTCCAAAGGTTGTCCTCGTTTTGACGGCGCAGGCCCACGATTCTGCTTTCCGGTGTCAGATAGCCGCCGGCCTTAAGGGCAGAAAAAATGGCTGCTATTGTTTCCGGGCTGATCTTACCATTTGCCGCAAGTGACTTGGGATGATTCACCTTCTAACCCTCCCTCCGGGGTAAACCTGCCATTTATACCGGCAGGTTACCATGCTTTTTCCGGGGCCGCTGTACCCGCTTGCTGTCCAGGGCAGTCAGGGAGTTGATGATTCTGTCCCTGGTTTCCCGGGGGTCAATCACATCCTCAACATATCCCCGGGCGCAGGCAATGTACGGGTTCGCAAATTTTTCCCGGTATTCGGCCACCAGTTTGGCCCTGACCTCCGTTGGATTTTCCGCCCGGGCAATTTCATTGCGGTATATTATGTTAACCGCGCCATCGGGCCCCATCACCGCAATTTCTGCCGTTGGCCAGGCGAAAACAGTGTCCGCTCGCAAAGAGTTGCTGCACATGGCCAGGTAGGCGCCACCGTACGCTTTGCGCAGAACGAAGGTGATTTTGGGCACCGTGGCCTCGGAGTAGGCATACAGCATCTTCGCCCCGTGCCTGATGATGCCGCCGTACTCCTGGTCTGTGCCGGGAAGGAAGCCGGGGACATCCATGAAGGTCACCAGGGGAATGTTGAAGCAGTCACAAAAACGCACAAAGCGGCTGATTTTATCCGAGGCGTTGATATCCAGGCAGCCGGCCAGATGGTCCGGCTGGTTGGCAATAATCCCCACCGCTTTGCCCCCCACCCGGGCAAAGCCAATCACTGCGTTGCGGGCATATAAAGCCTGAACCTCCATGAAATCGCCGCCGTCAACAACCAGGCGGATAATCTTTTTAACGTCATATGAAAGGTTCGGGCTGTCGGGAATTATGTTAAGCAATTCATCTGAATTGCCTGCCGGCTCCAGGGGTGTAAAGACAGGTGGCTCCTCCAGGTTATTTGAGGGCATGTAGCTAAGCAGCGCCCGGATCATGTCCATACACTGATGCTCGTCGTCGGCCGCAAAGTGGGCCACGCCGCTGGTCTGGTTATGGGTTATGGCGCCGCCCAGGGCCTCCATGCTAACCTCTTCCCCGGTCACCGCCTTGATCACCTGAGGCCCGGTTATGAACATCTGGCTGGTGTTCTTAACCATCAAGATAAAATCGGTTAGGGCCGGTGAATATACCGCGCCGCCGGCGCAGGGGCCCATAATTACAGATATTTGGGGGATCACGCCCGAGGCGATGGTATTTCGGTAGAAGATTTCCCCAAAACCGTTCAAGGCGTCTACACCCTCCTGAATCCGGGCTCCGCCGGAGTCATTAAGGCCGATTACCGGCGCGCCAACCCGCATGGCCAGGTCCAGCACCTTGCAGATTTTGGCGGCATGAACGGCGCCCAGGGAACCGCCCGCCACCGTGAAGTCCTGGGAGTAAATATATACCTTGCGCCCGTCCACGGTGCCATAGCCTGTTACCACACCCTCACCGGGGTTTTTCAGGCTTTTAAAATCAGTGTCACCGGCAAAAACATCAATTTCATTAAAGGAACCGGGATCAAATAACATATCAATCCGCTCACGGGCGGTTTTTTTGCCTGCCTCATGCTGCTTGTCAATTTTCTTGGGGCCGCCGCCGGCCTGTATCTGCTCCCGCAGCTGCCGTAACTGCTCCAGCTTATCCTGCATGCTCATCCATTGATTCCTCCTTCTATTTCCGCTCACACAGTTCAATCAGGGTGCCGAAGGTGGCTTTGGGATGAATAAAAGCAATCCTGGCCCCCCCGGCCCCGATGCGTGGTTTTTCATCAATTAGCTTGACGCCCTTGGCCTTCAGGTCTGCCAGGGCCTCCTCAATGTTATCCACCTTGAAGGCAATATGCTGAATGCCTTCCCCGTTTTTCTCTATATACTTGGCCACAGGCCCGTCCGGGGCGGTGCTCTCCAGCAGCTCAACCTTGCTTTCCCCCACCGGAATAAAGGCCACCTTCACCTTTTGCTCTTCAACAACCTCGGTCTTGGTCACTGCAACCCCAAGGACCTGCTCATAAAACTTGATGGCTGCCTCCATGTCCTTAACCGCAATGCCCAGGTGGTCAATTTTTTTAAGCATTTTTGGCGCCCCCTTAATCTAAAAACAGCTTTTTTAACGGCTAAGCGCTTCCCTTAATATATTGAATAACACTGGCGGTAGTGGTGCCAGGTCCAAAAATTTCAACGATACCTGCTGCCTTAAGCTCAGGAATATCCTCGTCGGGGATCACTCCGCCCCCCAGGACCAGCACGTCACCGGCATTTTGCTGCCTTAATCCCTCCACCACCGGCGGAAACAAATGCAGGTGAGCGCCGGAGAGGCTGCTTAAAGCTACTACCTGGACATCCTCCTGCAGGGCGGCCTCCACGATTTGTTCCGGGGTCTGCCGCAAGCCGGTATAAATAACTTCCATCCCGGCGTCCCGCAGGGCCTGGGCAATTACCTTGGCCCCCCGGTCATGGCCATCCAGACCCGGTTTGGCAACCAGTACCCGGATCGGTCTTTCGGTCATTTGCTGTTCCTCCTCTGCCCTAGAATACGTATATATTCAGCGAAACCGGTGTTAAGGCACGGCATTATCACCGCTCACTCCAGTGCTCCGCGCCGACAGCACCCCGGCTTGTTTCGGACCGGACTAGCGGCGCTGCAAAGGCGGCGATTGATTTGTCATGGAAGGCGCCTGCTCTCCTCAAAGTACCTTGTTCTCAAACCCGTCGCCTTAGTAGTCCGCTGGTTTCGCGCCGCAGTCCGGTTACCCTCACTGCGCCGGATGCTGTTACCGGCGCTCCGCAAGTCGTTCGCTAACGATAACGCCGCGCCTCCACCTGGTTTGCTGAACGCTTACTAGAATACAATTTGCTGCCTGTACTCACCGTAAACTTCCCTCAGCACGCCGCAAATCTCGCCCAGGGTGGCGTAGGCCTTTACAGCGTCAATGAAAATGGGCATCAGGTTTTCGGTGGTCCCGGCTGACTGCCGCAACCTGTTCAAAATAATTCCCACCGCTTCGTTATCCCTTTCCGCGCGCAGTTTTTGCAACCTGACCGTCTGACGCTCGCCCACCGCCGGATCAACCCGCAGCAGACCGCTGGGACGTTCCTCTTTCATCTGGAACTTATTCACTCCAATAACAACTTTCTTGCCGCTCTCAATATCCTTCTGGTACTGGTAGGCGCTGGACTGGATTTCCTTTTGCATAAACTCAATGGCCTCCGGGGCGCCGCCCAGAGCATCGATTTTTTCTATATAATTCATGGCCCGCTGCTCAATATCCTTGGTTAGTTTTTCGATAAAGAAAGAACCGCCCAGGGGGTCCACTGTATCCGCCACGCCAATTTCATAGCCGATGACCTGCTGGGTACGCAGGGCAATCAGCACCGAGTGCTCGCTGGGCAGGGCCAGTGCCTCGTCCCGGGAATTGGTATGCAGTGACTGGGTACCCCCCAGTACCGAGCTCAAGGCCTGGAAGGCTACCCGCATGATGTTGACGTCGGGCTGCTGAGCCGTCAGGGAGCAGCCGGCAGTCTGGGTGTGGAAGCGCAGCATCAGGGAGCGGGGGTTTTTCGCCCCAAAGCGTTCTTTCATGATTCCGGCCCACAGCTTTCTGGCCGCCCGGTATTTGGCGATCTCCTCAAAGAAGTTGAGGTGGGCGTTAAAGAAAAAGCTCAGGCGGGGCGCAAACTCATCCACATCAAGCCCGGCGTCAATAGCCGCCTGGACATAGGCAATGCCGTCGGCCAGGGTAAAGGCCACTTCCTGAACCGCCGTTGAGCCGGCCTCCCTGATATGGTACCCGCTGATGCTGATGGTATTCCAGGCTGGTATATTCTTGGCGCAGTACTCAAAAATATTGGTAATCAGCCGCATGGACTCCGCCGGCGGGAAAATATATGTTCCCCGGGCAACATACTCCTTGAGAATGTCATTTTGGATGGTGCCGTTTAATTTGTCCGGCGCAACCCCCTGTTTTTCCGCCACGGCTATGTACATGGCCAGCAGGATGGCGGCCGGGGAGTTGATGGTCATGGAGGTGCTGACCTTGTCCAGGGGGATCTGGTCAAACAGGGTTTCCATGTCCAACAAGGAGTCAATGGCCACGCCAACCTTACCCACTTCACCCCGGGCCAGACCATGATCCGAGTCATAGCCAATCTGGGTCGGCAGGTCAAAGGCCACACTCAGGCCGGTTTGCCCCTGCTCCAGCAGGTAGCGAAAGCGCTTGTTGGTTTCCCCGGCCGAGCCGAAACCGGCATATTGCCGCATAGTCCAGAGCCTGCCCCGGTACATGTTGGGCTGCACTCCCCGGGTATAGGGATATGAGCCGGGCAGTCCCAGATCACCGGTATAATCAAGGTCAGCGATGCTTTCAGGGGTGTACAGGGTGTCAATTTCTATACCTGAGTCAGTTATAAATTCAGCCTGCCGCTCGGGACGCTTTTTTAGCTGAACTGCCAGCTTTTCCCGGCAGGTCTGTTCAGCAACCTTGAATTCGGCCAGTTTATCCTTGTCAAACAAAGTTGGTCCCCCTTTCCTTTTTTGGCCGTCCTTACAACATCTCCTTGAGTATGCCGGGAACGTCAAAGGGCAGGGTGGCCACTGCGGCCCCGGCCTCCTGCAGAACCTTGACCTTGCCGTCAAAGGTGCCCTTGCCCCGCTCAATTATTGCTCCGGCATGCCCCATCCGCTTGCCGGGGGGCGCACTTTTACCGGCAATATAGGCTATTACCGGCTTGGTCATGGTTTTAATAAATACCGCCGCTTCTTCTTCAGCGTTACCGCCTATTTCACCAACCAGGATAACAGCCCTGGTTTCGGGGTCCTGCTCAAACATCTTCAGTACATCCACAAAGGTCAGCCCGTTAACCCGGTCACCTCCCAGGCCAACCACAGTTGACTGGCCAAAGCCGTTAGCGGTAAGGTTGCCCACAATTTCATAGGTCAGGGTCCCACTGCGGGCTACCACGCCCACCGGTCCCGGAACAAAAAATTGGTTGGGGGGAATGCCGATCTTGCACTTGCCGGAGGACACAATGCCAAAGGTGTTGGGACCAATGATGGTGGCTCCCCGGCGGCGGGCCAGGGCCACTATTTCCATGGCGTCATGCACTGGAATGTGCTCGGTCACAATTACCACCGTCTTTACCCCGGCGTCGATAGCCTCAAAAGCCGCATCCTTTGCCAAGGGGGCCGGAATAAAAAGTACCGACGCGTCCACCCGGTCTGCTTCCACTGCGGCAAACACAGTATCGTAAACGGGTACCCCGTCCAGGGACTGCCCGCCCTTGCCGGGGGATACCCCCCCCACGATTCTGGTGCCGTAGGCCAGCATCCGCCTGGTGTGAAATGCGCCCTGGTTGCCGGTCATGCCTTGCACTATGACATTGGTGTTCTCATCTATAATTATTGCCAATTTTGAACAACTCCTTTACCCGGTACATTTTATTCCTGCGCTAATTCAACGGCCTTGGCCGCAGCCTCATGCATTATCCGGTAGGCCTCGATGCCGTTTTCCTGCAGTATTTGCACGCCTTCCTTCTCATTGGTACCCACCAGCCTGATTACCACCGGTACAGGAATGCCCCTGGCCTTCTTCACCTGGACGAAGGCGTTGGCCACATCGTCACAGCGGGTAATGCCGCCGAATATGTTAATGATGATCACCTTGGGCTTGGTTGCCAGCAACAGTTCCAGGGCCCGGGCGGTCCCCTCCATGCCGGTTCCCCCGCCGGCGTCCAGAAAGTTTGCCGGCTTGCCGCCGTAGTGCTGCAGAGTATCCAGGGTGCCCATGCTCATGCCGGCCCCATTGGCCATGACGGCAATGTTGCCGTCCAGTTCCACGAAGGCCAGGCCCAGGTCATGGGCCTGTTTTTCAATGGCTGTGCGATCTTCAACATAAGGAATGTCTTTCTGCCGGTACAAGGCATCCTCATCTACAATAACCTTGGCATCGGCGGCAATAAAGCCCTCGCCACTGATCACCAGGGGATTGATCTCCACCAGTTCGGCGTCCTTCTCCCGGAATATTTTGTACAGGGTGGGCAGCAGTCTGGCCATTTCCTTGGCCAGTGCCCCACTGAGACCCAGGCGCCGGGAAACCTCCCTGGCCAGATAGGGCTGAACCTCCAGGCAAATGTCAATATGCTGCTTTACAATAAACTCCTCCGGCACCTCTTCAATATCCATGCCGCCCCGGGCGGAGGCGATCAAAACCGGGCACTTGGCCGCCCCGTCAATGGTGATGGCCAGGTAAAACTCCCGGTCTATCTTAATCTTTTCCTCAACCAGCAGGCAATCCACCTTCAGACCCTGTACAGTCATAGCCAGTATTTCGGACGCCGCCTGTTTGGCCTGGTCAGGATTATCGGCAAACTTGATGCCCCCGGCCTTGCCCCTTTTACCGGATAGAACCTGGGACTTTACCACCACCGTACCGCCGATTTCAGCGGCAGCCGCAGCTGCCTCATCCGGAGTCTGAACCATCCTGCCCCGGGGCGTCTTGATCCCGTACCCGGCAAATATTTCTTTACCCATATATTCAAATAATTTCACAATCTATTGCCCCCTCCGGATTATTGCTTGTTAGTTACAATATCATTAATTGGCCATTTTATGCAAATCCCTGCTGGCACTACAGTGCCCTACAGATCAGCGTTGAACGAGACTTCATTCAGAGGGGGATTCAACCCCCTCTGAATGTTAGCCGAGTCCATACTGGACTTAACCGCCCTTTGAAACCCGCCGCCTACAGAGGCGGGGGTCTTAGGGCGGATTAGTTCAGTGATAAAGGCGCATCCTTCCGCTACTTTGTGGCATAAATCTTACTGCCCTCCTCATAAAGGTCACCACCCAGGGTATCGTTGACCACAATAACAGGCAGGTCTTCCACAATCAATTCATGAATAGCCTCCGGCCCCAATTCAGGATAGGCCACTACCCTGCAGGACTTGATGCACTTGCTGATTATTGCTGCCGCACCGCCTATGGCTGCAAAATACACCGCCTTATACTGCTTCATGGCACTGACAACTTCCGGCGAGCGTTTGCCCTTGCCAATCATGCCCTTCAGGCCCTGAACCAGCAACCTGGGCGTATATGCGTCCATGCGGCCGCTGGTGGTTGGCCCGGCGGACCCTATAATCTGCCCGGGCTTGGTTGGGGATGGTCCCACATAATAGATAATCTGCCCCTGAAGATTCACCGGCAATTCCCGGCCGCTGTCCAGGAGTTCAATTAGTTTATGGTGTGCCGCGTCCCGGCCGGTATAAATCACCCCGTTGATGGCAACCCTCTGCCCGATGCGCAGCTTTTCTGCTGTCTCCTCAGTTAGCGGCGTGGTTAGTCTAATCTGGGTCACTGCCTTCACCTCCGCGCTAATTATGTTATCTTACTACATCCACATAATCATTTTAGTGCTTTACAGCTCCGCTTCCTTATGCCTTGAGGCATGACAATTAATGTTTACCGCTACGGGCAGGCTGGCAATATGGGCCGGATAGATTTCAACATGAACTGCCAGGGCGGTGGTACTGCCGCCCAATCCCTGGGGTCCTATGCCCAGTTTATTGATGAGTTCCAACAATTCCTGTTCCAGGGCTGCTATATCCGGGCGGGGACTGGGTACGCCAACTTCCCGCAAAAGTGCTTCCTTGGCTAAAAGGGCAGCCTTTTCAAAGGTGCCGCCGATACCAACCCCCACTACTATGGGCGGACAGGGATTGGGTCCGGCAGCCTGGACTGTTTCCAAAACAAATTTTTTAACACCCTCAACACCATCGGCAGGCTTTAGCATTTTAATGGCACTCATATTTTCGCTGCCGCCACCCTTGGGGGCAACAATGATTTTTAGTTTATCACCCAGCGCCAACCTGGTATGAATCACCGCTGGCGTATTGTCACCGGTGTTCTTTCTTTCCAGGGGATGTCCAACAATAGATTTGCGCAGATATCCTTCCCGGTAGCCCCGGCGCACGCCTTCGTTCACGGCATCTTCCAGGCCGCCCCCGGTAATGTGGATATCCTGGCCCAATTCGATGAACACAACGGTGAATCCGGTATCCTGGCACATGGGCACAGATTCACTCCTGGCCACTTCGGCATTGGCCGCCAGAAGCTTTAAAATCTCCTTGCCAGTAAGGGATAACTCCTTCTCACCGGCCATACTGAAGGCTTTGAGTACATCCTCGCCCAACTGAAAGTTAGCTTCCTGACAAAGCCTGGCCACAACCTCGGTTATACTGCCGGCATTAATTGTTTTGATGGTTGTTCACCTCTTTTTAACCTGGTGTCAAATGTTGAAGTTACTATTCAGGTATTCAGAATTCAGGAGTCAGAATTCAGAATGGACCGTATAGCTCATACTTCGGAAACGCCATGGTTGAACGAGACTTCATTCAGAGGGGGATTCAACCCCCTCTGAATGTTAGCCGAGTCCATACTGGACTTAACCGCCCTTTGAAACCCGCCGCCTACAGAGGCGGGGGTCTTAGGGCGGATTAGTTCAGTGATAAACGATAACCCGCAAGTACGAACAGGCGCGCCTTCTGCCATACCAGTAATCTTCAAATGTTTTCGCTGGTTTTCTCATTCTGACTCCTGACTTCTGGCTCCTGACTCCTGAGTAGTTACATGTTGAATTTACAATTATGCAATATTCATACCATTTGGACTAATCCCGGTTTGCCCCGGCAATACCGCATAATTACTGATTGAACGAGACTTCATTCAGAGGGGGATTCAACCCCTCTGAATGTTAGCCGAGTCCATACTGGACTTAACCGCCCTTTGAAACCCGCCGCCTACAGAGGCGGGGGTCTTAGGGCGGATTAGTTCAGTGATAAATGAGACCCTTGCAAACTAACCGGGGTAAAAAAAAGAAGAAGGCTTCTAGTAATTAGAAACTTCTCCTTTTGTGCACATATTATTCTAACAAAAAGAACTATTTATCCCTTCGGGCAGGTTTTATGTACTAAATAAGTGAACATTGTTCTTCTTATTTTTAAAATGTTTCTAGCTATTTGAATTTTCCAGCCTTCCCTTTTTAAGCTTATTATACAAAGTGGCCAAAGAAATATTCAAGGCCTGGGCCGATCTTCTTTTTCCCTCCACCGAACTGCCATACTTGGCCATGGCTTTACGAATCAGCAACTGCTCCATCTGGTCTATGGGAATCAGGTCAAAATCCCGCTCCGGTGAAGCTTTAAACTGGCTTACATGCTGTAAGAAGTGTTTTTTGGTCAGCACCTCTTCATCCACCGTCACCATAACCCGCTCCACAACGTTTTCCAGCTCTCTTATGTTGCCCGGCCAGTCATAGCCAAATAAAACCTCTTCCGCATCCCGGGATAAACCTTTAACCTTTTTACCCAGCTGCCGGTTCAATTTAACAATCAGGTTATTCACCAGCAGCGGCAGGTCTTCCTTCCTAACCCGAAGCGGCGGAATGGTTATTTCCACCACATTCAATCTGTAGTACAAATCCTCCCTGAACTTGCCCTGCCGGATTAATTCCCGTAAATTACGATTGGTGGCGGCAATTACCCGAACGTCCACACAAATAGTCTGGTTGCCTCCCACCCGCTCAAATTCCATTTCTTGTAACACCCGCAGCAACTTGCCCTGCAGGATCAAGTTCATGTCCCCAATTTCATCTAGAAAAATCGTCCCGCCATTGGCCAGCTCAAATTTACCTATTTTAGATTTTACAGCGCCGGTGAAGGCGCCCTTGGCATAACCAAAAAACTCACTTTCCAGGAGGCTCTCGGGAATGGCGGCGCAATTAACCTTAATAAAAGGCTTTTCCCGTCTGGGACTGACATGGTGGATGGAATGGGCAAACAACTCCTTACCAGTTCCACTCTCCCCCAGAAGCAAAACGGTGGAGTTGCTGCGGGCGGCACGATGGGAAACCTGAACACACTTTTTTAGTTCCTGGCTGTTGCCCAGAATATCTTCAAAAACGTATTTATTGGTAGTTACCTGGCCGAATTTATCAGACAGACTTTCAATCATGTCCGTGCTCTTTCGCAGTTCATCCATTAGCTTCATGATATCGGTGAAGTGCTGAAAAACAACAACTGCCCCCTCGGTCTTGCCGTCCACAACAATAGGTGAGGCATTGCTGATCACCTCGGCGTTACTGCCCCCAACCATGGTGCGATAACCAAATATCTTATGCCCCTTACGCAACACCGAAGCCAGGGCACCACCCGGTGAGGCCTCAAAAATATTCTGCCCTATCCTTTCCCCTGGCGCAATTCCTGTTATAGCAGTGAAGGCAGGGTTTACGTATTTAATCACACCCCGGTTGTCGACAACCTCAATAGCCTCCTGTACAGAGTTCAGAATGGCCGACAACTCCCCCTGGATACGCTTAAATTCCAAAAGCTCCCGGTTTTCCTGACACACATTCATCATCAATCCCACCGCCCGGGACTCCATGAGGGCGGTATCAGGCGGCTTTAGCTCGTACAAACGCTGCTGCATTTTGTTCTCACCGGTGGTTTCAATGACCACATCTAAATCAGGCAGGCCAATAACCTCAGCCAGGCTGGTAGAGGTAAATATACCTTCCTCCCTGGCCAGCTCAAGTCCTGCAGCGTTCTTCTCCTGGTCAGCCATCCCAATTACCTCTACATTATGCATGCCCCTTAGCATATGCAAAACACTATAACCTTCAGGGCCGGCACCAACAATAGCCACCCTGACCTTATCCATAGGACCCCACCTTTTTATTCTTCTTTAATATTCTGACTAGTTCGACGATTTATTAAATTTTCCCTTCTAAATAATAAAATAATTTTTAAAAAATTATTTATCGAACACCTGTTTTATTTATGCAGTAATTGTGCTATACTTTAGAAAAGTATTTTATCAAAGGAGTGGCAATGCATTATGAAACCAAAACTCTCACCAAGGGAAGAGGACATTATAAATGCCATTAAAAACCACATACGGATCAATGGCTATCCACCGTCGGTTCGTGAAATAGGCCAGGCTGTCAAGCTTAGCTCCAGCTCCACGGTGCATAGCTATCTTAGAAGACTGGAAAAGAAGGGACTGATCCGCAGGGACCCCACCAAGCCCAGGGCACTGGAAATACTGCATACCGATAAAGATACTGATCTGGCGCCCGAGTTGCCGGAATTCAACATTGTGCCCATCCTGGGCCGGGTTGCTGCGGGAGAGCCCGTGCTGGCAGTGGAAAACTACGATGAGACCTTTCCGCTGCCCCTGAACTTTACCGGTCCGGGAGAATTTTTCCTGTTAACCGTTAAGGGAGATAGCATGATTGAAGCTGGAATTCTGGAAAATGACCTGGTATTGGTACGCAGGCAGTCAACTGCTCAAAACAGCGACATCGTTGTCGCCCTGCTGGAGGACGAGGCCACAGTTAAGCGGTTTTACCTGGAGTCGGAGCATGTCCGGTTGCAGCCGGAAAACTCCCTGCTAAAACCTATTTACACCCGGGAGGTTACAATTCTGGGCAAGGTGGTCGGCCTGATCCGCAAGCTGTAGAACATTCCTTTAAGTCTTGCTTGCTATAGATATTTTCTTGTTACCATTCAGGTATTCAGAATTCAGGAGTCAGGATTCAGAATAACCGTATATCTCATACTTCGGAAACGCCATGGATAAACGATAAACCGCAAGTACAAACAGGTGCGCCTTCTGCCATACCAGTAAATCTTCAAATGTTTTCGCTGGTTTTCTCATTCTGACTACTGACTCCTGACTCCTGAGTAGTTACATTTTCTTTAACCAAAACGGGCGCCTGTCAAAGTAAAACACAGGCGCCGCAATTTGTTTCGGTTTTACTAAAAATTACACGGCAGCTATATCGGCCTGCTCCAATATAAACTTAATAAACGCATCAACCGCAAAACTCCCCACTTCCCTGGGATACCTGATCAGATAGAGTTTGCGGCTCAAGTCAACATCCCTTAAACCAACACTGCACACTTTACCCAACTCCAGGGCCTCCTGGGCCGCCAGCCAGGATACAATGCTAACTCCCAGACCGGCCTGCACCCCGGTTATAACTGCCCGGGTGCTGCCCAGCTCCATGGCAATATTGAAGTCGCCCGGTCCGTAACCAAGATCAGCCAGCTTGCTCTCCACCGTCCGCCGGGTGCCGGACCCGGGCTCCCGCACAATCATCGGCTCGGCAACCAGTTGGGCCGGCTCAACGGCTTCCAATCCGCACCAGGGGTGATTCTGAGGCACAATTAACACCAACCGGTCTTCCTGCCACTCCTTGCACTCCAATTCAACAGAAACCGGTATTCCGGTAATGCCCAAATCTATTTCCCGGTCCCTGACCAGCCTGATAATGTCGCCACTGCCCCCTACCCGGAGGTTAACATCCATGCCGGGGTATTTTTGGCGAAACTCACCCACTAGAACCGGCATCAGGTACTCGCCGGGTATAGTGCTGGCCCCCAGCAGTAAATGGCCGGTTTTTAAGCCCCGCAAATCATCCAGGCTGGCTCTGATCATATGGTACTGCCTGACCATTTGCTTGGCCTCGGGGTAGAGCAGGCGACCGGCCTCGGTCATAATTATTTGCTTGTCCCCCCGCTGAAAAAGGGGTACCCGCAGATCATCTTCCAGGGCCTTGATTTGAAAGCTTACCGCCGGCTGGCTCATATAAAGCTGCCTGGCAGCCCTGGTGAAACTCTGCAGTTCAGCCACCCGTAAAAATGCTTCTAGCTGCTTAAAGTTCATTCCTAATCACCCAATCCCGATTACTTCCTGCGCTGCGGCCAAAACCGCCAGCTTAACATGGTGGTAGGACAGCCCGCCCTGCAAAAAAACAGTGTAGGGATTGCGCAAGGGGGCGTCCGCCGTAAGCTCAAGGGATGCGCCCTGAACAAATGTGCCGGCGGCCATCACCACCTGATCGCCGTAGCCAGGCATATTCCAGGGCTCGGGCCTGACGTGGGAATCCACCGGCGACCTGCTCTGGATACCGCGGCAAAAGCCCACCAGCCTTTCCGGGCTGCCCAGGGTAATGGCCTGAATTATATCCGTGCGCGGCCCGTCCCAGGCCGGTTCCACCTCAAAACCCAGGTGTTGGAAAAGTTTGCTTGCAAAAACCATTCCTTTGAGCGACTGGCACACCATTCCAGGAGCCAGAAACAGTCCTTGCAATAAGAGTCGCTGCCAGCTTAACGTCGGTCCCACCTCTCCAGCAATGCCGGGCGCTGTCAGGCGGTTGGCCGCCGCCTCAACCAGACCCCGCCTGCCCGCCACGTATCCCCCTGTGGGCGCCAGACCCCCGCCGGGATTTTTGATCAGAGAACCGGCAACTAAATCAGCGCCAACTTGTGTTGGCTCATGGTCTTCTACAAATTCACCGTAACAATTATCAACCAGAATAACAACTTCCCGATTTACGTCCTTAATATTCCGGATTACTTCACGCATATCTGCAAGGCCCAGGGGAGGCCGGAGGGAATAACCCCGGGAACGCTGCAGCAATACCATCCTGGTTGTGCTGCCAATTGCGGTTTTAAGCACCCCCGGGTCCAGCAATTCCCCGGGCGACAGGTTAACCTGGCGATAATTGATGCCAAATTCAGCTAGGCACCCAGACTTATCGCCCCTGATGCCAATCATTTCCTGCAGGGTGTCGTAAGGCGAACCCTGCAGGCTGAGCAACTCGTCCCCGGGCCTTAAAACTCCGTAAAGACACAGAGCAATGGCATGTGTGCCGCTGACCACCTGTCCCCGGACCAAGGCGGCTTCAGCGCCAAAAATGTCCGCATAAATATTGTCTAATACTTCCCGCCCGTGGTCATTATAACCATATCCCGTCGACCCCTGCAGGTGAAAACTGCTGACCCTGGCCCGGCCAAAGGCATCCAATATCCGGGCCTGATTGGCCAGGTTTAGCTCCTCCAGCTTGGGCCAAAGCTCCCGGACCTCCTCCTCGACTGACCGGGCCAACTCATCCAATTTACCAGAAACTTCCATGATGCAAATTCCTCTCAGTCATACTTAGTAGTACTCCAAGCAAAACTCCACAGCCATTGGAGGGCTTTCCAGCAATATTATGTAATCTGATCACGAGTACCGGCAATATCCTCCCGGCTGATACACATCAGGTCATCCCTGGTCAGATGATCCTGTCCTATTAATCGCACAGCCTGCAGGCGGGTCGCCCGCTCAATGAGATTGCGCACCAGCCGGGCATTACCGCTGTGCTTGTGCATGCCCCGGTGGCCTTCCAAAATCACCCTCAGCTCTTCCTGGGCGCCGCTGCTTAAAAAGTAATCCCTCGCCTTCACCATTATGACCGCAATATCAGCCAGCTCGCTGGTGTTATAATCGGGGAATGTAATATGGATCGGAAATCGCGACCGCAACCCCGGATTGGTTTCCATAAACCGGTCCATTTCCTGCTCATACCCGGCCAGAACCAGAATAAAGTTGTCCTTAAAATCTTCCATATGCTTGACCAGGGTGTCAATGGCCTCTTTGCCAAAGTCTTTATCACCACCCCGGGCCAGGGCATAGGCCTCATCAATAAACATAATGCCGCCTGTGGCCTTTCTCAACTGCTCCCTTGTTTTCTGAGCTGTATGGCCGATGTATTCCCCCACCAGGTCGGCCCGCTCGGCCTCCACCAGATGGCCCCGGGGCAGCACCCCGGCCTCCCGGAATAGTTTGCCCAAAATTCTGGCCACGGTTGTTTTACCAGTGCCTGGATTACCCTTGAAAACCATGTGCAAAACCTGTGGCTCGCTGATTAGTTTTTCCTTCTGCCTGTATTTTTGTATGTCCACGAAGGCGTGAATTTCAGCAATCATTTTCTTGACTGTTTTTAGTCCCACCAGGGAATTTAGTTCGTCCAGCACTCCCTGTATGTTTTTTTGCCGGCCCGGTTCATCCCGGACAATTGTTTTCTCCTTCGGCGCTCCGGACGCAGACTTTACTGATTCTTTCACAGCCTTATTCCGTCCCGGACGGGGCAGCTGGTTTTGCCATTTAATTTGAACCAAAAACACTCACCTCGCCGGACAGATATAGTTAATTATACGCCCGACGCTGTTGAAATTGACTCAAAAAAGAAGGCCCCTCCGCTGAGAGACCGGGGGGTTGTTAATATTTAGCCTGGTTTTACTTCGGAAAAAGACGTATTCACCGCCCGCATAGGGCTTATAGTTGAAATTGCATGTTTATAAATCATGAGCTGTTTGCCGTCACTTTCCAAAATAACTGTAAAATTATCAAATCCCCTGACCATTCCCTTTAATTGAAATCCATTAACCAAAAAAATGGTGACCGGGATGTTTTCCTTTCGGACTTGATTTAAAAATGCATCTTGTAAGTTAATTTGAGGCTTGGTCATCTTAGGGTTCCCTCCGTTGGAAATATTTTTCTTTAATTGTTCGACGCGATAGCTAATACTCCTGCTGCAGTTTCACTAATTTCTCGGGCTACTTCCGCCGGGCTGGTGAAATGATCCAAATCCACCCAGTGGATGCGCCGGTCCTGCCTGAACCAGGTAAGTTGACGCTTGGCAAAGCGCCTGGTATTGCGCTTGATTAACTCCACCGCAACGGCCAGGTCAATTTCTCCTGCCAGGTAAGCCCCGATTTCATTATAGCCAAGACTTTGCATGGATTTAAGGCGCCGTCCGTAACCCCTTTGGATTAACTGCCGAACCTCAATTACCAGCCCCTGTTCCATCATTTTATCAACTCTATCATCAATGCGCCGGTATAGCTTTTCCCGGGGCATGCGCAATCCAAACATGACCAGACGGTAAAGGCTCTCCCGCCTTCCCCCGGGGACATTAAAGGAGGAGCTGGTTTGACCCGTCAACTTGAAAACCTCCAGCGCCCTGATGATCCTTTTAGCGTCATTGGGATGTAAACGCCTGGCGCTTTCCGGGTCCACCGAGGCCAGGAACTGGTGCAGCCACCCCTTGCCGTGCTGTTCAACAGCCTCCCACATGCGATCTCTAAATTCATGGTCAACCCCAGCTGAACTGAAATCGTACTTGTCTACCACCGCCCTGATATACAATCCCGTGCCTCCCACCAATATGGGCAACTTACCCCTGACCACAATGTCTTGCACCAACTGGCGAGCGGAAAGCTGAAACAGCGCTGCGCTAAAATCTTGATCCGGCTCGGCCACATCAATGAGATGGTGGGGAATCCCCCCGCGCTCCTCCAGATTCGGCTTGGCCGTGCCAATATTCATATACTTGTATATTTGCATGGAGTCAGCAGAAATAACTTCTCCGCCCAAACGGCGGGCCATCTCTACACCAACCTCGGTTTTTCCTGTGGCCGTGGGGCCAAGTATAACCACCAGGGGGTAACCGGAAGTGTTGTTAAAACTCACCCGCTTACCATCCCCTTTTCCAGAATCCCGTAAGCCACCGGCGCATGCTTTCCGCCGGAAACCTCCAGGCAGCCCAGCCGCTTAAACTCCTCACTGCCGCTTCTTTCTTTAATCACCACCCGGCGCCTGGCCACCCGCAAGGCCAGGTTTACCGTTTCCAGCCCCGGGGATCCGCCCCTGGCCAGAGGCCGCAAGGCTCTCATGGCGCTGGATTTATGTATGGCCCGCCGAAACATGGGATCAAAATAAACCACATCAAAACTTCCGGGCGTCATGTTATGCAAATAGGTAAGGTGATCGGACAGGACTACTTCCACCCGGCGCATGGCCTCAATTAATTCGGAAGCAGCTTCCTTATAGCTGGCCAGCCCGTATTTGACCAGGCAAGCCACCACCGGAGAGGCCTCCAGGCCAACCACCCGGCCCCGGGAGCCAACTACGTAGCTGGCCACAATGGCATCCGTACCCAAACCCAGGGTGCAGTCAAGGAGGGTGTCGCCCGGACCGAGATCCAGACTCTTTATCATTTGGTCAGTTTTCCCAGATTTTATTTCCTTTATACGCAGAGCGGCCAGGCCGGGATGAAAGAAAAACTCCCCGCCCCCAACGTGACAGGTCACCCTTTGCCGCCCCACCACCACCACGGCCGGCACGCCACTTTCCCGGGCAATCAGGTCCACCGACTTTTTCCGGCGGGGCACCAGGAAGGCATCCAGTTCCCTGCTAATTTGGCGGGCCAGCTCTTGCAGATGGTAATCTTCCTTATGGGCTGTTGTGACCGCCACAGCCATGGCATAATCGTTCGGCTCCACAGTAATGCACCCCCTAAGCCCTGCCGAACATAACTTCTATTTCCCTGCGGGTCAGAATTACGGTTGTTGGACGGCCATGGGGGCAGGTATAAGGCTCAGCGGCTTCCCGCAATTGGCCCAGCAGGCTCTGCATCTCCCCTTGGGACAATATTGTCCCGGCCTTGACCGCCGCCTTGCAGGACATTAACGCCAGGGCCTTGAGGTAAATATCAGCCCGCACCCGTACCGGGCCAGGCTCCATCAGCCCTTCCAAAACATCTAAAAACAACTCCCCGGCCCCCATATTTTGCATACCTGCCGGGATACCCCTCAGTAAAAAGGCTGTCTCGCCAAACTCCTCCAGCTCAAACCCCAGCCGGCTGAATAAATCCAGGTGCCCCTTAACCAGCTGCAGCTGGCGGTAGTTTAGTTCCAGCGGCACCGGGGTCAGCAGCATCTGGCTGGCGCCTGCCCTCTCCCCGCTGACCGTCAGGAAGGATTCAAACAAAACCCGCTCGTGGGCTGCGTGCTGGTCGATAATATATAATCCTTCTGCGCCAGAGGCCAAAATATACGCCCCCTGCAACTGGGCCAGGGCCACCAGGCAGGGATAGGCCGACCTGTTGTAAGTAACTCCTTCTTCTTTAACTCCCCCGACCCCGAGGCCTAACTTTTCGCCAGCCTCCGGGCTGACTTCACCGGCCCGGTCCTCTTCTCCCGGCGGCTCCATTTCCCCGCTGCCCTTTACATCAGCGCTTATTTCTTGACCTGCCGCAACTTCGGAGGTCAGTTCTTCCGCCCCGGACAAATCAGCAACCTGCCCCTGGTCCGGGTGAAAATCCTCCTGCAGGCCGGGGTGACCCTTCAAGGACCGTATTGACAGGCCCTGGTCACTGGTGACATCTTCCCCAACAGGCTCTAAATTGATTGTTAGCTGCTCCGGGGGTGACTGCGCCTGCTGCTTCACGGGCACAACCATCCTGGGGGTTTTAAGGGCTTCTTTGATAGCCCGAGTGATTAGCCCGGTAATCTCATCCTCACCACTAAGGCGCACCTCCAGCTTGGCCGGGTGCACATTCACATCCACCAACCCCGGGTCCAGTTCCAAAAACAGCACCGCCGCCGGGTGGCGTCCCGAGGACAGCAAGGTGCGGTAGGCGTCCTGAACCCCCTTAAAAAAAACGCGGCCCCGCACATATCTTCCGTTAACAAAGAAAATTTGCTGCTGCCGGCTGCTGCGATGCAGGGAGGGGTGGCCGGTAAAGCCGTAAATCCGGCAGTGATCGCCGGAGGCCTTTACCGGCAGCATCATTTCAGCATGCTGCCGGCCCACCAGCGAAACAAGGGTATCCAGGAGTGTCCCCGAGCCGGGGCTATAAAAAATCTGTCGCCCGTTATGCTTGAGGCTGAAGGCCACATCAGGCCTGGACAGCGCCAGGCGGCCGACAGTGTCACTAATCAGCCCTGCCTCAGTAGCCGTTGAAGACATATTCTTGCGCCTGGCCGGGGTATTGAAAAAAAGTTCAGTAACCTCGATGGCCGTGCCCGGCGGGCAGCCGGCGGGGCCAAGGCGCTGAATATCCCCGCCCCTGATCAGGATCCGCCCCCCGGCCTCGAACCCGGCCGGGCAGGTAACCATTTCCAGGCGGGAAACGGCCGCAATACTGGGCAGCGCCTCCCCTCTGAAGCCCAGGGTGGAAACCTGCCACAAATCCTCGGCCCTGAAGATTTTACTGGTAGCATGCCGGTGAAAAGCCAGGGGGAGATCCTCCTGGCTTATACCGCAGCCATTATCTATAACGGATATTAATTCCAGGCCGCCTTTCTCTATGACAATGTCCACCCTGTCCGCCCCCGCGTCCAGGGAGTTTTCCACCAATTCTTTAACCACCGAAACAGGTCTTTCCACAACCTCTCCGGCAGCTATCTGGGCTGCGGTGGACTGATCCAGAACAAATATCCTTGGCATGAGCTAATCTTTATCCCTCCGATTTCCATTCCTGTTTGGCCGGCCGGTCAAAGGTGAGGCAGGTGTCGGTGGACTTATCCTGCATGTAAACATACTGGAACTTCTTATCACTCTTTCCTTCTTCATACCGGTTATAAGCTTGGACCTGGCAGCCGTTACAGGCCGTAAAGGGTATGGAAACAGCGTAAATCCTGATGGGCTTGCCAAACCCGTAATTAGCCCGGGAGTCAAAGCTCAGGAAGCCGGGGCAATTGGGGCAAATGTGCAGCCGCTCATACTGTTCTTCCTCGATGTAATCAGTGTCGTAGTAAATTGACTTGCGGCGCTGGTAAAAATCCTTGGTGCCAAAGGCCTCTTCCATGTCTACCCGGTCCCTTTGGTCCCAGGCCTCCAGCACCTGCTCAATCATTTTCTTGACCTGGTCCAGGCGCTCGTTGGACTCACTCAGCTGGCCGGGCAAAAACTGGTGCTCCCTGATATTGGAGTAGTCAACCCCGGCCAGGGCCATGATAATGGCCAGATTCACATAGGGCAGGGCCGTTTCCAGGGCATAGCCGCCTTCCAGAACAGCCAGGTCAGGCTTTAACAATTCGGTGAAGCGGGCATACCCGTTGGCCGTAAAGCGCATACTGCCCAGAGGGTCGGTGTAGTGGTTGTCCTGACCGGCGGAATT
Organism: Bacillota bacterium; assembly: GCA_040753155.1. Taxonomy (GTDB): domain Bacteria; phylum Bacillota; class Desulfotomaculia; order Desulfotomaculales; family JBFMEU01; genus JBFMEU01. The sequence goes on from JBFMEU010000009.1 coordinate 32,184, forward strand.
AATAATGAAGTCCGGCTTGAAGTCCCTGATTACCGGCAAAATCAAATTTTCCGCAAGGTACATAAAAACATCATCGGTACACCCGGGGGCCAGGGGGATATTCAAGGTTCGGGCGTAAGCCTTGGGGCCGCCCAATTCGTGGGAAAAGCCGGTGCCCGGAAAAATTGTCCGCCCGTCCTGGTGAAAAGATATGAACAGCACGTCCGGATCATGGTAAAAAATATCCTGGGTGCCGTCCCCGTGGTGGACATCAGAGTCCACAATGGCCACCCGCTTCACACCATGCTTGCGGCGCAGGTACTCCACCAGAACCGCCTCATTGTTGATATTGCAAAAGCCCCGGTTGCCGTGGACAACCCGCATGGCATGATGCCCCGGCGGCCTGACCAGGGCAAAGCCGTTTCTTATTTCCCCGCCGATGATACAGTCCCCCAAATGCAGCGCGGAGCCGGCGGCAATTAGGTGAGCCTCCTTAACCTGGCTCTGAACCCGGGGCACACAAAAATGAACCCTGGCAATATCGTGCAGGGTGGCCAACCGGGGGGTGTACTCCCTGATCTGTGGCAAATCCATAACGCCCTCTTCGAAAATCTGGTCCCTGGTATAAAGAAGCCGCTCCTCCCGCTCCGGATGGGTGGGACTGATAGCCCAGTCAAAGGCGGGGAAAAAAATCAGCCCGGTTTTTTTGCTCATGACAGCTCACCCCCAGCTCCAATATGCCCCAGTACCCCCCGGGGTGTCTGCACACAGATATCAAACAGGCGCCCGGTGGTTACCCAATCCCTAACCATGTTAAAAACTTCCTTGCGAATAACTTCAATGTCTTGCCCATCATTTTCCAGACCGTACTTGGCCAGGCGCTTGCCCAACCACTCCCTGGCCAGGGCCATGGCCGCCTGCTCATCAAAATTTTTGGATTCAATTTTCCCTTGAAAGCCTGCTTCAGCAATACTGTAAAAGCCCTGCTCCGTATCCGCCCGCAAGTTAACCTGCAGAGTGGGCCGGGCAACTGCCGCGCCAATAGCATTGGCCACCGGGGCATAGGGCGGAATCACCGGGTAACTGTTAATCCTGGCGGCAATCTGGGTTATGAAGCCGGCTGCGCCGCCGCCCACCCCAACCACGGTTCTGGGCCGCACCTTCTTTTTCTGCAGCACCTCCCAAACCCTGTAGGCGGGCTCCTGCTCCCACAGCCTGAACATACCCTCTATTTCCGCAGTTATGGAATCAATAACCTGGCTCACTACTTTGGCCGCCACCTCGCCGGGACTCAGGTTGAGGGGGCCGCCCACCATGCTCATGGCCTCCCTGGCCAGTTCCTCATCGCCCTGGTTGGTTATGCCCAGCACCCTCAGCGCATCGGTGGGCGTGGGCAGAGGCCCGCCCAGGCAGTAAGGGGAGCCGATGCGCTCTGAATATATAACAATCTCCTTACCCACCCGTTCCACTATGCTGTCCCCGCCCACCGGCACCGACTTGACCGCCAGCGATCGCACCTGGGTTAGATGATCGTCAACAGGCGCCCCTTTCGAGGATAGCAGTGGCTGCCCGCTCAATATCAGGGCCAGATCGGTTGTCGTACCGCCAACATCCACTACTACAGCAGTTTCACCGGGCGGCAGCAGGGCCATGGCCCCCAGGGTGCTGGCGGCGGGACCGCTGAAGATAGTTTCAATGGGAATATCCAGGGACCTTTGCAGGGGCAAGGTGCCCCCGTCGGCCTTGAGGATAAACACCGATCCGGTAATATTCCTCTGCCTTAACGCATCCTGTACCGCACCGGTAAACCGGGTGTATTTATCCCTGGTGGCACCGGTTAGCATGGCGCTTACAATCCGGCGGGGGAAATTCAGCTGTACACCCACCTGGTGCCCCAGTTCAATTTGAAAGTCGGGGTTATTCCATCTCAGCCGCGCTGCCACCTCATTCTCATGCCGGTAGTTGCGCACGGAGAATTTACCCACAATGGCTACCTTGCGATAGCCCTTGGACTGCAATTCAGATGCCGCATCATCCACCTCGGTCAGCCTCAGCGGCAATATTTCCCGGCCCCGGTAATCATAGGCCCCGGAAAGAATATAGGTATCCGTGTTAAACTGGTAGTGGCTGTGACTCAGGCCCGGCCCCGGGAGTAATAACAGAGCCACAGGGTCATACTTCTTTTCAGCAATTAGGTTGGTAATAATGGTGGTGCTAATAACTACCCTTTTAACACGCTCGGGCTGCACACCTTTTAGGATGGCGTCCAGCGCCTCCAGCAGGGACGACAATAAGTCCTCCCTGGTAGAAATCTTGGACCAGGCCCGCACCAGTCCCTTATCCAGCAGCACCGCATCGGTAAAGGTTCCTCCCACATCAACTCCAATGTTCAATACCGCTCACCCCCCGACCCTTTCCCTGCACTTCAGACCCGGCTGCCTGGCCAGCATCTCCTGCCACCCCGCGATAATATTCAGCGCCTCCAGGGGTGACAGGCTGTTAATATCTAACCGGGATAATTGACTAAGAACGCTGTGCTTATCTTCTTCTCCCAGCGTCCCCTCTTCCCTTTGCCGCGATGACACTTGCTTTTGCTCACCTGCCCCATTATTATTTTTCTGCAGGTTTTGCAAAATTTCCTCCGCCCGGGCTATAATTTCCCCCGGCAGCCCGGCCAGCCTGGCCACATGTATGCCATAGCTGCGATCCGCCTTGCCCGGCGCCACCCGGTGCAGAAAAACAATATTGTCGCCCTCTTCTTGAATCTTTACTGTATAGTTAACTATCCCCGCCAGTTGCTCCAGCTCGGTTAGCTCGTGGTAGTGGGTTGAAAACAACGTCCGGGCCTTAATTCTGGCGCGAATGTACTCAACCACGGCGTGGGCGATACTGATCCCGTCATAGGTGCTGGTACCCCGGCCCACCTCATCCATGATCACCAGGCTCCGGTCGGTGGCGCCCTCTACAATCAGCCTGCACTCACTCATCTCCACCATAAAGGTGCTCTGCCCGCCGGCCAGGTTATCCGCCGCCCCCACCCTGGTAAAAATACGGTCCACAATCCCGATCTCCGCCTCCCCGGCGGGCACGAAACTTCCCATTTGGGCCATCAGTACAATTAAGGCAACCTGCCGCATATAAGTTGACTTTCCAGCCATATTGGGCCCGGTCAGTAAAACAAGGAAGTTCCCCCGGTCAATCAGGGTGTCATTGGGCACAAATTTGCCTTCCCCCAGGGTCCTCTCCACCACCGGATGCCGGCCGCTGCTAATCTTTATTACCTGCCGGTCAGTCACCCGGGGCCTGACATAATTAAATTTAACCGCCGCCTCAGCCAGGGCGCACAGTACATCAATACAGGCCACCGCTCTAGCCGTGCCCTGCAGTTCCAGGATATTTTCAGCCACCTGCTCCCGGATTTGCAAGAAAAGCTGATACTCCAGCTGCATCAGCCGGTCAACAGCGCCCAGGATTGCCTCTTCATATTCTTTTAGCTCAGGTGTGATATACCTCTCGGCATTGGCCAGGGTCTGCCGGCGAATATAGTCAGGCGGAACCATGGGCAGGTTTGCTCTGGTTACTTCTATATAATAGCCAAAAACTTTGTTGTAACCAATCTTAAGGGACTTAATCCCTGTTTTCCTGCGGTGTTCGGACTCCAATTCGGCCAGCCAGGACTTGCCGTCCCGGGCAGCCTTCCGCAGCCGGTCAACCTCGGCATCATACCCCTCCCGGATCAGGCCGCCCTCCCGCAACGACGGCGGCGGGTCATCCACCAGGGCGCCCTCCAATAGCTGTCTGATGCCGTGCAGCGGATTGATACTGTCCCGTACCCTGGCGCCCAGGCTGGTTGCAATGGTGTCCATGGACGCTGTAATTTCCGGCAGTACCTGCAGTGACTGCCGCAAAGCCACCAAATCCCTGGCGCCGGCATTGCCGTGGCCAATTCGCCCGGCCAGCCGGTCCAGGTCGTACACCTTTTTTAGCAACTCCCTGATTTCCATCCGCAACAGCAAATTCCCCGCCAGATCTGCCACCACCTCCTGTCGCTCTTTGATCCGCCGCAGGTCGATTAGCGGCTGCTCCAGCCAGTTTCTTAGCATCCGGCCGCCCATGGCGGTTACCGTCAGGTTCAAAACACTGAATAAAGTCCCTGACCTGTCGCCCTCCCGGATGGATTTATTTATTTCCAGGTTGCGGCGGGTAATGCCGTCCATCATCATGTACTGTCCGGACGAATACACCTCCACTCTGGTAACCTGGGCCACCCTGGATTTTTGGGTCTCATGAAGATAACCAATCAATCCTCCTGTGGCCAAGTAGGCCAGGGGCAATTCTCTGAGGTTCGGGTTAATGTCCGGCAGGCCGAACTGACGCTCCAGTACTTTGCCGGCCCGTCCCTGCTCGAAACTCTCATCCTCCGCCGGGGTTATCACCGACGGCGCCAACTGGGCCAGCCAGGTTGCCATGGTTGTAGTAAGCTCGCTGCGAGCAACCACTATTTCCGCCGGCTCCAGCCTTGACAGCTCGTCAAATAAAGCCGCCCTGGCGCCTTCTCCGGTGAATTCCGTGGTCCTGCACAGGCCGGTTGTTATGTCGACAAAAGCCAAGCCACAGGCCTGACCCTTAAAAGCTAGAGCTACAAGTAGATTATATTGCTTATCATCCAGGGACTGCTCTTCGAAGACAGTGCCGGGACTAACCACCCGAACCACTTCCCGGCGGACTATACCCCTGGCTTCGGACGGGTCCTCCACCTGCTCACAAATAGCCACCCGGTGACCTTTCTGCACCAGCCGGGACAGGTAAGCGCCAGCGGCATGATAAGGAACCCCGCACATGGGAACCCTTTCCTCCCGGCCGCCGTCCCGTCCGGTTAAGGTGATTTCCAGTTCCCGGGACGCCAGCAGGGCATCCTCAAAAAACATTTCATAAAAATCCCCCAGGCGAAAAAACAGGATCGCATCCTGATAATTCTGTTTAATCTGTAAATACTGCTGCATCATGGGGGTGTAGCCCACAAGAATCCCTCCCCACACACATTATAGCATAAAGGGGGGGTAACAAAAAGGAAAACCCTGGCTCAGTCAAGCCGGGGTCTGCTATCTGTACCGCTGTAAATATTTAGTAAACCAGGCGGAGGCACGGCGTTATCGTTAGCGACTTCAATGATTGCAGCTTTCGCCGCAGGTGGAGCAGCAATCGTCCGGGCAACTGCAATTGCTACCGGAAATGGCGCCGGCAATGATATTATTAATCTCCTCCAGCATCTGCTCAAAGCTCTGCTGCGCCTTAAAGTATTCCAGGATGAGCGGGTTATCCAGCATTTTTTGCTCCAGGTCTTCAACTTCCTTCTGCTGGTCTTTCGACAATGCGCCGCCCCGGGACTTAACCACTTGATAATTCTGCTGTTTTTCCTTGAACGCTTTAATGATTTTTTTGGCCTCTACGTCATTAATCATAGCCAGCTCCGCCTTCTTCATGTCGTGCAGTTCCCCGGAATTAAGTATTTCTTCGCCCAACTCACGTGCTTTGTCCAGTACCGACACAGTAACACCTCCTAAAATATTATTGGCCGCCAAGCTTCCCTTCGAGATGGGTTAGGGTTCCTTTGATAATTTTAACCGGGAGGGTTTTTCCCACCAATTCGGGGCAGCCCGGAAACACTACCAGCTTATTGGTGCGGGTTCTCCCGCTATAGCGGTCCTCATTGCCCTTGCTAACCCCTTCAACCAGAACTTCCAGCGCCCGGCCTTCCTCAGCCTGATTCTTATTTACCGCAATGGCATTCTGGATTTGAATCAATTCCTGGATACGTCTGCTCTTTATCTGGTCATCCACTTGCATGTCCATCTTTGCCGCCGGGGTACCGGTCCGTTTATTATACACAAAGGTATAGGCGCTGTCATAGCCCACCCTCTGGACCAGGTCCACGGTCTGCCTGAAATCATCCTCTGTCTCCCCCGGAAAACCAACTATTATGTCCGTAGTCAGAGAAACCCCCGGCAGTGCTGTCTTGATTCTTTCCACCAGGCCAAGATAGTCCTCCCGGCTATAGCCCCGGTTCATTAACTGCAGCACTCTGGTGCTGCCGGCCTGCACCGGCAGGTGAATATGCTCGCAAACTTTGTTCAACCCGGCCATGACCTTAATCAGCCGGTCGCTAAAATCCCGGGGGTGGGAAGTCATAAAACGGACCCGCTCCAGGTCCTCGACCTCCTCCTCCAATAATTCCAGCAGGCCGGCAAAATCATAGCCCCCTGCCAGTTCCTTGCCATAAGAGTTTACATTCTGTCCCAGCAGAGTAACCTCCCGGCAGCCTTCTGCCACCAGCCGTTTTACCTCCCCCAGGATGTCCCCGGGCTGACGGCTGCGCTCCCGCCCTCTGACATGGGGCACAATGCAGTAGGTGCAAAAATTGTTACACCCGTACATAATGGCAACCCAGGCCTTTAAACCCGGCACCCGGCGCCGGGGCAGGTTTTCCACCACCTCACACCCCTCGGGCAGCACTTCAAAAACCCGGCCCCGGCCTTCGGCCACCTGCCGAACCATCCTTGGTAATTCAGGCAGGTTGTGCGTGCCAAAGATCAGGTCTACATGGGGAAAGCGAAGTTTAATCCGGCGGGCGGTTTCGTATTGCTGAACCATACATCCGCCCACGCCAATTATCGTTTCCGGCCTGGCCTCCTTAACCCGGCGCAATCGTCCCAGCAAGCCAAATACTTTATTCTCAGCGGTTTCCCGAACACAGCAGGTATTGATTAAAATAATATCGGGTTCCGCCCCCTCGCCGGCAGGCAGGTAGCCCATGCCTTCCAGCAAGCCAGCCATAACTTCACTATCATGATCATTCATCTGGCAGCCGAAGGTACTTACTAGATACTTTTTTGGAGTGCACATTCACTCTATCTCCTGATAGTAAATTAGAAATTTCCTAAACATTATATATTATCTTTTGTAAATTAACAAATCAGAAATCACTGTCGTTACGCTCCTTCCTTGAAATCTTTACCGCATCTAGCTGGTTGTTCCAACCTCCGCGCCCGACTTTCGCAACGTGTCTTTGCGACGCATCATCGGATGTGACTGCCAAGAAACCTTTTTCCTTTCAAATGCCCGTTCTTATTGATAGCTCCTCGTGGGTGAAATAAAGCTTTGGATAAGTTATAATAAATATGACCCCAAGGTTATGAATTGGAAAAAGAAAAATGATTGATATTGGAAATAGGATTCGTGAAATAAGGTTATTAAAAAAAATTACTGTTACTTGGCTTGCTCAGGAAAAAGGAAGAAACAGACGACATAGACCTCAGCAAGATCGTCCTGGTTGCCGAGGCAGAGGGTCGCGAAGAGATACGCCCTCTTTCCCCTGAATTGCAGACTATAGTCAAGGACGAATAAAGGTATCTAGACAAAGGCGGAAGAAAGAAACAAAGGAGAAGTAAATAATCCTGGGGGGACAGATTTAGTTGACCTGGCAGCGGGAAATTCTATTGGACGCCGCTTCGAGCTTAATCAGAAGGGAGAATGATTTATGGATAACGAAAAGTTTCAGGAACTGGTACTGCAACAGTTACAGACTCTTGCCGAAAATCAAAAGGAAATGAGAAAAGATGTTACAAGACTAGACACCCGCATGGAAAATGAATTTACAAGACTAGACACCCGCATGGAAAATGAATTTACAAGACTAGACACCCGCATGGAAAATGAATTTACAAGATTAGAAACCCACATGGAAAATGAATTTACAAGATTAGAAATCCGCATGGAAAATGAATTTACAAGATTAGAAACCCAAATTACCGAAAATCAAAGGGGAGTGAGAAATGATATTACAAGACTAGAAACCCGCATGGAAAATGAAGTCATTGAAAAAATTCGTGGACTCTATGATTTTCGCGAAGTCCAACAAGATACCAATCAGAATATTATCTCTATCCTGGGACGGATTGAAGCTAAAATTGATGTACTACAGATGGAAACTGCTCATATCCGCAGGGTCAAGTGAAATGGTAACTTGAATTAGTTTGATTTGTTCAGGGGTTAGCTCTTCCTGGTTAACAACTATAATTCTTCTTAACCAACTGAATGTTAGCCGAGTCCATACTGAACTAATCCGCCCTATGAAACCCGCCGCCTACAGAGGCGGGTTTCATAGGGCGGATTAGTTCAGTGATCAACTTACTTTTACCGGGCAAATCTCATCCGGGTACCTGGTCAGGCGCTCAAGGCCGGTTTCTTGGACCACAAAGATGTTTTCTATGCCCACCGCGCCCTCACCGGGGAATATAAACTTCGGCTCCAGAGCCAAAACCATACCTTCCTGCAGGATGGTCTTAACACCCCGGGCCAGAACCGGAAATTCGTCCAACTCCAGGCCCACACCGTGGGCCACAAAGGATACTTGCTCACCGCAGCCCATAAAGTTATTGTTCAATTGAGCCTCATGGGCCATACTCAGAGCCAACTCATAGAGCCGGGCCCCGCTTACCCCGGGACAGGCCATCTCCGCAAGGGCATTTTGTATTTGGACCGCCACCCGGTGTGCCCGCTCCAGGTGGCCGGGCAGGCTGCCCAACACAAACAGCCGGGCCATATCGACAACATATCCTTCTTTACAGCCCGCATAATCAACCATGACCGGTTCATCACGGCCCAGGATGCGGCACCCCAGGCCAAAGGGATAGGCGGGGTTAAGCCCCGGACCCCCCAGCGGCCCGTCAAAAAAACTGGCCACACCCCCGTGGGCACCGGTCAAAAGGCAGCCGTAGTGAAAATCCGTGTTGAAGCCCCTGACCCGCACCATCCCCTGGTGGCCCTCACGCCTGGCCAGGCCCTCAATCCGGCCAGCCAGCTCCAATTCTGTAATCCCTTCTTCCAACAAATCCGGAATTCGGGCAAACACCCGGTCCATCATGTCAGCGGTGTCCTTTAGCAGCCCCAACTCGTAGGGTGACTTAATAGCCCGCAGCTGCCTGATGGCGGTGGAGCAGTCCACTATTTCGGAACCGGGAAATAGCTCTTTTAGCTTGAAGTACTGCCGGGCCGGCAGCACATCCAGTTCCAGTCCCAGCCGCCCGGGCGCCGGAAAGCCCTCTTCCCTCAGCACTTCCGGGAGCCGCTTAGGGCTGCCCAGAGGCAGGATCCGCCTCAAGGGTGAACACTCCCGGGCCCGCTGGATACTTCTCCGGACCATAAAAACCGGTTCATTTTTATCAGGAATATAAAGATAGGCATTTTGGTAAGTGCCGCTAAAATAAACCAGGTCAGCATTCTGGACCAGCAAACACCCCCCGACATTACTATTTTTCATCCACTCCTGAAACCTGTTAATCCGGGCCGCCAATTCACTTGCCGGTGTAAGGAGCATTACCTTCAACCCCCTTTGCCTAATATACGAGGCCGGTTGAAAGTTATACCAGGCGCTCCCGGGGAGCCGGCCTGGTATAACAGCAAATCTGCATTATCAGTTGACTATTTACCGGCCTTTAAACTCGGGCTTCTTTTTGTTCAAAAAGGCTGCTATGCCTTCACTGCGGTCATCGGTGGCAAAAACCAGGGCAAATAAATCAGCCTCGTGGGCCAGGGCCTTTTCCAGGTCCATCTCCAGGCCTTCGTTGACGGCTTCTTTACTTAACTGTACGGCCACCGGCCCCCGGGCCGCAATTCTCCGGGCCATGGACTTGCAGAAATTCATTAATTCCTCCGCCGGCGCCACATGGTTCACCAGGCCAATTTTGTGGGCCGCCTCAGCCTCATACATGTCAGCGGTGAACAGAATTTCCTTGGCCACGCCGGGGTTGACCAGGCGGGTCAGCCTCTGTGTGCCGCCAAATCCAGCAATCAGGCCCAGGTTAACCTCGGGCTGGCCAAACTTGGCCCTGGGGGAAGCAACCCTGATATCACAGGCCATGGCCAGTTCGCAGCCGCCGCCCAGGGCAAAACCGTTAATGGCAGCAATAACCGGCTTGCTAAGATTCTCAATCTTGCTCAGTACTCCCTGTCCCAAACGGGCAAACTTTCTGGCCTCCAGCGGAGTAAGGTTTTGCATAAAGGCTATATCAGCGCCGGCCACAAAGGACTTGTCCCCTGCCCCGGTCAAGATGATCGCCTTTACCTCGGGATCATTGCCCAGCTGCTCCATGGCTTCGCCCAGCTCGGTCAGGGTTTCGGCATTTAAGGCATTTAGCACCTTGGGCCGGTTAATGGTAACAACCCCGATGGCGCCGTCCTTTTCCATTAACACATTGTTCCAGGTCACATAATTACCTCCTTAATCTGTTATAAGCTATTAATACACATAGAATCCGCGCCCGGTTTTACGCCCCAGCCAGCCGGCGGCAACGTACTTGCGCAGAAGCGGGCAGGGACGGTATTTGCCGTCGCCCAGTCCCTTATGCAAAACCTCCATAATATACAGGCAGGTATCCAGGCCAATCAGGTCGGCCAGGGCCAGGGGTCCCATGGGGTGATTCATGCCCAATTTCATAACCTGGTCCACCGCCTCGGGGGTGGCGATGCCCTCATAGACACAGTATATAGCCTCGTTGATCATGGGGAGCAGCACCCGGTTGCTGACAAAACCCGGCGCATCATTAACTTCCACCGGCGCCTTGCCCATCTGCCCGCTAAGGGTTTTAACAATTTCATAAGTTTCATCGGATGTGGCCAGGCCCCTGATGACTTCAACCAGCTTCATCACCGGCACAGGATTCATAAAATGCATGCCGATAACCTTTTCCGGCCGGCCGGTAAAGGCGGCAATTTCGGTAATGGGCAGGGATGAGGTGTTGGTGGCCAAAATAGCATGGGCCGGGGTGATGCTGTCCAGGTCCTTGAATATTTTACCTTTGATGTCCATGTTTTCAATGGCGGCCTCGATGGCCAGATCAACATCACCGGCATCCTGCAAATCAACCGATGGAATAAGCCGGGTCAGGATGGCCTCTTTGTCTCCTTCAGTCAACCGGCCCTTGCCAACGTCCTTGGCCAGGTTTTTTTGAATGTAGGCCATTCCCCGGCTGACAAACTCTTCTTTAATATCGTTCAGGACCACCTGGAACCCCGCCACGGCGGCTACCTGGGCAATTCCGGAACCCATTTGACCTGCTCCAATGACCATAATCTTTTTTATTTCCATGACAAATCCCTCCGGCATAATTAGCTTATTATATATCTAAACATTCTCAACAATCAAAGCCGTACCCTGTCCGCCGCCGATACAAAGGGTGGCCAGACCGTACTTGCTGTTCCGGCGCTTCATTTCATAAAGCAGAGTGGCCAGTATTCTGGCCCCGCTGGCCCCGATGGGGTGACCGATGGCAACCGCTCCGCCGTTTACGTTTACCTTGTCCGGGGGCAGTTCCAGGTCCTTCATTACAGCCAGTGCCTGGGCGGCAAAAGCCTCGTTGGCCTCAATGAGGTCCAGATCACCAACCGTCAAGCCGGCCCTGGACAGGGCCTTGCGGGAGGCGGGAATAGGGCCCAGGCCCATAACCGCCGGATCCACTCCGGCTGTGGCTGAGGAGCGGATCACAAACAGCGGCTTCAGCTCCAGCTCCCGGGCCTTATTCGCTGACATGACCACAAATGCCGCCGCTCCGTCGTTGATGCCCGAGGCATTGCCCGCCGTAACCGTGCCGCCCTTTTTAAAGGCCGGTGCCAGCTTGGCCAGGGCCTCCACGGTGGTACCACGCCGGGGAAATTCATCCGTATCAAAGAGCATGGGGTCGCCCTTTTTCTGGGGGATGGACACCGGTACGATTTCATCCTTAAAGCGGCCCTCATCAATGGCCGCTATAGCCTTGACCTGGCTGCCGGCGGAGAACATGTCCTGGTCCTCCCGGGTGATGCCGTACCTTTCAGCAATATTCTCCGCAGTCAGGCCCATGTGAATATTATTGAAGGCGCACCACAGACCATCCTTAATCATTGTGTCAACCAGTTTGCCTTCACCCATGCGCAGGCCCCACCGGGCTTTGTCTATGGCGTAAGGGGCCAGGCTCATGTTTTCCATACCGCCGGCCACCACCATATCCGCCTCACCGGCCCGGATCAACTGAGCGGCCAGGCCGACAGTCTTCAGGCCGGACCCGCAAACTATGTTAATCGAGGTGGCCGGCGTCTCGTGGGGAAGACCAGCCTTTACTGATGCCTGGCGGGCCGGGTTTTGCCCCAGTCCGGCCTGTAAAACGTTACCCATAAAAACCTCATCAACCTGTTCGGGCTTGACCCCGGCTCTTTTTATAGCCTCGGCAATAACCAGGGCGCCCAAATCAACAGCCGGAATTTGCCCCAGGGCGCCGCCGAATTTGCCCACAGCCGTACGCACAACACTTACTATAACAGCCTCTTGCATGATAATCCCCCTTTCTTGTGCCAGCAGCTTTGCCCGGGGACGGATGCTTACCGGCGCTCCGCCAAATCACTGCGCCGGTAAGCATCCGTCCCCTTCCCTTTTCATCCTCTGCCGGCGCCGCGAAGGCGGCGATAGATTTGTATACGAAGCTGCCGGATTTCCTGGCTGATTACCAACCACAGCCCAGGAAAATCCGGCAGGTTATTTATCAAGAGTTCACTGACTAAGCCATAATCTTCTTAAGCTCTTCCTTCAGCAGGGGCACAACCTCAAACAGGTCTCCCACGATGCCATAGTCGGCAACCTTGAAGATATTGGCCTCGGGGTCCTTGTTGACCGCCACGATGCACTTGGATGAGCTCATGCCGGCCAGGTGCTGGATGGCGCCGGAAATGCCGCAGGCAATGTACAGGGTCGGGGTTACGGTCTTGCCGGTCTGCCCCACCTGGAAGCTGTGGCTGATCCAGCCCGCGTCCACGGCGGCCCTGGAGGCGCCCACCGCCGCGCCCAGCACGTCGGCCAGTTCTTCCAGCACGCTGAAGTTCTCCGGCGCCTTCATTCCGCGGCCGCCGCTGACGATGACATTGGCCTCGGTCAGCTCCGGGCGGGTTGATTCTTGCTTAATTACTTCCTTGACTACCTGCCTGATGGCCCCCGGGTCGGCATCTTCAGCTATCACCCCGGCAGTTTTGGCGGCTGACTCCACGGCAAAGATGTTGGGCCGGATGGTGGCCATAACCGGCCGGGCGTCCGGGCAGCAGGCCTTGACCAGGGCCTTGCCGGCGTAGATGGGACGGGTGAAGGCCAGTTGCCCGTCGGCCAGTTCCATGCCGATGCAATCGGACATCAGGCCGGTACTCAGGCGCTGGGCAACCTGGGCCGCCAAGTCGCGCCCGTTGCTGGTGCAGCCCAGCAAGATGGCGTAGGGTTCGTACTTTTGAGCCAGGGCGGCCAGCACGTTGGTATATCCGTCAGTTGTATAGTTGGCCAGGGCTGCGTTATCAGCCACGTAGACCTTGTCGGCGCCGTACTCGCCCAGGGAGGCCGCCTTGTCGGACACGCCGCTGCCCAGGAGGACGGCAGCCAGTTCTTCACCCAGTTGGTCGGCAACTTTGCGACCTTCGCTTAACAGTTCATAGGTTACTTTTTTGATTTCGCCGTCACGTTGTTCTACTACTACCCAAATTCCTTTTGTCATTACCGTTGCCCTCCTTTAGATAATTTTTGCTTCTTCACGCAGCAGTCTGGCCAGTTCCCTGGCCGCCTCGGGCGCCTCGCCGGGAACAAGCCGGCCGGCGGCCCGGGCTGAGGGCAGGGTAAAGGACAATGCCTTGACTTTGGGGGCCAGGGCGGCCTCGTCCAGGCCCAGTTCAGCGGCAGTGGTTTTTTGCATCGGCTTTTTCTTGGCCTGCATAATCCCTTTCATAGAGGGGTAGCGGGGTTCGTTCAGGCCCTTTTGGGCGGTTATTACCGCCGGCAGGGGCACTTCAATAACCTCGCTGCCGCCCTCAATTTCCCGGGTGGCCACGGCCTTGCCGTCCGCCACTTCGAGCTTGGTGACCACATTCACCACCGGCAGGCCCAGTATTTCGGCCACCCGGCCGGCCACCTGGGCCGAGCCGTCATCAATGGCCCGGAAACCGCCGATGATCAGGTCATATTCTAATCCGGCAATGGCCTTGGCCAGAATTGTGGCTGTGGTAAATTCATCAATATCAGCCCTGCCCGGGTCTACCAGGATGGCCTTGTCGGCACCCATGGCCAGGGCCTGGCGCAAGGCGTCCTGGCCTTCCGGGCCGGTTGCGGTAACTACGGTTACTTCGCCGTCTTTGCCCTTGAGCTTGAGTCCCTCCTCCACGGCAAACTCATCGTAGGGGTTCATGATCAGGCTTACGCCCTTACGCTCAATCTGACCGTCGGCATTGATGACGATTTTGGCTTCAGTGTCAAATGTTTGCTTAAGACATACAACGATTTTCATGTGCTTCCTCCTTTGCTAAAATAAGCTCTGTTATTGGACCGCTGCAGGTGATGCAGCAAACTTGTTTATTTAAGTAAATTGGCGGCAATTACAATCCTTTGCACCTCACTGGTACCCTCATAGATTTCGGTTATTTTCGCATCACGCATCATCCGCTCCACTGGATACTCCCTGGTGTATCCATAGCCGCCAAAAATTTGCACAGCCTTGGTGGTTACCCACATGGCGCACTCCGAGGCAAACAATTTGGCCATCGCCGCCTCTTTGCCGTAAGGCAGGCCGTTGTCCTTCATCCAGGCAGCCTTGTACACCAGCAGGCGGGCAGCCTCAATCCGGGTGGCCATATCAGCCATCATCCACTGCAGCCCCTGGAACTTGCTGATGGGCTGGTTAAACTGCTCCCGGATTTTACTGTACGCCACAGCCTGGTCCAGGGCGCCCTGGGCAATTCCCAGAGCCTGGGCGGCAATACCGATGCGACCGCCGTCCAGGGTGCCAAGGGCAATTTTAAAGCCCTGGCCGTCCAGGCCCAGCAGGTTTTCCTTGGGAACGCGGCAGTTTTCGAATACCAGCTCATAAGTTGCCGATGCTCTGATGCCCAATTTATGCTCCTTTTTGCCGAAGGTAAAGCCAGGGGTGCCTTTTTCAACGATAAAAGCAGCAGTTCCCCGGTGACTTTTACTCTTGTCCGTGCTGGCTATAACAACATAAACATCCCCATAGTAGCCATTAGTAATGAAGATTTTTGTTCCGTTCAATATATACTCGTCACCCTCCAGGACAGCTGTTGTCTTAACCGCGCCCGCATCAGAGCCGGCGGAAGGTTCTGTCAGCCCAAGGGCGCCAATCTTGGTACCCTCTGCCATGGGCGCCAGGTACTTTTGCTTTTGCTCTTCTGTGCCGAAGTAATATATAGGCCAGGCGCCCAGGGAAGTGTGGGCTGAGATTGCAACACCGGTTGATGCGCACACCCGGGACAACTCTTCAACGGCTATGGCATAGCTGACATTGTCCATGCCGGCGCCGCTGTACTCATCCGAAAAGGGTATTCCGGTAAGGCCCATCTCCGCCATCTTATCCCATAACGTCCAGTCAAACTCTTCTTTTTCATCCATTTCAGCTGCCTTGGGGGCCACTTCCTCCTCGGCAAAATCCCGTACAGTTTTACGCAGTAGTTCCTGTTCCTCACTCAGCTTGAAGTACACTTTTATTCCTCCCTTATGTTGGTTGTTGGAGAACAAGGTTGTCCGGGACAGAAATTCCCCTTTTCTTTAAAATTACTTGTTTGCAAAAAGCGTACCAACTTTTTAGAAAACTCTGACTACTGCGCCAAGCCGATTGTTTTCCACATTAGCACCAATCATGCAATCAATCTATAGGCACGGCAACCAATAAAAAATTTAAACATGTCTACAAAACGAGACAATAATGAACGGCTATTTTGTTCACACACAAACACTCCAAGGACTTATTTGGCCGTTAAAATATCACCTATATTCACTCCTCCTTTGTAAATTATTGATTATCCTAACTGACTGAACGTTCAGTCAGTATATAGTTATAAAATATTTCATCTTGCCCTCCAGGTCAAGTATAATCTTTGACCAAAATGCACCAAATTAGGGCTCAAAATCACCGCTAACGTAAGCCCACAGGTCACTTATCCACAGTTTTCAAAAAGTATAATTTCCTATGCAAACACAAAGCCGGCCCGGTTACTACCGGGCCGGCCAAAAACCTCAACAGTGTTTTACTTTTTGCCCCACTCAGCTTCCCTGAGCTCAATCCGGCGGATTTTGCCGCTGACAGTTTTGGGCAGGGACTCAACAAATTCAATTTTCCTGGGGTACTTGTAAGGGGCGGTGGTTTTCTTAACGAAATCCTGCAACTCCTTAACCAGTTCCGGGCTTCCCTCATAGCCGGGGGCCAGAATAACAAAGGCCTTAACCACCTCGCCGCGGACTTCGTCCGGGCTGGAAACGACGGCGGACTCAGCTACGGACGGGTGCTCAATGAGAGCGCTTTCAACCTCAAAGGGGCCTATGCGATAACCGGAGGCCAGGATAACATCGTCCGCCCGGCCCACAAACCAGAGGTAACCGTCTTCGTCCATAATGGCCCGGTCACCGGTAATATACCAGTCGCCCCTGTAGGTGGAGGCGGTCTTTTCCGGGTCCTTCCAGTACTCGCGGTACAGGCCCACAGGGCGCTCGGGCTTAACCCTAACCGCAATGTCACCTTCCTGGCCCCTGGGAAGAATGTTGCCTTCATCATCAATAACCTGCACGTCAATGCCCGGGGCAGGCTTGCCCATGGAGCCGGGACGCACTTCAAGGGGCGGGAAGGTGCCGGCCAGAATAACAGTTTCGGTCTGGCCATAGCCGTCCCGGATTTTCAGGCCGGTATGCTCGGCCCAGGTGTCAATGATTTCCGGATTCAGCGGCTCGCCGGCGCCTACACAATGACGGAGAGTCTTAAAGTTATAACTGGACAGATCTTCCAAAACAAACATGCGGTAAGCGGTGGGAGGTCCGCACAGAGTTGTAACAGGGTACTTTTCAAGATACCCCAGGGTTTTCTTAACATCAAATTTGGCTGCATGGTGAACAAACAAGGCCGCGCCGCAATTCCAGGGGCCATAGAAACTGCTCCAGGCCGCCTTGGCCCAGCCGGTGTCGGAAAGGTTCCAGTGCAGGTCTTCCGGTTTCAGGTCAAGCCAGAACTTGCCGGTTGTGATATGGCCAATGGGATAGCTGACATGGGTGTGCACAGTCATTTTGGGATAACCAGTGGTGCCGGAGGTAAAGTAAAGAATGGCAATATCGTCACTCTTTGTGTTCACGGTCTCATATTCGGGGGAGGCAGCGGCCACGGCCTCACCATAGTTAAGCCAGTTATCCCGCTGGTCACCAACAATAATACATGATTTTAAAGTGGGGCACTGATCCCTGATCTCGTCCACCTTGGAGGCGTTGTCCTTATCAGTAATGATACATACCGCATCAGCCGCCTCAAAACGGAACTTGATATCCTTGGGGGTTAGCTGGGTGGTGCCTGGACTTATAATGGCGCCGGTGCGCAGGCAGGCAATGTTGATTTCCCACCACTCAATCAGACGGGGCAGAATAACGATAACAACGTCCCCCTGCGTAACACCCTGCTGGTTTAAGACATTTGAAAAACGCCGGGAGGCCTCACACAGCTGCGCAAAAGTTCTCTTTTCCTCGTTGCCGGCATCGTCAACCCAGTACATGGCCAACTTGTCCGGATCTGCCGCCCATTTGTCCAACACGTCCCTGGCAAAATTAAAATACTCCGGGACTTCCAACTTAAATTCTGTGTACGTCTTGTCATAATCCGTCATGTTTGCTGCCTGACTCACGTTTTTTCCCCCTTCTAAATAGCTTTGATTTTGTGGCTAACTATACTTTTAAATGGGTTATCTCCTCACGCCCATTTTACGTAATCCTAACTAAATGCAAAATTAGAGCCACTTTTCTGACTCTTCGCGCAAAAGGCTAAAAATAAGCCCTGGATAGTTATTTAAATTATTTAAGGACATCAAATAAAAAAGCACTTATGTATAGCATTGTCAAAAAACGTAAACGTTGGTTTACATATATTGTAGTCACCCGAACATCTGTAGTCAGGCTAGATATTGATTATGTATTCTTATTCAGATGCACACAACCCGATGTACCAGGAATTTTTAGAATCTTGGTTATTTTTCCCACCACTTTTCTAAAGGGTCCCTGAAAACCAGGATTCCTTCCTGCCCGGGCAACCGGGTGATCCGGCCGGACCTTAGCAACTCATCAACAAGCTGAGACACCAATTCCCGCTGCATACCAAAGTGCTCAGCTATGCCTTCCCCGGAACAAGGACTGCGCTTTAACAGCCAAACCACTGCGTCCTTGGCTGATGCCTTCTGGCTGCGGTTAAGACGGGTAACCGTCAGGTAATTCTCCCTACTTTTACGCACCCCGCCCAATCAATTCACCTCCCTGCACAATTGTATTGAGCGGTTTATACCATGCCGTATTTAACTAATTTTTTATACAATTTCATCCCTGTGCCCCTCACCCAGTCCCGGATTTAAAAAGATCACCTTCGCCGAAATCACCATCGCCATAATATTTTGACTACTGTGAATATTTTAACAATTAAATCCCTGTTTTGTATATAGTTAATTAGTTAGTTTTACGCAGCACATCTTTAAACCAGCAAAGTTCAAGGGCGGCGATTGATTTGTAAATGTATTTTCAGGATAGGAAAGGCATTACTTTATCCCCTGCCTTATGTAAAAAGGCCGGATCCCGGTCTTTTCCGTGATCCGGCCCGGTTTAGCAATCAGGCTGTCTTTAGCCGCTCCATATGTTTGCTCATGGCCTCCTGGTACAACTGCAGGTACTCAACACCTGATTTGGCCCAGGAATAGTCCAGTTCCATACAATTTCGCTGCAGCCGCCGCCACTGCTCCCAATCCTCCCGGTACAGCTTGAGGGCTCCGGCCAAGGCGTGATAGAGGGCCCGACCATTGTACTCGGAAAACACAAACCCATTGCCCGATCCGGTGGCCGGATTATAATCATGGACCGTATCCGCCAGCCCGCCGGTGCCCCTTACAATGGGCACGGTGCCGTAGCGCATAGATATTAACTGTCCCAGACCACAGGGCTCAAAGCGGGAGGGCATTAAAAACATATCCGAACCGGCATAAATACGCTGGGCCAGGATAGAGTTGAACCCGATATGCACTCCCATTTTTTGCGGGTACTTTTCCTTAAGCCGCCTGAACATCTCCTCGTAATAGCGCTCACCGCTGCCCAGCACCGCCAGCTGAATATCCAACATCGTCAGCTCATCACTGATCTCGGCAATTAAATCCAGACCCTTTTGGTCAACCAAGCGCGTGATCAGCCCAATCAGGGGAATGTCTCGCACCGGCAATTGCATCTCCTTTTGCAGAGCATACTTGTTTTCCTTTTTATTCTGTATATTGTCAATGTCATAGGTCCGGTGAATCCGGTGGTCTGTTTTGGGATTGAACTCGTGGTAATTTATACCGTTAACAATCCCATACAGGTCATGGGACCTCTGCCGCAGCAGGCCATCCATGCGTTCCCCGAACTCCGGCCTTTGAATCTCTCCGGCGTAAGTCCTGCTAACGGTATTAATAACATCTGCGTAAAGAATTCCCATCTTCATATAGCTGACCAGGCCATAGAACTCCAGATTGTCCTGGGTAAAGTACTCCTCATCAACCCCCAGCAGGGAAAGGGTGTACGGGGGAAAATTACCCTGATACTGCAGATTATGAATAGTGTACACAGTCGCCATGCGGCTATAAAATGGCTCCCCGGCATATCTGGTTTTTAAAAAGAAAGGTATGGCCCCGGTCTGCCAGTCATTACAGTGAATAACATCGGGCTGCCAGTTTAACTGCGGCAGCATTTCCAGGACGGCACGGCAAAAAAAGGTAAACCGCTCTGCATCATCGGAAAAACCGTAGATGCCGTCCCGGTAAAATAAGTGGTGATTATCAACCATGTACACCGGCACAACCCGGTGCTCACCATGAAAGTGGGCTTCTATGCCGGCCTCCCGGACAATTGCCGTTTCTACCCGCTGGCCAAACTGAACCGGAAAATCCATCCGGTACCTGGCCCCTTCAATACCTTTGTAGTGGGGCATCACCACCCGCACATCATGGCCGGCCTGAACATTGCCAACCGTCGCCAGGGCCTTGGGCAGTGAACCGGCCACGTCGGCAAGGCCGCCAACTTTGGCAAAGGGAACAACCTCCGGGGAAACCATCAGTATTTTTAAGGACCGGTCAAACATATTGCGCCACCTCCTGGTTGGAATACCTTGCTTCCTCCTGCCGACTTACTGCAGCATCTCGTAATTCAGCTGCAGCCATTTCCGGCGGGGTGGGATTGATCACATATCCCGTAGCCAGCTCAAAACCTGCCAAAATGGTAAGCCGCGGCAATATTTCCACATGCCAGTGATATTCCTCGTAATGACCTGAATTTACTGGAGCTGTGTGCAGATATAGGTTATACGGGGGCCTGCCAAATATATTATTCAACTTACCCAGGCTATGCCGGATTATCTGTGCCAAATCAGCCACCTGTTCTTCACGAATCGACCCGAAGTCCCACTGGTGCTCCCGGGGAAGAATACACATCTCAAAGGGGAATCTTGCCGCAAAGGGCACAAAGCTGATGAAATGTTCATTTTCCACTACCATCCTGCGCCCTGCGGACACTTCTTGCCGCAGTATGCTGCAGTACACACAGCCCCCGTGTTCCCTCCAGCAGGCCTGCGCCCCCGCCAGTTCCCCCTGTACATCAGCCGGGATCACCGGCAGGGCCAAAATCTGGGAGTGGGGATGTTCCAGGGAGGCGCCGCCAACCTGGCCAAAATTCTTAAAAATCTGGATATATTTAAACCTGGAATCCCGGCGCAAATCAAGGGAGCGCTGGCGCCAGGCCCAGATCACTTCCTCCACCTGCCGGGCGGGCTGCTCCTCCAGCCCCCGGTGGTGGCCGGTGGACTCCACTACCACCTCATGAGCGCCCAGGCCGTTCATCTGCTTGTAAACACCATCCTGCCGGCAATCAAAATCGCCTTCTATACGAACTGCCGGAAATTTGTTGGGCACCACCCGCACCCACCACCCCGGCTGGTTCGAACCCGCCCCGCTGTCCCGGAAGGCCAGCACTTCCGGGGGCGTATCTTGCTCGTGGCCGGGGCACAGGGGGCACCTCCCCCCCCGGGGCAAGTCCGGCGCCACCTTATAATCAGATGGGCGCTTGCCCCTCTCTGATGCAATAACCACCCAACGGTCAACAACCGGATCTTTTCTCCATTCGGGCAAAAATAAATCCCCCTTTTCCCTCTGCCAGCTACTCTTATCTGTCATGTTTTTATTAATATGTATTACTTTGATTTATGCTGTGAGGTTACCGCAAAATACATTTTTTTATACAAACGCCACAATATATCGTGTTTTTTCAACAGCCAGCAGGAAATCTTCGGAAAAAAATCGAATTATGTTATCAAATTTATCTTCGCACAGCCTGTAAAACCCCGCCCTCGCATAAGGAAAGGGGACACACCTGCTGAAGCTTGGGTATTTCTCTGGGGACAGGAATGTCCCCAACTAATGGGATTAACAGGCTGTAAACTCGAAATAAGTGCGACTAAGGTTCAGATAGGGTTAAAACCCCACCTGAACCAAGTCTTCTTGATGTTATTTATTTTTTAAAGGGGTGTTTAAACATGGCCGGCGAGGCGGTAAGTATTAAGGGAACAAGGCAGGGCCTGATCATCATAGTGGATCCTGAAGAGGATTTTAACGAAATCAAAACACACTTGATTCAAAAAATGGAAAAGGCAGGCGGATTTTTTAAAGGGGCCCAGTTTTCCATCCACCATGAATCAACCCGGCTAATATCCCGCCAAGCGGAAGAACTGCAGGAAATTTGCCGCAACTATGGTCTGGTCTTGAATCCTGAACTGACCTGGTCATTCGGTCAGTCGGAGCAACCGGCCAAGCCCCGGCAGGGCCAAAAGCTGCCGCCGGCAGGATTGGAGAGACCACGGGATGGTGAAGCTGCCGCCCTGGTCCGGCAAACACTGCGCTCAGGACAGGCTGTAACCCATGAGGGGCATGTGGTCATTCTTGGCGACCTTAATCCCGGGGCTGTTGTTCAGGCCGCCGGCCACATACTGCTGCTGGGCAAGTGTGCCGGCACGGCCCATGCCGGCTGCCGGGGGGACCGGGGGGCCATTATCGTAGCCCGCTCATTTAACCCGGTCAGGTTAACCATTGCCGGGATTACGGCCCAGGCCCGGGAAATGAGTAAACCCGGAGAGGGACTGCTGCAAATGGCGCGCCTGGGTGAGCACGGCGGTATAATCATAGAGAACTATGACCAGCGGGAACCATTGCCCGGTTCTTAAAGGGTTCAATTGGAAGTTTTGCACGAAAAAGGCTCAAATACCAGGTAACCCCTGGCACTTGAGCCTTAATAATTTATATCCGCATAACTGCCTTGCAAAATTTTCAATTGCCCCAGAAGAACGAAGTCGCTCAATGCTCAGTTGATTACATGCGGTTTCAAAGTGATTGCTGATAAACTGGGGGCCATTATCACTCCGGATGACCGGGCGGCAGTTTGTTTTAAAGAGTTGTCGTTTCCACAGTGCGCGCTGGAGGATCTGGGCAGCATGTTTACCCTCACAAGACAGTCCTATGTGGTAGTCCACAATCGCCCGATCATAGACATCAATAATACACATCAGGTAGATTGCTTCTCCCCCTTGCTTCTCCAACCTGGATATTGACGCTTTCAGACTCGTATTTTCAGGTTTCAGACAACTTGCACTACCTGTTTTTTGCCCCCACTCCAGACAAACCAGGCATAAGCCGCCGCATCTGTTTTGCCGCCCGTAAAGGAAGTGCGCTCACTCAGTATGTACAAAAACCACTCACCGGAGAGCGCCGCCAGAAATCCCGGCGCTTTTGCTCTCTAGGAAAGCCAGCCGCAACAACATAATAATATCGGTCCTTCCCGGCCAATTCAAAAGCTTTTTTAACAAACTACTGCGCCAAGCTGTACGGCGGATTGGTGATTATTGTGCTGTATTCCATATCAAGGGATACGCTAAGAAAGTCACCGATGATAACGCGGCTATATTGTAGTTTGTTTCCAGTAGGCAAGTATCAAGGTCAGTTGGCTCTTCTGTTAGTACAGGATCATCAGGGATGGGGGGCTTAAGGGCATCTGAAAGGAGCACCAACAGCAGCAGCAAGCCGTCATCCGGGGGGATGGGAAGTCTTAGGGCTTCGGAAAGGAATTCTGTCAGCAGTAACAGCAGTCCATCCACTAACAGCTCAAGCCATTCGTCCCCCGGAGGCATGGGAAGTCTTAGAGCATCGGAAAGAAGTTCTAGCAGACCGTCCTCCAGCAGTTCCAGTCATTCTTCATCCAACATCGGGATGGGTAGTGTACGTAAATCTGAGTCTTCTCCTACCCCTGTAAGATGAGGCGAATAGCTTTGGTGAACCTCCTCATGTTGATGTTAACCGTCTAAGAGATTACAAAGGGCCTCTTGATAAGAAAAAATATGGTAAACATTCGGTGAACTACGTAGGCCCGGTAAGCACTTGACGGAAGTTTTTATCCAGAGGGAAAAGAAACACATCCTTAATGGGCTTATTCTTGAGCTTGTGGGTATCAAGCTTACCTCGACCTTGGGTCTGCCCGACACGAATCCAATTCGCTGCTCGATAACAGGTTCCACGGAATCGGCCCTGTTCCACAAAAGTTTCCATAAGAACAGGCCTATAGGCATAAAGTTCCTCCCAATCTGAGACTACCTGTGTGGTCAGAAGACTTAGCAAGCTAGATGCGAGATTTTTAACCTGCACCCAGGGCAAAATCAAGAAACGGGCCTGGTTAATTACTAAATGGAGGTTCTGTTCACGCCGGGCAGGTGTCCAGCCGATGAACTGGTCCCGTGGCGCTACCTTCCAGGCGGCAGCTCCCATGCCTATGGCGCCCAGGAGGTGGGTTTCATTTTTGATCAGATAGCGGATCTGCGCCCCGGGCAGGGGAGTATAGCCAAGGTAGTGATAGCGTGCTATCAACTCGTTCCAGAGCCGTGAGTCTTTGCGGCCTGCTACCCGCAGTAAAGTGAGCGCGCCAAGATCCCGCCGGGTACCTGTAATCAGTGGGCCTGGATCGCTGGCAGGTGTGAGTTGAGGACTTAAACGGCCATTTCCGTTGCCGCCGCGTGGTGGTGGCAACTCGAACAACCCGTTGCGGTGCATACGTAAAAGAGCCACCCGGGCGGACATTAGTTTAGGCTGTCCATCCGGCCTGACCCAGGTAAGGCTTTCACAAACGGCACGGGCGATCGCAGCTCTGGTGGGATATTCTTGCGGCCGGGCAATGATGGATCTGATCAGGTCCAGCTCGGCGGATGTAAAGTCCCGGCCGCAGTAACGCATGGTCACGGATCCTCCCCAAAGTACCAGGCCGTTTTTTCTGCCTCGCTCATCATCCAGGGCAAGAACCGGTCAAGTGCAGATCCCTCCAAAGGCTTGCCGTTGTTATTGGCGCAAGCAGTCAAGAAGTCTGTCAGGTGGGCGAGAGGATTGAGCTTCGCCCGGGCGACGGTAGCCGTTATCGTCCAGATCATCGCGCCAAACTCACCGCTCCACTTTGAACCGGACCCATAGAAGTTTTTGCGTCCCACTACAGGAGTACGCAAGAGACGTTCGGCGGCATTGTTATCCAGCGGCAACTCTGGATGGTTCAGGAAAAGGGTCAAGCCTTCCCAATGCCGCTCGACGGTCTTAAGCACATCCCGGCCAGCCAAGGGTATGGTCCTGTCCGTCAGCTGTGCCCGCCAGTTGACCTCAATTTCTTCCTTAACGAAGCGGTGCAGTTCTTCGTCGGCTTCCAGGTAACCTTGGGTACCAGGTTGCCGGGCTTCGTGCAGGCGGTATAAGACAGCAATCCTTTCCTTCCACTCATCTGCCCAAGTCTGCAACTTGGGATAACCCCTGGCGGCCTCCAGAAAGTGGCGCCGCATATGGGCCCAGCAGAAGAAGGATTGGAAGTTATCGCCCAAAGCCTGATAAACACGATAGAAATCAGAACCCAAAAGGCCTTTGGCCGGATGCGGATCATCACCTGTTAGACCGAAGAACCTCTTGGGTACGTCGGCGCTGCGGGAAGGATCCATGACAAACACTATGGCGTCAGGAGAAGCAAACACCCATAGCCACCAGCGGTTTGAAGTTTTACCCTCCACCTCTTCAAAGACCTTCCAGCCCGTCTCGTCGGCCTGCCAGCAATCAGCGGACAGGCAATGGGCACGGATAGCCTCGCACAGGGGCGCCAGCAAAAGTGACATCTTCTGGAGTACCCCCACCAGGGTACCCTGAGACAGGTCCAGTCCCTCCATGCGCAAGGCGGTTCCGATGCGATAAAGGGGCCGGCCCAGTACGTACTTCTCTATTAATAGACGGGCAATGCAACCGGCAGTAAATAGTCCTTTGGCAATAACTTTGGGAGGCGGGGGAGCAGTAATGATAGTCTGAACTCCAAGACACCGGCAGGTTTTGTGATAGCGTTTGCGCCTATGTACTACCCGTTCCACTTTTACTTGCCAGTCGATTTCCTCCGAGGTCTCGTCGCCTGGAAATGGATCATACGGTAAACCACATTGTGGACAATGCCGGTTTGCTTCAGGGATATCGTGAATCACTTCCCGGGCGGGAAGGTTATCGTATTTGCGCCTGCCATGACCTTTGGTACCTTCCTGTTGCCCCCGGCGGCCTCCACTTTGTACCGGTGAACTGTTATTTTTGGC